>JBGQIW010000011.1:0-41199 GCA_041498715.1 Gemmatimonadota bacterium | reverse complement strand
GGCCCCAGCCGGAGGCCCCAGCCCACGTCGGTTCCGCTGCGCCGGGGCGAGCCGGAGTACCACGCGCCTCCGTGGTCGAGGAAGCCCGCCAGGCCGACGCCGAGCGCGTCCCAGAGATCTTCGAGCATGGTCCAGCGGTATTCGACCAGGAGGTTCACCAGGCGGTCGCCGGTGAACGCGTGAGCGTAGAACGCCCGCGGGCCCTGGCCGAGGCCGAGGTCGAATTCGTTGCCCGGGACCGGGGTCTTCTGCCAGCCGAGCTGGCCCAGCACGACGAGCGAGTGAAGCCGGGACATCTGCGCCAGCCAGCGTCCCGTAACGACGACCGTTCCGGAGTCGAGTCCCGCCGACGTCACCCGTCCGCTGGCGCTCGCGCCGACGGCGACGAACCCGCCCGGCGTCCGTATCCCGGCGCCCACGTTGCTCTGGAGCCCTAAGCCGTCGTGGTCGTAGCCGAATGCGCTCGGCGTCGCGTAGGTGCCGACGAACAGGACCGGGCTCAAGTCGACGTCCTCTTCCCGGGCGAAGCTGCGGAAGTTGTGGACGACGAGGAACGACGCGCGGTTGAGCCAGATGTAGGGCCCGGCCGCGCCGGTGACGAAGTGGGGGAACGGCAACGACGCAACCAGGCTCGTGTCGAGGAAGTCGTCCCGCCGCACCTGCGCGAGCAGTCCCAGTCGCACGAACGACCTCGAGGAGGCGGCGAGCGCCACGGCGCCGTCGGCCCGCACCAGATCGTATCGCCGGCGCAGCACCTGCCCGGCCACGGGGTTCCCGTCGAAGAAGCGGAGCACATCGCCGTCGAAATCGATCGCGCCGACGGTGAGCGCCGCGCGCGAGGCGTAGCTGAAGAACGGCTGGCCAACGCCCGCGGTGAACGACCGGCCGTCGGTCCGGTACTGGTAACCTGCCGTGACATAAACCCGGTTGGCGACGGCCCGAGGCTGGTAGAACGAGAGGGTGAGCGCGTTCCGGTCCGGGGTGTGGGCGTAGCTGAGCGCGGCGAAGGCCGCGTTGCCCAGCAGGTTGAGCTCCTGGATCCCGACCGACCACGCGGTCTGACCGCCGGTGCTGCTGAAATCGAGCTGCGGCCGCGTGCTCCAGCCATCCTTGGTCGTGACCCTGAGGACGGTGCCCGAGTCGGTGTGGATGCTGTCGATGAGCACCCGGCGGAAGATCCCGAGTGCGCGCAGATTTCGGGCGGTCTCGGCCACTCGGGCGGAGTCGAACGGCTGGCCCGGCGCGAAGAGCAGCTCCCGCTGGATCACCCGGCGTCGGGTGGTCGAATGGATGGCGTTGCCGAAGCGGGCGAGCGAGCTGGCCCTCGCCTCATCGGGCTCGAAGATGTCCTGCCGGTCGATGATGACGCCGCGGATGACCGGCGGCGGCGCCGAGTCGGTGGGGACCTGTGCCCGGACCGGCGCGGCGCCCAGCAGGAGCCAGAGCGCCGCGCGCCGGGCCGCGGTCACGCCGCGAGCCCTTCCGCCGCCTCGCGCAGATCCGCGATGCTCGCCAGGAGGCGGTCGGGCACGATGCCGCTCGCGCCGAGCGCGTCCTCCCGGAACTTGCCCGTGCGCACCAGCCAGCCGCGATACCCCGCCTCCTGGGCCCCACGCACGTCGGACCAGAGATCGTCGCCGATCATCGCCACGCCGCCGTCCGCAGCGCCGGGGAGCAGACCGGCCGCCGCGGCGCGGAAGAATTCCGGGCTCGGCTTCCCCGCGAGGATCGCGCTGCGCGACGTGGCGTACTCGAGACCGGCGACGAACGGCCCCGCGTCGAGCGCGAGGGTGTCGCCGCGGCGCCAGTAGCGGTCGCGCGAGAGCGCGATGAGGAGCGCGCCGTCGAGCACGTAGCCGAAGGCCTCCTGCAGGAGCGCGTAGGTCCATTGCTCCGCGAGATCGCCGATGAGCACGGCGTCCGGGGTCCGGGCCGCCGGCTGTCCCGACATGCCGCCGATGAGCTCGAAGCCGGCGAGATCGGCCAGCGCGGGCGGGGGGAGAAACGGCGCGAGCAGGCTCGAGCCGCGGGCGCCGGCGATGCGTGCCGCCGCGATCACCGGCGTCAGCACCTCCTCGGGCTCGGCCGCGAAGCCGTAGCCACGCAGTCGCTCTACCAGCCCCGCCCGCGGGCGGCTGGTCGTGTTGGTGACGAAGCGGAACGGGATGCCCGCACGGCGGAGCGCCGCCAGCGTCTCGGGCGCCCCCGGGACCGCCGCGCCCGAGACGTACAACGTGCCGTCGAGATCCAGCAGCAGGGCGGAGGCGCCTAGTACCGTCCGAGGTATCTGTCGATCTCCCACCGGCTCACCTGGAGATTGTACTGGGCCACCTCCTCGCGCTTGGCCTCGAGGAACCGCTCCGTGAGGTGTTCGCCCAGCGCCTCCTTGATCACGGCATCCTTCTCGAAATATTCGAGCGCCTCATGCAGGTCGCGCGGCAGCTCGTCGATGCGATACTTGCGCCGGTCCCGGAAGCTCATCCGGAAGATGTTGCGGTTGACCGGCTCGCGGCACTCGAGCTTGTGCTCCACGCCGTCGAGTCCCGCCGCGAGCTGCACGGTGAGGGCGAGATAGGGATTGGCCGACGGATCGGGCATGCGCAGCTCGCACCGCGTGCTCAGGCCCCGCCGGTCCGGGATCCGGACCAGCGGCGAGCGGTTGCGCATCGACCAGGCGACGTTCACCGGCGCCTCGTAGCCGGGCACCAGACGCTTGTAGCTGTTGATGAGCGGATTGGTGATGGCGCAGAAGCCGCGGGCGTGCTGGAGCAGCCCCTCGATGTAGAACAGCGCGACCCGGGAAAGCTGGTGCTCCGCCTTGGGGTCGAGGAAGGCATTCTCCTTCGGGCTCCGGAAGAGCGACTGGTGCGTGTGCATGCCGCTCCCGTTCTGTCCCTGGATCGGCTTGGGCATGAACGACGCGAGAAAGCCGTAGCGCCGCGCGACGTCGCGGACCACGAACCGGAAGGTGGCCAGGTTGTCGGCGGTGGTGAGCGCGTCGGCGTAGCGGAAGTCCACCTCGTGCTGACCCGGAGCCACCTCGTGGTGGGCCGCCTCTACCTCGAAGCCCATGAGCTCCAGGTGCTCCACGATCACCCGCCGGATCTCCTCCCCCCGATCCACCGGGGTGAGGTCGAAGTAGGCGCCCGAGTCGTGCGTGGTCGTCGTGGGCGACCCGTCGGCCCCCATCTCGAACAGGAAGAACTCGGCCTCGCATCCAGCCATCATGGTGTAGCCGAGCTTCCGCGCGCGCGCGATCTGCCGCTTGAGCGTGTGCCGCGGGCAGCCGACGAAAGGCTCGCCGTCGGGGGTATGGATGTCGCAGAGGAGCCGCGCCACCCGGCCGCCCTCGTCGTCGTAGGGCAGCAACCGGAACGTGGAGAGATCCGGCTTGAGCAGCATGTCCGACTCCTCGATCCGGACGAAGCCCTCGATGGAGGACCCATCGAACATGATCTCGCCGTCGAGCGCCTTGTCGAACTGGATGTGGGGCACCTCGACGTTCTTGTTCACGCCGAGGATGTCGGTAAACTGGAGCCGGAGGAAGTCCACGCCGAACTTCTCGGCCAGTTCCTTGATGTCCCGCTTGCCGGCGCCGCTCAGGTCGGCGGGGAACGTTTCCCGCGCCGGGCGGCCGGGCGTCGGAGTCATGCGACCTCGAAGATGAGGAGTCGGGAGGAAGCTAAGAACGCCCTACCCGCAGCGCGAGGCCGGTGCCCGCTCGCCCGGCCCTCGTGGCTCCATTACCTTGCTGCGCCAGTATGTCCGATCAACCCTCCGCCGCTCTCCCGGCCTCTGGCCGCGGCCGCTGCCCGGCCTGCGGCGCCGAGGCGTCCGGAGCCTTCTGCGCCCGGTGCGGTGCGGTCCTGGGCCCGCGCCGCTGTGCCGCCTGCTCCGCCGAGCTCTCGAGCCGGGCCCGCTTCTGCCATCGGTGCGGGCAGCCGGTCGGGCCCGGGGCGGCGCCGGCCGGCGGAACGGCGGCAAGGTCGGAGCAGACGGCCTGGATCGTCGCCGGCGGGCTCGCGGTCCTGCTGGTGGCCGCGATCGTCTGGCGGGTGGAGCGCGGCACCGCCGCGCCCGTCGTTCCGGACATGGCCAACCCCGGCGCCGCGGCGCCGTTCACCAGCGGCCGGTCCGCCGGCCCCGCGCCGGACATCAGCGCCATGTCCCCGCGCGAGCGCTTCGACCGCCTCTTCAACCGGATCATGTCCGCCGCGGAGCGGGGCGACAGCGGCACCGTCGCCACGTTCACCCCCATGGCCCTCGGCGCCTACAGCCAGCTCGACACCGTGGACATCGACGCCCGGTACCACGCGGCGCTGCTGCTGCTCCAGGCGGGCGGCGTGCCCGCCGCGCTCGCCCTGGCCGACACGATCGAGGCGGCTCAGCCGGGCCATCTCTTCGGCTACCTCATCCGCGGCACCGCCGCCGACCTGGCGCAGAACGACACCATGCGCCGCCAGGCCTATCGCGATTTCCTGGCGCACCTGGGGGCGGAGGAGAAGGCCAACCGGCCCGAGTACCGGGAGCACCAGCCGGCCATCGACGCGTTCAGGAAGCAGGCGGAAAAGGCCGTGAACAGTAAACAGTGAACAGTGTACTGTCCTCCATGCCCCAGACCATCCGGATTGCCCACAGCCCCGACTCCGACGACGCATTCATGTTCTACGCGCTCGCCGAGGGCAAGCTCGAGACCGGTGATCTCCGGTACGTCCACGAGCTGTCCGACATCGAGAGCCTGAACCGCCGCGCGCTTGCCGGCGAGCTCGAGGTTTCGGCCATCTCGATCCACGCCTACGCGTACGTGGCCGACCGCTATGCCCTGCTGGGGAGCGGCGCCTCCATGGGCGACGGCTACGGCCCCCGTCTGGTCTCCCGCGCACCCGCGCCCGCCGACCCGCGCGCGGCTCTGGAGGGTCGCCGGATCGGGGTCCCGGGCAAGCTGACCACCGCCTATCTCGCGCTCAAGCTCTTCCAGCCGGCGTTCACCGAGGTGATCCTGCCGTTCGACCGGATCGAGGACGCGGTGCAAGCGGGGGAGGTGGACGCGGGGCTCCTGATCCACGAGGGCCAGCTCACGTTCGCCGACCAGGGCCTCTCGCTCTGGACCGACCTCGGAGCCTGGTGGCTCGCGCTGACCGGCCTGCCGCTCCCGCTCGGTGGGAACGTCGTGCGCCGCGATCTCGGCGCCGCCGTGACCCGGCAGATCGCGCGCGATCTCAAGGCCAGCATCGTATACGGCCTCGAGCACCGGGCGCCGGCGCTCGCGCACGCCAAGCGGTTCAACCGGGGCCTGACCGACGAGCGGACCGACGCCTTCGTGGGGATGTACGTGAACGAATGGACCGTGGATTACGGCCCGCGCGGGCGGGCCGCCGTGGAACGGCTCCTCGCCGAGGGGCACCGGGCCGGCGTGATCCCCCATCGGGTCGCCGTGGACTTCGCGGAGTAGCCGCCAGCCGCCCGGCGTTGACCAACCCGTCCCGCTCCCGTAGGTTCCCGCTACCCTCCCTCTGAGTCCGTTCGCGCCGGCCGGTGGTCGCCTCCCGGGCCGGCGTGTTCGGTTCGACCGCTTGCGACCGCGTCGTCGTAACGGAGCCCATGTGCCCATAGCCGACGGACCGGTAATCATCCTGGTTGTGGACGACGAAGAGTCGATCCGCAACGCCCTCCGGAAGTTTCTGACGCAGCAGGGCTACGAGGTCCTGACCGCCGGCACCGGCGAAGAGGCGCTCGACGGCCTGCGCCGGCACAAGGTCACCTGCATGCTCCTGGACGTGAACCTGCCTGGCCTGAGCGGCATCGAGCTGGTCCCTCAGATCATGGAGCTCGAGCCTCAGCTCGCCCTGCTCATGCTGACGGCCGTCAACGACGCCACCAGCGCCGCCCTGTGCATGCAGCGCGGCGCCATGGACTATCTCACCAAACCGATCGACATCGCCCACCTCGGACGGGCGATCCAGCGCGCGCTGGCGCAGCGCAAGACCCGGCTCGAGAGCCAGCAGCTCAATAAGTGGCTCAAGGAAGAGGTGGCGGTGCGCACCGCCGAGGTCCAGTTTGAGCGCCAGAACCTGGAGCGCATCTCGCTCGCCACGCTTGAGGCGCTGGTGAATGCGCTGGAAGCCAAGGATCCGTACCTCCGGGGCCATTCCGCCCGGGTCGCCGACATGTCCGCGATGGTGGCGGCGGAGATGGGTCGCTCCGACGAGGAGGTCGAGCTGGTGCGGACCGGCGGCCGGCTCCACGACATCGGCAAGATCGGCATCCGGGAGGAGGTGCTCGGCAAGCAGGGACCGCTCACCGACCCGGAGTACGAGCACGTAAAGCAGCACGTGGTCGTCGGGTCGCAGATCCTCTCCCCGCTGGTCCACCTCGCGAAGGTGATCTCGTTCGTCCGGAGCCATCACGAGCGCTGGGACGGCAAGGGCTACCCCGACCGCCTGGCCGGTGAGGCCATCCCGCTCGGCGCGCGGATCATCGGGGCGGTGGAGATCTACGACGCTCTCACGACCTCGCGCCCCTACCAGGAGAAGATGGAGCACGCCGTGGCCGTCGAGCGGATGAACGATCTCGTCGGCACCGTGCTCGACCCTGCCGTCTATGCCGCGCTTGGCGCCGTCGTCGGCCGCCGCGCAGCGCTCGTCTTCCTCGACGACCAGCGGACGTGAGCGGGCCGGCTGGAGCGGGGAGCCCCGAGCGGGCCGCACTCCGGATCCTGCTGGTGGACGACGACCCCGCGATGGCCCGGCTGATCCAGCAGGTCCTCCACGCCCACGGATTCACCTCGTCGACGCACGTCGCCACCGGCCACGCCGCGCTGGTCTCGGCCGCCGACGCCGACGTCGTGCTGCTGGACCAGCAGCTGCCCGATGTGAGCGGCCTCGAGGTCCTGGAGGCCCTGCGGGGGCGGGCGCAGCCTCCCTCGGTCGTGCTCGTCACCGCCCATGGGAACGAGTCGTTCGCGGCCAAGGCCCTCCGCCTGGGCGCCGACGACTACCTGGCGAAGGACTCCGCGTTCGCCGATCTCCTGCCTCAGGTGATGGAGCGGGTGCGACGGAATCGAGCGCTGCGCGAGGCCCTCGCGGCCGCCGAGCGGGACCGGCTGCGGGCGGAGCGCCTTGCGGCGGTGGCCGAGCTCACGGTGACCCTGCATCACGAGATCAACAACCCGCTCATGGCCGCCTCGGCCGAAGTCGAGCTCCTGCTCCACGGGACCTCCGACGAGAAGACCGGCGAAGCCCTCACGGCCATCAAGGTCTCGCTCGATCGGATCCGCGACATCCTCCGCAAAATCCGCGACCTTCGCGACGCCCCGTCCACCGAGTATCTCGCGGGGCTCCGGATGCTCGACCTGAGCGTGGGTGGCGCCGTGCGCGACGTGAACCGCGGCACCGCCGTGCTTGCGCTGCCCGAGGACCCGGCGCGCGTGGCTACCCTGCTGCTCCGGACCGCGGGGTTCGCCGTGGTCCGGGCAACGACGTCGGCCGAGCTGGACCAGGCGGTTCGGTCGGCCCACGTGACGCTGGTGCTGGTCGCGGCGGCGGGGGGCGCCTCCGCCGCCGACCCGCTGGCGGGGTTCCGCCCCACCGCCGACCGGCGTTACCGGCTTGTAGCCCTCGCGGCCGGCGAGACCGGCGCTTCTGCCGCCGAGGGCTGCGACCATGTGATGATGCTGCCGTTCGATCCGGGGACCTTCGTGAGCGAGATACTCGCCGTGCTGGAAAGGGAGTGAGGGCGGATTACTGCTGCTGGCCCGCGGCTACTTGCTTCGCGGCCTGATAGGCCATGCCCTTCAGCCGGATGATTCGCTGAGCGATCGGCGGATGTGAGGCGAACAGATCCCCGAGGAACCCCTCCTTCTCCGCGAAGTTGTTCCCCGTCGGATCCACGATACAGAGATGCGCCGCACCCTGCGTCAGCGCCCGGGTGGGCGCCGCCGCCGCGGTGAGCTTCTCCAGCGCGGAGGCGAGCGCATCCGGGTTGCGCGTGAATTGCGCTCCCGTGGCGTCGGCGAGATACTCCCGCTTGCGGCTCACTGCCATCGCCATGAGCCGGGACACGATCGGCGCGACCACGAGCGTCAGCAGCCACAGCACCAGCACCAGAATGCCGAGGGGGTTACCGCCCTTCCCGCTGTCACTCTCCTTCTCCGCTACGTTCCCCAGGGTCCGCCCTCCCCCTCGCGTCATGCGGCCCAGCCCGTCTGACATCAGCGCAATCGCTCCGACCATCGCCGCGAGCAGCGTCATGAGCCGGGTGTCGAGGTTCTGCACGTGCGCCATTTCATGCGCCACCACCGCCTGGAGCTCGTCGCGGTTGAGCGTCTTGAGGAGCCCTTCCGTCACCGCGATGCTCGCCGTGGCGGGGTCCCGGCCGGTGGCGAACGCGTTGGGGTCGTCGTCCGGCACGATCCAGATCCTCGGCTTTGGAAGCCCGGCGGCGATCGCCATCTCCTCCACCACGTTGACGAGCTGCTTCTGCTCCGGCGTCGCCGGCTCGATGAGCTCCCAAGCTCCCGTCGCCCAGAGGATGCGCTCGGACCCGTAGCGCCAGGAGTACCAGCAGATCCCGGCGGCGACCAGCGTGGTCACGATGCCGATCACGGGCACGACGTGCTGGTGCCCCTCGGGCCCGCCTCGGCTGAGGAGCGCCCAGGCAACATCGCCCCCGAAGCCGACCCAGGCGAAAAAAAAGATGAAGCCGGCCACCAGCCAGACCGAGCGCCGGCGATTGGACTCCTGCTGCGCGAAGAGGTTGGCGTCGCTCACGCCGCCGGCGGCTTCGGGCTCGAGAGGTCGACCGTCGGCACCGCCCGTTCGGCGGCGTCCTCGATCTGCCACAGCTCGGCGGGTGACGCCTTCGCGAGACCGGCCACGAGGTTGGTCGGGAACTGCATCTGCTTGGTGTTGTAGTCGGTGGCCGTGTCGTTGTAGAGCTGGCGCGCGAAGCTGATCTTGTTCTCGGTACTGGTCAGCTCCTCCTGGAGCTGGAGCACGTTCTGGTTGGACTTGAGGTCCGGATAATTCTCCGTCAGCGCGAACAACCGGCCCAACGCCTGGGTCAGCTCGCCCTCGGCCTGCGCCGTCTGCTTCACGCCCGCCGCCGAGACCGCCTTGTTCCGGGCCGAGATCACGGCCTCCAGGGTCGAGCGCTCGAAGTCCATCGAGCCCTTCACCGTGTTGACGAGGTTCGGGATCAGATCGTGCCGCCGCTTGAGCTGCACGTCGATCTGCTTCCAGGCGTTCACGACGCGGTTCTTGAGGGCCACGAGCGAGTTGTAGGCGCCCATGACCCAGAGCGCGATCGCGGCGGCGACGACCAATAGCAGAATCAGCATGTATGCGTCCTCCGGTGGTGAGGAGTGACGAAGGCGGCGAGGGGAACGCGCTCCGGGAAGGGCGAGGTCCGGCGGGTCACTCCGGGCGGAGCAGACCCTCAAGCGACACGCGGAGGGCGGCCACCAGCGCCGCCGCGGCCTCAGGTCGACGGAGTGCGGGGTGCCGCTCGTCCACCAGCAGCTCGACCCCCGCGGCCACCGGGATCCGCCGGCAGCTGGAAGCCTCCGCGCTCGTGGCGGCCGGCGGCGGCGCCAGCCAGGCTTCCAGCGCGCGGCCGACGCGGCCGCGCCCGCCGCCCCGCACCCGCTCGAGCTCCAAGGCGGTGGGAGGGGGGAGCCGCGTCCCCAGCGCCGCGGCGGCGCGCCGCTCGATCGCGTCGCCGGTGACCCCGGCCATTTCCCGGACGATCACGTCCAGGGTCGCCCCTTCCATCTGCCGCAGCTTCACGGCGAGCACCTGGAGCAGATGGCGATAGCCGTACGTGGCCGCCGTGCCCCGTCCCTCCGGCGGACTCACGAGGCCCCGTGCGACATAGAACCGGATCGTCCGCTCGGTCGGCCGCGACCGCGCCACTGCGCTCACGGGCACTACGCCGGACGCGTCCAGAATTCCCGCGGCGAGCGCGGTCAGGTCACGTAATCCCCAGGGCGCGAGGGATCGGTACTCTCGGAGCGTGGCGAGGGGATCGAGCGCGGAGCCGGCAGTCGGGGGCGAGAGCGCGACCGTCATGCGCCGCCGTGGTGCTTCCTGATGTCTGGGGCGACGATCCGGGCCATCAGGGCGGCGAGGCCATCGAGCGTGAACGGCTTGGCCAGCACCGGGCAGGCGAGCAGCTCGGGCGGCCAGCCTTCCTGCATCGACCATGGGTCGCCCGACATCAGGACGACGCGATGACGGAGGTACGGCCACTCGTGAACGATCGCGAGGTAGAACGCGTCGCCCATCGCGTGCTTGAGCCTGAGGTCGAGCAGCACTGCGTCGAACCTCTTCTCGGCGAGCAGCAGCCGCGCCGACTCGGGATCGGCCGCCGCCGCGGTCTGATAGCCGAACGAGCGGAGCGCCCGCTCCAGCGCCTGCCGCAGCGAGGGCTCGTCGTCCACTATCAGCACGCGGGCAGTCACGACGCCGCCTGCTTCGGCTGGTGCAGGTAGTGGTCGGCGATGAAGCGCATCGCTTCGTCGGGCGAGAGGGAGAGCCTGACTTCGCCGGCCGTGAGGCCGAAGACCTCGCGGAAGTGCATCTGCAACGTCTTGGCGCGGGCGTATCCGAGCTTGAGCGCGACGTCTTCGACCGTGTAGCCCGGATCGAGCAGCAGCCGGTGAGCGTAGAGCACCCGGGCCAGCAGCATCACCATCTTGGGCGATGGGAGCCCCAGCCGGGCGAACCATCGCTCGCAGGTGCGCCGCTTGAGTTGGGCCCGCTCGGCCAGGGCGGACACGGTCGGGCCGTCTCCGGGCGTGTGCAGCGTCGCCTCGAGCGCCTCGCGCAGCGGCTCGGGCAGCTCGGGGAGGGCCTGGGTCAGCTGCTGCATGAGTCGCTGCGATGCGCTCTGCTCCAACTCCGCGTGCAGCGCGCGCCGGAGCGCGCCCGGCGCGTCGTCGAACCGATGGAAGAGCACCCGGCGGATACCGGCGCGGCCGAGGTCGAGCAGGACCCCGGCCGTTGCGGGCGCGAGTGCCGTGTAGACCACGAGCGGCAGCGACGGGAAGTGTTGGCGGAGTCGGGCGATCTCGATTGAGCGCGGCTCGCCGCCGAGCCCGGGATCGACGACGGCCATCTCGATGGGGCGGGTCCGGATCAGGGTGACTGCCTGCACCCAACTCCCCGCGGAAACCCATTCATAAGCATCGGGTTCGGCGGCATGGAGCCGGAACAAGCGTTCGCCCGGGACGGCGGCCAATATCGGGACTTGTCGCAAAAGCGCCCCTCAATGTCGCAAAAAGGACCTTTTTCCCGCGGAAGGCTTCGCCCAACTTGGCGCGTTCCCCTGAGATCGCTCCCACAAAGAGGATTGTGCCATGTCTCGTTCCAGCGCGCTTGCGTTCTCCGCCGTCGTGGCCGCCGCTCTGCTCACCGCGTGTGCATCCGATCCCACCGGTCCCAAGCCCAGCTTCTCATGCGAGACGCAGGGCTCGAATACGGCTACCGGCTGCCCCACCAACGGCCCGCATTGAGACCCGTGGCGCGTCGTTGTTGAGTCGCCCCCTCAGACCAGCGCGCCCTGCGCATAAGCCCTCAGACCGGCGGCGAGATCGGCGATGGCCGCCGGCGGGGCTTGTGGCTGGGGGTGGGAGGGCGGTGTGAGAGCGCCGTCGTCCAGGTTCTGGCACAGGCGCTCGAGTCGGAAATACCACTCGTTGAGACGATGGGCCTCGGACAGATGCATGCCTTCGGCCCACGCTTCACGAGTGCGTGCGAACTGGCCGAAGCGGGCGAAGCCAGCGCCCATCTTGTACCTGTAGTCCACCGCCATACTCGGCGGCATACGGTCGGCCACCTCTTTCAACTCGACCCTGTGCCGCTCGAACGCAACGCGATTCCCCGCCGCCGATTCGAGGTCCATTAGCTCGACCCGGGCGTTCGTCTCGACGATGAAGCTGGTGTTCGACGCGACCACCACCTCGAACGCGACCCGGGCCACATCGTGGAACCCGAGCTCGGAGAGCTCGACGCCAAGGTCGCCCAGTATCCGCATCTGCGTCACCGGGTCGTGCGTGAGCCGGAACGCTTCGTAGGTCGCCTTGAGAGCTTCGAGCCTGTCACCCTGGACCGCGAGCACATGGCCGAGGTCCGCGTAGGCGCGACTGAGCACGTCCGTGAGCTGGCGCGCTCCGGCCTCAGCGATGACCCCCTCCACCGCGGCCCTGGCCATTGGCAGATTGCCTTGGGACCGCATCACGTGCGCCCGCCCGAGCCGGGAAAGCAGGCGGGCGTTGGCGTCGTCCACTGCGACCGCGCTCTCCTCGGCCGCCATGTACGCCGCGGTTGCCGCGTCGAACCGGGCCTGAAGGCGGTTGAGTCGGCCCGCAACGAGCGCGATCGTGGTGAACTCTTGCAGAGGGATCGGCGCCCAATGGGTCCGCGCGGCCAGCCCGAGCACGTCCAGGGCCTCGGCCAGGCGCCCCTCGTTCTCGAGGAAATACGCGAAGGCATTCAGGGCCAGGCGCACGGCGGCGGTGCACGCACCGTGCGCGGTCTTGAGCGCCTCGATGATCCCTTCGAGGTGCCGGGCCTCGGCTCCCGAGTCCCCCAACTCACCCACGTATCGGAGCGCGCTTTCCAGCTGCCAGGTGAGCGCCTGGCGCTCCTCGTCCGTCTCGGTGCCCTCCAGTGAGCGCTCGATCAGCCGCGCGACGAGATACCCGGCGAGCGCCCCGCGCGACCCGGCGTCGTCGCCGCGCTCCCGCTCGAGCCGGGCACGCTCGAGAAACTCCTCGTGCCAGGAGCCTCCCCGGGCATCTCCGAAGAGACGCTGGGGCGTGAAATCGCTCAAACGCACTCCGGAGCTGGTGGTCATGTAAGGGGGACTATCGGTTAGTATCGCCCGACAATCAGCGTGGAGCAAGTGCGGCAGGTTTTGGACGCTATTGGCAGGAAAAAGCTGCCGGGTTCGCGAGGCACCTCCAGTAGCATCCGTCCATGCAACGAGGAGCCACGCTGGTGGAGTTGCTGATCACCCTGGCCGTCATCGCCGTCCTGGCGGCGGTCGCGGTGCCCTCGGGGGCGGCGCTCCTCGCCGGGATCTATACCGAGCGGGCGGCCCGAGAGCTGATGGCCGCCCACCGGGTCGCCCGGTTCACCGCCATCGTGCGCACCCGGTCCACGCAGCTCGAGGTGTTCCCCGAGTCGCTGGTCGTGCGCCTCTTCAACGGACGGGATACGCTGGTCGTGTGGCGGGCGGCGGGGCCGGCCACCCTCGGAGTCTCGCTCGAAGGACCGGCGTACCCCCTGGTGTTCGCGCCGACCGGGCTCCCCCGTGGCGTGGCAAACGCCACGTACCGGCTACAGCGGGGCAACAGCCATCGTCAGGTGGTCGTGTCCCGCCTGGGCCGTCTCCGAGTGGTGCGGTAGGCTCATGCGGTCGCGCGGAGGAAGACGGCACCTTCGCCGGCCGGGCTCGGAGGCCTCTATGCGCTCCGAGCCAGTCCACTCACTGAGCAGAGCGGAACGTCACGTCCACGCGCACCTTGATGTCCTCGTACATCCGGAGCATCCCCATCAGCTTGGTCAGCCCGCCGATCCCGTAGTCCTTCAGGTTGACCGGGAAATCGCTGTGGATGCGCGCTTGGTCCGTGCCGAGCACGGCGTACCCGGGCAGCTCCACTGGGCGCGTGACTCCGTGCAGCGTGAGCCGCCCCTTGAGCGTCACCGGCACACTGTCGCCCGCTCCGCCCCCCGCCACGCTCTCGAGGTCGAACCGCATGGTAGGATACTTCTCGGTCTCCATCGATTTGTTCAGATCGCGGTCGCGCCGGTCGTTGCCGGTCTTGAGGGTCGCCACCGGCGCCTCCACCCATCCCCGTACCGCGTCGAGCGCGGCGCCTCCGGTCATCTCCCCGGTCAGCGTGCTCGTCGTGCCCGTGAAGTCGCCGGCGGACGCGTGCCCGTCGAAGCTGAGGGTGCCCTGGGCCGCCGTCCCGGCCGGAATCGGCCGCGCGGCCTGCGCTTGCGCCGGCGCGGTTGCGGCCCACACCAAGAGCAGCGTCAGAATCGTCGTCGGTCCGGCCTTCCCAATCTGCATCAGACCTCTCCCCGCGCCTCTGATTGCCGCTTCCCGCCGGTGTGGTCCAGTCCGTACTTGCGGATCTTGTGGAGCAGCGTCGAGCGCGATATCCCGAGAACGAGCGCGGCCTGGCGCCTATTCCCGGCGGTGTACGCCAGCGTCCGCGCGATGTGTACCCGCTCGGCGGCGTCAAGGGAGACGGGCGAGCCCGGTGCCCATGGACAGATCGCAGCTCGCAGGGTGCCGGCGTCCAGCTCGGGGAGTGAAAGCGAAGCCACGATCGCGTCGAACCCGCCCGCCTCGAGCGCCTCCGCGGCAACCCGGGCGTCGTCGGTCTCGAACACCTTGAAACCCGCGGCGCGCAGCGCGCCTACCACAAGCCGCCGCCGCTCGGCGTCCTGTTCGAGGACCAGCAGGTGGGGGGACACACTCATGCTGGGCAAGCTAGTCCGACGGCGCGAGAGCGGCCATCGGGCGGGCAGCGTCAACGGATACCGCGGCGCGAGAAGGGCCCGGTCAGCATGACGCCGTCACCGCTGACCCCGGCGTGCCTCACGACGCTCGAGCCGGGCGCCCGGATCCGCAGTCAGCTGCTCGTGCTCGAGGTCGAGCGGCGGGTGCTCGGCGGCCGCAACGCCACCTTGCTCACGCTGGGCAACGCAACCGGGAGGCTTCCAAGCGCCCCCTTCTGGGAACAATCGCAGCAGCGCGTAGCCGGGCTGGCGCGCGGTGACGTCGTGGAGGTGGCGGGCCGAGTGGGCGCGTACCGGGGGCGCCGCCAACTCGACGTGGAGAGCATCTGTCGCGCCCCGCCCGAGCAGGTAGATCGTCGCGCGCTGCTGCCCGCGCTCACCGACGTCGGCTCTTGCTGGATCGCAATCGACCGCTGGCGCTCGACCATCCGCGCGGCTCGAATTGCGCAGGTGGTCGCCCTCTTCTACGACGATGCTGACTTTCGCCGTCAGTACGAGCAGTGTCCCGCCAGTCCCGTCGGACATCATGCGGCGCTTGGCGGGCTCCTGCGCCACACGTTCGAGGTAGCCAGCATCGGACAATCCATTGCCGCGGTGGCCGACGCCGATCCCGATCTGGTGCTCGCTGGAGCGCTGCTGCACGACATCGGCAAGCTCGAGGCGTACACCTGGCGCGGCCCCTTCGATCTGACCCCCGCCGGCATCTTGCTCGGCCATGTGATGCTGGGCGCCCGCATGCTCGATCGCCGGCTGCGCGAGGTGCCGGAGGCCCCTTGCAACGCGGCGGAGTTGGACCTGCTCCTTCATCTCGTCCTCTCGCATCACGGCAAGCTCGAGTTCGGCGCGCCGGTGCAGCCGTTGACCCTCGAGGCCGAGATCCTCCACTATGCCGACGATGCCAGCGCCAAGAGCGCGAGCATGGCCCAGGCCCTGCGCGAGCCGGCAAACTTCGCGGGGGCCGAGCTGTTCAGCGCGCGCATATGGCAGCTGGATCGGCGGCGGGTATACCGCGGGGCAGGCGAGTTCGGAGCGGAATGGTCTTCGGCCCTGAAAGCGGAACAGCCGCCTAGTCGTGGCTAGGCGGCCGTCCCGCACACGGACTTTCCGGGGTCGGGGCGCGATGGCCGCCGTTCTTCTCCCGCCAGCCACCGAGCGTTGCACCCGGGAGGGCAGAGGCAGGGCCTCGGTAACGATCCCCAGGCCGGATGGCCGTCCCACCTGGTTCGTCTATGTGAGCGCTGCGAGTCGGATCGGGTCGCGGACCAACCCTTCGCACGGCTCTCCGAGGCGCCGGATCGGAGAGGGCAAAGCGCGCGACTGGCTTTGCCTGGACCGAGTCGATGGCCACCGGGATCAGCGGACGCCGACACGCGAAGCATCGGCGCCTCCCCCGCAAACTCGACTCGCCCCGGTTCCCGGCTCCGCACCAGAACGGGGAGTTCCGGCACGTCGCCAAAAAAACCGCACGTGAACATCGCGCGCGGTGTCCGATCCCGCAAGTGCCTGTATTTCTTCGGGTTACGCTTCTCTGGAGTGGGTCGAGTGTGGACAAATAACCTGCAGTGCGGCTGCTACCTACCGCCCTCATCCACAGGATGTGGAGATGTGCATTTCAAGTTGTCGACATGAGCGCTGGGGCCGGTCATGACTCGAGACCCGCCTCGATGTACCGGTAATTGGGTTCGCCCTCGGTGGGGCCGAACAGGCACCCGGCCGCGCTGGCGGCGAACCATCCGGCCATCAGTGGCCGGGGATAGTCCAGCTCCTTGATCACGGGGCCGAGCCAGCGGCGCAGGTGACGGATCTCGGGGGCACGGCGGCCGAGGAGCGCGAGCAGTGCCCCCGCGCCGGAGGTAGCCCGGAGGAAGTGCGCCAGCGCGTGCGCGCGCTCGGTGAACTCCACCGCCTTCACCCCCGGCTCGTCGAACAGGACGGCGCCCTCGAACACATCCATCGGAGGTGCGTCGAGCCGCGGGCCGAGATAGACGAAGCGGCGGTTGCCCTGGGTCTTTCGCTCGATGACCGCCGCGGCCGTCTCGGCCGTGAGCCGGGACGCGTGCAGCAGGTCGTCGTCCATGAGAATGCCCACCGCACCGGTCCACTCCAGCGCGGCCAGCGCCGTCTCGACGGGACAGCCGAGCGCGTCGTCGAACGCAAGCAGGCGGGGTGCCTCGCCGGCGCGCAGCACGAAGTGGGACAGACCTTCGGCCCGGTCCACAAACGTGCGGACGACGAGCGTCTGAGGGGCGGACATGCGTGGAAGCTAAGCGGGCGCTACGTTTCCCAGTATCCCCGGCCTGCGGAGCCCACCGTGCGCGTGGAGTGGACGTCCTACGCGTCACCGATCGGCGCCCTCACCGTCATCGAGTGCGCGGAAGGTCCGCTCGCGGTCGAGTTTCCGCACCGCGCCGACCGCATCCGCTGGACCGTCCGCCTGCGCGCGGCCGTGCCCGAGCTTCACATCATCCAGGGGCCCTGCGCCCGCAGCACCGACTGGCTCGACGCGTATTTCGCCGGGTCGCCCCCGCCCTTCGCCTTTCCCAGACACCTGCGCCAGTGGTTCGACCTGTCCCGGGCCCAGGTGGCCGTGTACAAGGCGCTCCGCAAAATCCGGTTTGGCGAGACTCGCTCCTACGACGACGTCGCCCGGGCGACCGGACTCCACCCCCGCCAGATCGGGTGGCTGATCGCCGCCAACCACCTCGCCATCCTGGTTCCCTGCCACCGGGTGGTCGGCAAAGATGGAAGCCTCGTAGGGTACAGCGGCGGGCTCGAGGCGAAGCGGTGGCTGCTGGGCCACGAACTGAAGAAGGCGGGCGTGGTGCTGCGGTGAGGGTCGGCCGTCTTGACAACCTTCTCGCCGGGCCGAACCTTATCCTTATGCATCACCCGGTCCAGCCCGCGTAGAACTCGGCTACATGCGGCCGCCCGCACCTCGTGTCGGTCGGCCTTTTTGTTCACGCCCCGGCCACGAGGGCCGGGGTTCCCCGGAGCCGTCGGGCTCCATCTTCATGAGGTCGTGGCAATGCCGAAGGGCACGGTCAAGTGGTTCAACGACGCGAAGGGGTTCGGCTTCATCGCGCAGGACGGCGGCAAGGACGTGTTCGTTCACCACACGGCGATCGTCGCGGAGGGCTTCCGCTCGCTGTCAGAGGGCGACAACGTGGAGTTCGAAGTCGTCGAAGGTCCCAAAGGACTCCAGGCCGCCAACGTGCGGAAGGTCTGACCGACCGGCGCCCTCTCGGCGCTCCACCGCACCCGGCCCGCAAGAACCGCGGCCCTCTCCCCGACAACCGGGGACAGGGCTTGGTTCTTGCGGTCCTTCTCCTTCGGTGGTCAACTACCTCCTTAGCTGCCAGCAGGATCGCACATGTCGGGTTCGCTTCGAATCGCCCTGGCCATCGCACTCTGCCTCGTCTTCGGCGCAGCCGGGACGGCGGCCGCGCAGTCGGCTATTCGCGACACCACCGCGCTCGAGTTCCACGGCTTCCGGGCCGGCGAGCGCCTGGGTGACATCGCGGCACAGGTCGAACGACTCGACGGCACTCGACTCAAGTGCGAGCGCGCGCGGGTAGACCGTCGGATCCGCGAGTGCAGGTCGACCCTGACCGATCCCGACTTCGGCGGCCCGGTAGAGCTGTGGCTGTCGGCCGTCGACAGCGTAGCGAGTGTGGTCACGTTGTCCGGCGAGGTGGCGCCCGACCAGCTCGACCAGTGGCGCAGCGGACTCGAATCCCGCTACGGCCGCGTCGGCGCCAAGGTGCAGGGACCGCAGTGGATGATGCAGTGGATCCGGCATGACCGCATGATTCGCCTCACGTGGCGCATCGATCACACGACCAAGGTCGCATCGGTCGCCCTGGTGGACGGGGCGGTGCTCGACGCCTGGGGCCGGGAGCGTGCGCGCCGCAGCGCCTCACGATCGTAGCAGCACCAGGAAGCTCCCCTCGCCGTCTTCCAGCAGGAACTCCCGTACCACTCCGCCCTCGTCCCGCAGCCGCCGGAGCAGCGTCCGGGTGCGGGTGCGGATCGGAGCGCCGCCACCGGAGCGACCCCGACCGGTGATGAGCCGGACCACCGCGCCCGGCCGAGCCCCGAGCTGGGCGCGCAGAAAGTGCTCCGCGTTCGTCGCCGCCTCGAGCACGCGTTGTCCGTGCAGATCGAAGGTCGCGGCGGGCTGTTGTGCGGTCCAGTCGCCCATTGCCTTCTCCCCATCGCATGCATAACCTTCGCCGACTCTTGCACTCACACTCCAAGGCTTTGCTTCAGCGCCTCCGACGACACGCGCACGGGCTCGGGCGCGCACTCGCGGTCGCTCTTCCGCTCCTCGCCGCGACCGCCTGTCGCTCCTCCAGCGGGCCCGTGCTCATCGGCCTCGCCGGACCGTTCACCGACCCCGTCGGCGCCCCCATGAAGCGGGCCGCCGAGCTGGCGGTGGAAGAGATCAACGGCCAGGGCGGTGTCGGCGGCAGGCCGATCCAGCTGGTCGAGCGGAACGACTTCGCGAATTCCGACTCCGCAGTCTTCGTCGCCACCGACCTCTACAACGCCGGGGTTGCCGCAGTCGTCGGCCACCTCTTTTCGGGCCAAACCCTCGCCGCAACCCCGGTCTACAACGGCGGCGACGATCCCGTGGTCGCGATCTCGCCCGCTTCGTCGTCGCCCGACGTGACCGGTGCGGGTCCCTACACGTTCCGCCTCTGCCCGAGCGACCTCGCTCACGGCGCCGCGCTCGCCCGCTGGATCCGCAATCGACTCGGGCTCGACCGCGGCGTCGTGCTCTACCTCAATGACGAGTACGGGCGCGGCGTGCGCGAGACGTTCGTAGCCGAATTCGGTCGGCTCCACGGCGAGCTGCTCTCGATCGACCCGTATCTGGGCGACACGCCCGACGTCGCGCTCTACCTCGATCGTCTCGCCAAGAGCGGGCGGGCGCAGTTCATCGTGGTGGCGGGCAACCGGGGCGAGGCGGAAGAGATACTCCGCCAGGCCCGGAGCCGGCGGGTGACGGTGCCGGTCCTCGGCGCCGACGGCCTCGAGGGCATCGAGGAGGCCGGTGCGTTGGCGGAAGGCGTGTTCGTCTCGCAGGCGTACCTGCCGTCGATCGACCGCCCGGCGAATCACAAGTTCGTCGAGAGCTACCGCCAGCGGTACCCCGACGCCGGCTTTCCCAACCAGCCCGCAGCCGCCACCTATGATGCGCTGTATCTCCTGCGGGACGTGATCGCGCGGACCGGCACCCGGCGCGAGGCTGTCCGCAGGGGCCTCGCCGCAGTGGGCACGTCGGCGCCGGCGTTCGAGGGCGTCACCGGCAAGGTCGTGTTCGACTCGCTGGGCGACGTCCCCGCCAGCGAGGTGCACATCGGGGTCGTGCACGGCGGCGAGATCCGCCTGGCCGAGGGCGGCTGAGCGTGCTCGACAGCCTCCGTAAGCGGCTCTGGGCCGGCATGGGGGTGCTGATCGCGCTTGTCTTCATCCTCTTCTGGCTCTCGGTCAAGACCATCCGCTCGCTCGACCGCTCGGTGGACCAGGAGGTGGGACTGCTGCTCCAGACCACCGCGCTCGGCAACGGGCTCGTGAGCGCGGTCACGTCGGAGATCCGGGCGGCGGAACAGTATCTCGACCAGCCCTCGCCCGGCGTCCGGACCGATTTTCTCCGCGCCGGCGACTCGGCCTACGCCTACCAGCGCCGCTACCGCGAACTCGGCTCCCTCACGACGTCTGATCGCTACATCATCAACCGGATCGGCGGCACCCAGGCCCGGCTGGAGGTGGCGTACGCCCAGGCGCACGCCCTCACCGATCTCGGCCGCCACGACGACGCGCACAAGATCGCGAGCCAGACGCGGCCGGCCGCCGACACCCTGATCGCCGACGTTCAGGCCCTGACCGCCGCGCAGAGCAACCGCTCGCAGGTGCGCGCCCGCGCCCTGCAGACCGAGTCCGAGCAGCGCCGCGCGCTGCTGTGGCTGGTCTTCTTCCTGTCGGTGTCGGCCGCGGTCGTGATCGCCTGGGTGACGGACCGCTGGATCAGCGTTCCGCTCCGTCGGCTGGTGGGCGCCGCCGATCGCTTCGGCTCCGGCGACCTTCGCCCCATCAGGCTCGGCGCCATGCCGACCGAGCTCGACCGCCTGGGACGCGCGATGAGCGAGATGGGCGCCCGCCTGCGGCAGGTGGTGCAGGCGGTCGTACAGGAAGCCAACCAGATCTCCGGCAGCGCGAGCGACTTCTCGGCGATGAGCGAACAGCTGGCGTCGTCCAGCAGCGAGATCTCCACCGCCATGGTGCGCATGGCGACCAGCGCCGAAGAGCAGGTGAACGGCATGCGCGACGCCGACACCCTCCTGCTTACGCTCCGGCACGCGGCGGAGGCCAACGCCGAGGCAGCCGCCCGAGTGGTAGCTCTGGGCGACCGGATCCGGGACCTCGCCGGGCACCACCAGGCCGACGTGCGCAACGCGGGCGAGACGCTGCTCGGCATCCGGGAGGTAGTGCAGACCTCGGCCACCCAGGTGCAGCAGCTCGCCCGGCTTTCCGAGTCCATCACCGACTTCATCGACCTGATCAAGCAGATCTCCTCGCAGACCAACCTGCTCGCGCTGAACGCCGCGATCGAAGCCGCCCGGGCGGGGGAGCATGGGCGGGGATTCGCCGTCGTCGCCGAGGAGGTGCGGCGCCTGGCCGACTCCAGCGCCGCGGCCGCCGAAGACGTGACCAAGACCGTCGAGTACATCCGCAGCCAGGTGCGCGAAGTGTCGGGAACGATGGAGCTGGGGTCGGCCAAGGTGAGCGGCGTCGAGGGCGTCGCCGCCGCGGCCGCGAGCGGGCTGGAGCAGATCGCCGAGGCCGTCGCGCACGTGACCGCGGCTGCCGACGACGTGGTGCGGGAGGCGGCGCTCAACCGGCGGATGGTGGATGATCTGGGACGGAAGACGTCGGGAGTGGCGCAGACCGCCGCCGAGCATGCATCGATGAGCGAGGAAGTCACGGCGGCGGCCGAGGAGCAGACCGCGTCAACCGAGGCGATGGCGGCGGCGGCCGGCGAGCTGCTGCAGGGAGCTCACCGTCTGACGACCCTCATGAACGACTTCAAAACCTGATGGAAGGCTAGCGGCGCTTTCCGCTCTTTGCGGCCTTCTTCACAGCTTTCACCGATTTGACCGCCTTGGCCTTGGCCTTGTGCGCCTTGGCTCGGTCGGCCGCCCGGTCCGCCCGCTTGCGATAGGCTTCGTGCACGTCCGCCAGCACCCGCTCCCCCTCCTCACCACCCAACAAACCGCGCCGAACCGCGTACTTCACCAATTCCTCGGCATCGGCAAGCTGAAACTCGCCCAACCGGGCGGCCGCCCGGATGGTGCTGACGAGCGCATCTGCCACCGGGCTTCGCAGGACGTTTGCGATTCCCGGAAGCGCTTCGAGGAGAGTCGAGATCTGTGAGCCGCCAAGCTCGGACACCGCAGGTCCTCCCTGAGGCGGAAACCGGGCCGGCGCGGGTACGTCCGCCCCTATCTCCGTGGCGGGCAACGTATCACGGGTTCGGGGGAACGTCAAGCGAGAGCTACTGCTGATTTGACAGGCCTAACTGGAGTCGTAGCAAATACTACTACTTATCGTCCATGACAAAAGCATTGCCCACGCTTCACTTGGTCACTATGAGCTCCCCCCGCATGTCGTACACTCGGTGCGGGGTGCAGAAGAAGGGGTACCTCCCGGGCGGCAGAGCCGGCACCACGATCCGGTACTCAGCCCCCTGATGGTCCAGCACGGGGCCGCTCAGATCGCCGGTCCGGGCCGGCATGGCGGCGTCGAGAGCATCGTGGGCCGCCGCGGACAGCCGGTCACCCTCGAACGCAACGTTGTGCGGCGAACCATTCGAGACCCGGAACTGGAGCACATCACCGGGCCGGGCGGTGACGCGTGCCGGGACGAAACGGTACACGTCGCGTTCAGCATCCACCTCGAGCCGGACGATGTGGACCACCTGGGCCACTGCCGCTCGCGGAAGGGCCGAGACGCAGCCGGCGGCGAAGAGCAGCAGGAACAGCCGCTTTGCGTGGCTTTCGAGCGGATCGTAGATTGACGGAAGGTGGGATCTCTGCTGCATGATGGACCACCGTTCCCACCGGAAGGACCGACTGTGGGTCGTCGGGGTATCAAGGAGTACCGCGCACCTGAGGCGTTGATCTTGATCGCAGCCGATCGGGATCACAAACCTCTGGTGTGCCCGTCCTGCGGATCGGCCGCGGTCGACCGCAACCCGCCCCGTTCTCTGAAGGGGGACGACCAGCCCGCCGGGCGAGTCACCCTCCACTGTTCCGCCTGCAGCCGCAGCGCCGTCTATATCGATCGCGGCGCGGGCCAGACGCCCATCCCCGAAGCGCCCAAGGCCCGCTGATCGTCAGCGCGCGGCGATCGGCTCGGCCCCGACCCGCGGACGGTCGATCAGCCGGCGCACGGTGCCGAGGAGTTCGGCCGCGCGGAACGGCTTGTGGAGCAGCGTCGCGCCGGGATGCCCGAGCCCGGGGCCGCCTTCCGCGTAGCCCGACATGAACAGTACCCGAATGCCCTCGCGCAGCCCGATCACTCGCTCGGCCAACTCGATCCCGTTCATCTCCGGCATCACGATGTCGGTAAGGAGGAGGTCGATCTGCCCCTCGTGGCGCTCGACCAGTGCCAGGGCGGCCGTTCCGTTGTGCGCCTCGAGCACAGTGTAGCCGCGCTGACGAAGAATGCGGGCCGCCATGACTCGCACCGAATCCTCGTCCTCCACCAGCAGCACGGTCTCACCACCAACGGCCTCGAGCGACAGCGGCACCGGCGTGGGCCGCTCCGGAAGCCGGGGAGCCCGCGCGACCGGGAGATACACGCTCACAGCGGTGCCGCGTCCCGGCTCGCTCTCGATCCAGATGAAGCCGCCGCTCTGCTTCACGATGCCGTAGGCGGTCGCGAGGCCGAGTCCGATCCCTTCACCCGCGCGCTTGGTCGTGAAGAAGGGCTCGAAGGCGCGCGTCCGGGTCTCGCTGTCCATCCCTCGCCCCGTGTCGCGCACCCGGAGCACGACGTAGTCGCCGGCGGGCACCTCGACGCCGGCGCTCGTGCGATCCGGGCGTGTCAGCGTGAGCGGTGTGGTCTCGATCCGGAGCTCGCCCCGCTCAAAGCCGGCCATCGCGTCGCGCGCGTTCAGCACCAGATTGATCAGCACCTGCTCCAGTTGGCTCCGGTCCGCCACCACCGGACCGAGTGCCGGATCGAGCCCGAGCGTGAGGTCCACCTGATCGCCCAGCAGGCCGCGGAACGTCCGCTCCATCGCGGTCACGACGTCGTTCACGCCGAGCTCGGTCGGCTGGAGCATCTGCTGCCGGCTGAACGCCAGCAGCTGCCTCGTCAGCTCGGCCGAGCGAATCGCCGCCTGACGGATCTCCTCGATTTCCTCCCGCCGCGGGTCGCCGATGGGGAGATCGGCGAGCAACAGGTCCGAGTAGCCCAGGATGGTGCTGAGCATGTTGTTGAAGTTATGCGCGATCCCGCCGGCGAGCTTCCCGATCGCCTCCATCCGCTCGACCATGTACAGCCGCCGCTCGGATCGGCGGCTTTCCGACGCGTCCACGAGATGACCCTCGATCTCGACCACCTCGCCGTCCGCGAAGCGGGCGACCGCGTGCTGCAGCACGTGGATGGTCGTCCCCCCGGGGCGGCCCAGCTCCATCTCGAAGACGTCCAGCGGCTTCCCCTGCTGGAGCGCCGCCCCGAAATCCGCGGCCGTCACGGGGTCGGCGATCAGATCCGCCCACGTGTGCCGGCAGGCCTGCTCGACCGAGGTGAACCCGGCGTAGGCGGCGAAGGCGGGGTTACAAAGAAGAATGCGGCCATCCGGCGCGGCCAGCCACTTGCCGGCGGGGTCGGTCTCGAAGAAATGGCGGAACCGCTCTTCCGAGTGGTCGCGGAGCCGCAACGACGCCTCACGGGAGCGGAGCAGCAGATCCACCCGGGCGAGCAGCTCGGGCGCCTGCACCGGCGTCTGGATCAGCTCGTCCACCGCGGTCCAGAGAAACCGGGCGAAGAGCCCGACGTCAGCGGGGGTGGTGACCAGCAGGAAGGGCAGGAGCGAGGGGGACTCGGACCGCTTCCGCTCTACGATCCGGCGCCAGAACCGGTGCAGCGTCGGTCCGTCCACGATGCCGAGGTCGTACCGGCCGTCGAGGGCTGCTTCCGATTCGGCGATCGTCACCCGGCGACCGCGCGCCAACATTTCCGCCAGCAGGCCCGCGCTTTCGCCGTCGGAGAGCAGGAGGAGGACGTCACCGGTCGTCTGGCCCGGTCCTTCGCCGCCCCGCTCCGCCGTCATTCCGGCGTCGTGAAGAGGCGGTTCCACCGGATCGCGGTGAGCGCGGGAAGGGCGCGCCAGCTGCTGGCGTCGTAACTGTAGTAGACGAGCAACGGCCGACCCCGCACGTTCTTGCGAGGCAGGAATCCCCAGTACCGGCCGTCGTAGGAGCTGTCCCGGTTGTCGCCCATCATGAAGAAGGAGTCGGCCGGCACGACGATCGGCCCCCAATCCTGCAGGTCCGGCTTGTAGCTCGCCGGATCTCGCTTGACCAGGTGGGGCAGCTGCCATTCCCGCATCTTGAGCCGCTGCACCGGATCTTCGGAGCGGGTCGGATCGGAGTGGACGACATATGGCTCGCTCACCTTGGCGCCGTTGCGCCACAGCTCACCGTTCTCCATCCAGAGCGTGTCCCCAGGCATGCCGATCAGCCGCTTGACGACCTTGAGCCCCTCCTCTTCCACTGAGTCGAAGACGAGGATGTCGTCCCGCTTGGGCTCGCGGAACGCCGGGAGGTGCACGTGCACCAGGGGCACCTCGGCACCGTAGAGCGCCTTGTTGACGAACAGGAAATCGCCGATGAGCAGCGTGTTTTCCATGCTGCCGGACGGGATCCTGAACGCCTCCACCAGAAACGTGCGGAGAAGGAACCAGACGACGAGCGCGACGAGAATCGACTTGGTCCACTCCCAGAGCCACACGGCGAAGGAGCGGGTCGGCTGGGAAAGCGACGGGCGCGGGGCCGGAATCTGCGTGTTCGGAGATGCGGTCATGTGCAAAGGCCCGCTCCGCGGGCACGGCAAGGTTGTCGGAAACATGACGGAGTGGCCCCCCGGTGTGAAGGGCGGAGGGAGTGGGTCACTCGTTGAGCGCCGCCAGCACCTCGGCCGCATGCCCCTCGGGCTTCACCTTCTCGAACACCCGCGCGATCCGGCCCTCGCCGTCAATGAGAAACGTGGTCCGGAGAATGCCCTTGTATTTCTTCCCGTACATGGACTTCTCCCCCCAGGCCCCGTACGCCTCCGCGGCCAGGTGATCCGGATCGGCCAGCAGGGGGAACGGGAGCTGGTACTTCTGCTTGAATTTCTGGTGCGACGTCACGGCATCGGGCGAGACGCCGAGGACGATCGCGCCGGCCTGCTTGACGTCGCTCCAGCGGTCGCGGAACTCGCAGGCCTCTTTGGTGCACCCGCTGGTGTCGTCCTTCGGATAGAAGTACAGCACGACCTTACGCCCCTTCAGCGCCTTCAGCGTGACCGTCGTGCCATCGTCTGCAGCGAGGGAGAAATCCGGGGCCTTAACACCTTGAGCGAGCATCGTCTCCTCTGCGTGGGCAGCGGGCGCCGCGCCGCCCTCGGGGCGGCTTCGGGTTCCAGCCGGGTTGTCGGGCCCGCCTCGCCCCCCAATTCTTGGAAGCCCGTACGAGCCACGTCGAGTATAAGCAGGGAGGCACTATGGACCAATCGGATCAGCCACCCGCTCCGCGACAGCCATTCGTTCCTCTCATGGACCGGCTGGGCACGCTCTGCGCGGCGGGTAAGGAGGGCGCCGAGTATCTCTGGCAGGTGCCGGGCGACGCCGAGGTCCGCAAGACGATCGCGGACACGCTGGGGCTGATCCACGTGGAGGTCGCCAAGTCCGGACGGAGGGAGATGCTCCGCCTGGTGGAGGACCTGCAAACCGCGATCGCCGCATCGCCCTCGCCGCAGCAGGCCGAGATTCTGCAGGACGGGTTCGACCGGCTCATCCGCCTCTGGCAGGCGGCGAAAAGCGGGCTCTTCTAGGGACGGTCCCCCTCCGTCCCGGCCAGCCGGGGCCGCTCGACCAGCTTGGGCGCCACCGGTGCGCCTTCCCCGAGGCGCTCCTGCCCACCGACGACGACCGCCTCGCCCTGATCGATCCCGCTCGTCGTTTCCACCCAGCCAGGGGTGCGCACGCCCAGCGTCACCTGCCGTCGCGTCGCTTTTCCGTCTTTGGCCACCCACACGAAGGTCGATCCCTGGATCGGGAGAATCGCGTCTTCCGGGATGACCACGGCCTTAGGGCGTACGCCGGTCGCGAGCCGTGCGTCGATGAACATGCCGGCCTGCAGCTCCCGCCGGGGATTCGCCACCTCGGCTTTGACGGTGATCGTGCGCCCGGGCAGCTGCACCACCGGATCCACGAAGTCGACGATGCCGTTGTACTCCTTGCCGGGCAGGGCCGCCACGCGGAACACGACCCGCTGCCCGAGCTTGAGGGCCGCGGCATAGCGCTCCGGCACCTGGAACGACGCCCGCTGTGGGTTGAACGTCTGGACGGACGCCAGCCGGGTGGCGGTGGTGAGGTAGTCGCCCACGCTCACGAACCGCTGGCCGACGACGCCCGTGAAGGGCGCCCGGACGGTGGTCCGGGCGAGCCGGAGAGAGAGGAGATCGTACTGGGCCTGGGTGCTGCGCGCCGTCGCCTCCGCCTGCTCGAGGTCGGCCTGCGACGATGCCCGCTGGCCCATCAGCTCGCGCGTGCGTCCCAGCGCCTGGCGGGCGAGGTCGCGATCGGCCTCGGCGCGGGCCACCTGGGCCGTGAGCTCGCCGTCGTCCACCTTGAAGAGCGGCGCGCCCTTCTTCACCTCGGCGCCCTCCCGGACCAGGATCCCCGCGAGCCGGCCTTCGATGTCCGGGCGCAGCTCCACCGACTGCAGCGGCTCGATCTGCCCCGATGCGAGAATCGCATCGACCACCGTGTCGATCCGGGCGGTCGCCACTTCCACCGGCATCGGGGGCATGGCGCCACCGCCTGCATCGCGCGCGCCCTTCGACTCGGGCGAGGCCCGGGTGCAGGCCGCGACGGCGACCACGGCGGTCAGTATACGGAGCAGTGCTCTCACGGGGCTTCCTTGTTCGGGAAGAGCCGGCGCCCAAGAATGACCTCCAGCCCCGCCAGCGCAAGCCGGGTGGAGTAGCTCGCCTGGACCACGTCGGCTTCGGCCTGGGTCAGACTGATCTGCGCGTCCAGGAGCTCGAGAATCGTCGTCGCGCCGGACCGGTACCGCGCTTCCTGTACCCGGAAGTTCTCGGTGGCGGCCTCGAGTGCGTGCGCCGAGAGATCGACGGTCGTTCGCGCGGTGCGGTACGCTTCGTAAGCTTCGGTCACGTCGCGCAGCGCGCCGCGCTCGAGGTCGGCACGGATGGCGCGGGAGACGTCCCGGTTCACCCGGGCCTGGGTCACGGCGATCTCCCGCTGGCCGAGGTTCCAGATCGGCAGGATCACCGAGAGCGTCACCGACGAGACGTTGCGCGCCGTCGGAAAGAATTTCGAGTCGAACGTCTGATTCGCCGCTGACGCGACCACGTACGGCAGGTACTCGCCGCGCTGGCCCCGGAGCAAGGCGCTCGCCCGCCGCTCGTTGGCGCGGGCCACGCGGTACTGCGGTCCCTGTGCCAGCGCGTCGGTCACCGCGTCCGCCAGGGCGACCGGCAGGTCCACTGGCGGCACGCTGCCGGGATCGGCCGCAGCCACCGGGCCGACCTCGCCGATCCGCCGCCCCAGCTGCAGCCGCGCGACCCGGAGGGCGGCCTCCGCGCGTACACGGTCGATTCGCGCCCGGGTGACCTCCAGCACCAGCTGGAGCGAGTCGGTCTGTACCGCGGCGCCGGAGACCACCCTGGCCCGGCCCACGGTGAGCTGCTCCTCCGCCCGGCGGAGCCGCTCGGCCGCCACCCGATCGAGCGCCTGGCTCGCGAGGACGCCGTAGTAGTCCGACTCGACCAGGAAGGCGGTCCGGAACCGCTGCTGCAGCTCCGAGGCCTCCGCGCTCTCCAGCGCCGCGTCGTTGGCGCTCAGGTCGGTGAATTTGCGCACTCGGAGCAGCTCGTAGGTCGCCGCCAGGGTGCCCGTCACCGCCGACGACTGAGGCTGACCGGTGCCGATGTTGAAGAACTCGGTCGAGTATTTCGTCAGGTCCATCTCGGCGCTGATCGAGGGGAGGATGAACGCCAGGCGCGCGGCCCGGCGCCCCCACTCCGCGTTGTCGATCTGCCCCAGCGACCGGACGTAGTCCGGATCGAGGCGAGTGGCGCGACGGAGCGCCTCCGCAAGGGTGACCGTGGGCACGTCCTGCGCCAGGGCCTCTCCCCCACCCGCCGACATCATGCCCGTCACCGCAATCGCGAGCATAAGACCCCGGCTCACTCGGCCTCCGCCACCACGGGGGCCGCCGGCGCAAGCGCTCCGCGCCGGGCGCCCACCCGCGCGCGAAGGGCGTCGAAGACGAGATAGACCGCCGGCACCAGGAACAGCGTGAGCAGGGTGGAGAGCAGCACGCCGCCCACGATCGAATAGCCGAGCGGACGGCGGCTGGTCGAGCCCGCTCCCAGCCCAAGCGCGACGGGCACGGCACCCATGATCGTGGCGAAGGAGGTCA
Source organism: Gemmatimonadota bacterium (assembly GCA_041498715.1). Lineage (GTDB taxonomy): Bacteria > Gemmatimonadota > Gemmatimonadetes > Gemmatimonadales > GWC2-71-9 > DASQPE01. The sequence continues at coordinate 11,939 of JBGQIW010000011.1, read as the reverse complement.
TCAGAATGGGGCGGAGCCGGATCCGCCCGGCCTCGCGCACCGCCTCGAGCGCGGGCAGGCCCCGTCCCTTGAGCTGGTTCGCGTACTCCACCAGCAGAATCGAGTTCTTGGTCACCAGACCGATCAGGAGGATCATCCCGATCTGGCTGTAGAGGTTGATCGTGGACCCCGCGAGCTTGAGCGTCAGCAGGGCCCCGGTCACCGCCAGGGGTACGGCGAGCAGCACCGTGAAGGGGTGCACCAGCGACTCGAACTGGGACGCGAGCACCATGAACACGACCACCAGCGCGAGCAGGAACGCGAAGTAGAGCGAGGAGCCGCTCTCCTCCAGCTCGCGCGACTCGCCCGCGAGCGCCGTGGTGCTGCCGCGGGGCAGCACTTCATCCGCTAACCGGCGGAGCGAGTCGATCGCCTCGCCCAGGGTGAATCCCGGCTCGAGGCTGGCGGTGAGCGTGGCCGAACGCACCCGGTTGAAATGGTTCAGCTCGCGCGGGCCCACTCCCTCCTTCACACTCGCGACCGCCTCGAGCTTCACGAGCTGACTGCCCCGGCCTCGGAGGTAGAGCCCGGTCATGTCGCTCGGCGTAGCGCGCTCCTTGGGATCGAGCTGCACGATCACGTCGTACAACTTGTTGTTCCGCGTGAAGGTGCTGGTGCGCGTACCGCCGAGGAGGGTCTGCAGCGTGGCGGCGACGTCGCCCACCGGCACGCCGAGGTCCTCGGCCCGGTCGCGGTCGAAGCTGACCGTGAGCTCGGGCTTGTTGACCCGGAGATCGGTGTCCACGTTCTGGAGGCCTTTGATCAGGCGCGCGCGGGCGAGCAGCGTGTCCACGCCTTTGGCGAGCGTCGCGAAGTCGGGATGCTGCACGACGAAGTTCACCGGACTGCCCCAGCCGAACGCCGGCGGATTGTTGGCGAAGACGAAGACCCCCGGGATGCCGAAGAACTGCGGCTGGACCTCACCGATGATGTCCTGCACGGTGCGGGTGCGGGCGGCCCAGTCGTCGAGGTTCACGAAGATGATTCCGCGGCTCACGCCGTCGCCGAGGTTCACGACACTGAAGTAGCTCTCGACACCCTTGGTATGACCGAGCACCGCCTCCGCCCGGCGCTGATAGCCGTCGGTGAAGGCCAGCGACGATCCCTCGGGCGCGATCACCAGCGTGATGAACCAGCCCCGGTCCTCCGGGGGGACGAACTCCCGCTTGAGGGAGCGGAACAGCACGCCGGCGCTGAGCAGGACACCCAGCGCGCCGAGAATGACGAGCCCGCGGTGTCGCAGCGCCACGCCGAGCGCGCGCCCGTACCAGGCCGCCACGCCCTCGAACCCCGCCTCGAGCAGCCGGTACACCCGGCCGTGGCCCTTGGGTACCCGGAGGATTTTGGCGCAGAGCATGGGCGTCAGCGTGAGTGCCACCAGGCCCGACAGCACGACCGACCCCGCCACCGCGATCCCGAACTCGTTGAACAGCCTGCCGGTCGAGCCCCGGAGGAAGGCGAGCGGCGTGAACACCGCCACCAGCGAGATCGTGGTGGCGATAACCGCGAACCCGATTTCCGCCGTCCCCAGCCGTGCAGCGGTGTCGGGATCCTCGCCCAGCTCCTCCTGGTGGCGGTACGCGTTCTCCAGCACGATGATCGCGTCATCCACCACGATGCCGATGGCGAGGGTGAGCGCGAGCAGGGTGAAGTTGTTGATGGAGAAGCCCAGGAAGTACATGATCGCGAACGTCGAGACGATCGACGCCGGGATCGCGAGCCCGGGGATGATGGTCGCGCGAAGATTCCGGAGGAAGAGGAAGATGATCACCACCACGAGCGCGGCGGCGAGGACCAGGGTCTCTTCGGCTTCCTTGATGGAGCGCTTGACGAACGTGGACTGATCGAACGCGACGTCGAGCTTCACGCCGGGCGGGAGCACCTGCTGCACTTTCGGCAGCTCGGCCCGGATCGCGTCGGCCACGTCGATGATGTTCGCCTTCGACTGACGGATCACGCCGATCGCCACCGAGGGCGTGCCGTTGAAGCGCAACGCGCTCCGCTCGTCCTGCGGCCCCAGCTCGACCCGGCCGAGGTCCCGGAGCTTTACCAGCTGGCCGCCCTGACTCGACACCACGAGCTGGGCGAACTCCGCCGGCGTCTTGAGCTCCCCGAGCGAGCGCACGGTGAATTCGCGCCGCTCGGACTCGATCCGCCCGGCCGGCACTTCCACGTTGCGCGTGCGGATGGCCTGCTGGACGTCCTGCACGGTGAGCCCCCGCGCCGCCAGCTCGGACGCGGAGAGCCAGACCCGCATCGAAAAGCGCCGCTCGCCGTAGATCCGCGCGCTGCCGACGCCCGGCAGCGTCTGGAGCCGCTGCTTGACCAGCCGGTCGCCGATGTCGGAGAGCTGGAGCAGGTCGTAGTTGTCGCCTGACAATGCGAGCCAGAAGAACGGCTCGGCGTCCGCTTGCTCCTTCGCCACCACCGGCTCGCGTACGTCCTGCGGCAGCCGGCCGCGGACCCGGGCCACCTTGTCCCGCACGTCCTGGGCGGCGGCCTCGACGTCCCGGTCGAGGGTGAACTCGAGGGTGATGTTGCTCTTCCCCTCCTGGCTCGAGCTGGTGAGGGTCCGCAGCCCCTGGACCGTGCTCAGCTCCTCCTCGAGGATGTCGGTCACGGCCGACTCGACCACCTGGGGATTGGCGCCCGGCAGCTCGGTCGAAACGGACACGATCGGAGGGTCCACGTCCGGGTACTCCCGGACGGCCAGCCGGGAGTACCCGATCACGCCGAACAGGATCAGCGCAGCGCTCACCATGCTGGCGAACACCGGCCGACGAATGGAGATGTCGGAGATCTTCATGGGGGACCGGCTTGCAGGAGTTTTCCGATACTACGGGTTCCGCGGCCGAGAGATTCAGCCCCGGAGCGTCCCGGGTGGTAGATTGGAGGCCCCCGGTCGAGGGCTTATACAATGAGTCAGAAACTGTCCTCGCGCCAGCAGGCGCAACTCGCGCTCCTGCAGATGCTTCCTCCCCGGTTCCAGCGTATGCGGACCGTGATCGAGGAAATGGCCGCGCTGCGGGCCGACGAGGTGGTTGTGCGGGGGTTCGCCCGCCAGCTGGATGAGCTCAGAGCCCAAGCGCAGGCGCTCAACCTCGCGCGGCTCGCCGACACCGCCGGCCTCATGGCCACGCTTGCCCGGCGCAGCGGGGGCCTGCAAGTGCGTGTGCGGGGCTTGCGGGAGCAGCTGGGGAGTCTGAAGCTCAACTACGAGGCGGCGCTGAAGAACGCCACGACGCCCGAGGCCGAGGCCGAAGTGGCTCCCGGGCAGGACTGACTGTCGGTCAGGAGCTCCGGCCGGACAGGAATCGGTCGACGACCGGGCCCGCGAAGAGCACGATCATCGAGGTGATCAGCACCCCCGCCAGCGTCGACACGAAGGTCAACGCGGCGAGAATCGCTCCGGCCCCGATCGTCGCGAACAACACACCGAACCAGTGCACGATCTCGCTCCCGGAAAAAGCCATCGAGCTGCGCGGCTAATAGCTTAGCCAGCGGCGCCGGAGCCCGCAACCGACGGCTCCGTTCCCCCCTCCCGGAGGTGTCTGCCATGCGTTTCGTCCGCTCTCTATCAATGCTCCTGCTGCTGGCCGCGCCGCTCGCCGCCCAGGCCAAGAAGGGCACCAAGACCGCCGACCCCGACCAACCGGTCAAGGGCGCCGGCAATCTCCCCGCCGGCTGGTCGGCGCAGACCGACGAGAAGGGCAAGGAGGCCGACGTCAAGTTCGTGGTGATGGACAAGGGGTATCACGTCACGCTGGGCCCGGCAACGATTCTCTGGCGGGCGGCGGATAAGACAGACGGCTCGTTCCACGCCGTGGCGCTGTTTACTCAGACCAAGCCGACGGCGCATGCCGAGGGCTACGGCCTGTTCGTCGGCGGCCAGGGACTCGGTGGCGAGAGCGAGAAGTACACCTACTTCCTGATCCGCCAGGACGGAAAGTTCCTGATCAAGAAGCGGGACGGCGCCTCGACCTCCAACATTACGTCCACCTGGACGGCGCATCCGGCCATCGTGCTCCCGAACGTGGCCGGGCAGTCCACGAACCGCCTGGAAGTGACCATCGGGAAAGACCGGCTCAGCTTTGCGGTGAACGGGAAAGAGGTCTACACCGCGGACCCGAGGTTGATCGACGCCAAGGGCATCGTCGGCCTGCGGGTGAACCACAACCTCGACGTGCACATCGACGAATTCGGCGTGCACAAGCAGTAGCGATCTAGGCGGTCCGTTCGGCCCGCCGCGCCAACGCGGCGGCGGCGGCCTGCCGGATGGGTTCGTCGCCTTCGCGCACCAACTGCTCGAGCGCGGCGGTCCGGCAGGGCGCGGCGACGGTCGCCAAGGCGCGCACCACCTCCAGCCGCCGGTTCGTGGTGTGTCCCCCTCCCAGCAATCGCCGGCGCGCCAGCGCGAGCGACGCCAGACCCGCGCAGGCCTCGGGCGACGCCAAACACGCGAGACCGCCCACCATCGCGGTCCAGGCGCCGGCGTCGGCCTCGGCCTCGAGCGCCGCCACGAGCGGCATGGCGAGCCCCGGTGCCCGGGTCCGCCCGATGGCCTCCGCCGCGGCGGCGCGGGTGGCGGCGGACTCGTGTCCCAGCGCCGCGCGAAGCGATTCAGCGACCTCCCGGAGCGGGAACTCAGCCAGCGCGAGCAGCACCGCCCCGCGCACGCCGGCGTCGGGGTGCCCCAGCCGCTCCTTCAGCGGTCCGATGGCCTCCGGACGCGCCATCCGGCCGAGAATGGCTGCGGCGTGGCGGATCTCGTGGGGCTCCGGGCTGTTGAGCAGCGGGACAACCGAGGGAAGAGCTTCCGGCATGCCGCCGAGCGCGTCGTGGAGGAATCGCCGCGGGCCGATGCCCTCGCTCGCCCGCACCGCCTCCACCATCGCGTCCGCGCCCTCCAGGCCGGCCCAACGCAGTACCTCCACCGCTCGCTCCCGCTCGGCCGCTTCGTGCAGGGCGACGTCGACCAGACCGCCGAGCGCCCGGCGAGGAAGCTGCTTCCGCACGCCGAGCGCGAATGACCGCCGCTCCGGCGCAGGGATCTGGGGCGTCACCTCGAAAAGAGCGTGCGCCGCCTCCAGCGCGTCGGCCCAGACACCGGCGCCGACCGCGCGGCCCAGACGGTCTTTGAGCCGGGCCGCGTCCAGTTCGCGATGCTTGACTAGGCGAAGCCGGCGCTCGCCCGTGCTGCGCCGATCGGCTCCATGGCGTCGCTCCGGACCCCGCCAGCGCTCGGCGCGCCAGCGCCGGCGCTCACGCCAGTGCCGGCGGTCGTCCTCGACCCGGGGGGGCGTAAAGGGATCGGGATCCGGGGAGGCATCGAGGCGGATCGTGGGGAGCATCTCCAGCCGGACCCGCGCCGTCGTGGGCACCGCCGTCAGATCGTGCGACAGCGCGCGAGCCAGGCTGAGCAGCTCGTCCGGCTCGGCGCCGGCGCTGACCCGCAGGAGGTCCACCCGGCGGGCCCGGAGCCGAGCCTCGAGGGAAAGATCCTCAGCCAGGCTGTCCCGTTCGACGCCGGATTCAACCACGATGGAGTGGTGCTCCACGGCGGCGGCGGCGGCGGTCAACGCGAGCTCCTGCGCGGCGTCGTTCCCGGGATCGGTCCGGAGCAGCGCGACGAGATCGCCGAAGCGTTTGACGAACGTGACTTGGGGGTTCACGCAGCGCTCAAAGTCGAAGCCCGACATGAAGATGCACCGTCCATACCAACCGGGAGGCTCCGGGCCGTAGGGGCCAACTTACGCATTGGTAAGCGCTTTAGGAGATCTTGCTAGTAGTATTTATGAATACTACTGTGGTGATGACCCGGCGGTCAGTGAGTCCCTCCAAACGCTGTCCATTGCGCTGCCGCATCCGGAGGCCTTTGTTTGTCCCATGAACGCCGCGACCCCGCTCGCCGGCAACTCCGAGCTCGCGGCTGCCCTCCTCCAGGCCGCCATCACCACCGCGCTCGCCGCGCTCTGCGGTTTTCTCTTCCAGCGATACCGCAAGCCGTACCTCGCCTGGTGGAGCGTCGCCTGGACGCTGTACCTGCTGCGGCTCGCCGCGATCATCAGCTTCGTCACCACGCAGCAGAGGGCTTGGCTCTACTGGCATCAGGTGGTCACCGGCTGGACCGCGCTGGCTTTGCTGGCCGCGGCCCTCGTCTTCGCGTACCGGCCACGATGGCGCTGGTCCTACCTGCCCCTGGTGCTCTTTCCCCCGGTCTGGTCATACGTCGCCATCTACCGGATCGACGCGTTCCACTGGGCGGCCGGCCCCGCGGTGGCCTTCCTCAGCCTCGCGACGCTTTGGACCGGCTGGGTCTTCGTGGCGTACCGCCGGCGCGTGGCTTCGAGCGGCGCGGCGCTCCTGGGGGGAGCGTTTCTGCTCTGGGGCCTGCATCACCTCGACTACCCGTTCCTCCGGGCCCGCGGGGCGTGGACCCCATGGGGCTACTACCTCGACATCCTCTTCGAGCTGGCCGTGGGCGCCGGCATCCTGCTGCTCGTGCTCGACGACCTGCGCCGGGGTCTCGCCGCGCTGTCGCTGCTCTCCGGGGACCTCCAGCGGCGCGGCCGGGAGCGCGACCTGCTCGACGCGCTCCTTGCGCGCCAGCTGACGCTGCCCGCGGTCCTGGGCGCGGCGATGTATCTCCGGGACGAGCGGGGTGCGCGCTTCGTCGGTGGGGCCGGCGTGTGTGCCCGCTGGACCGGATCCGCGCCGGTCGGTGCGGGCGCCGAGGTGCTGGAGCAGGCCCTGGCGGCGGGGCGCCCGAAGGTCACCGCGGCGTGGGTCGACCCGCTCGCCCATCGCGCCTCGCCGTACGCTTACGCGGCGGTCCTGCCCATCTTTCAGGGGGCCACCGTCACGGGGGCGCTGGTGATCGTGGGCGACGCCCGCGATCCGTTCGCGGCACTGGACGAGGACTTTCTGGTGGCTCTGGGGCAACAGGTGGGCGCCGCTCTGGAAAACGCCGACCTCTACGACCGGCTCCAGGCGCGCACGATCGAGCTGGGCCGGTTGTCGGCCCGGATGCTGGAGCAGCAGGAGGAAGAGCGGCGGCGACTGTCCCGCGAGCTGCACGACGAAACCGCGCAGGTGTTCTCCGCGGTGAAGATGGAGCTCGGCGTTCTGCGCGACACGGCGGACCCGCCGCTCTCGGCGCGGCTCGACCGCGCCCTCGAGCTCGTGGATGCCGGGATCCGCAGCATCCGCGCCGTGACGAACGACCTGCGTCCATCCCTGCTGGATGACCTGGGACTCCTCCCGGCCTTGCGCTCCCTGGCCGCGGAGTTCGCCGAGCGAAGCGGCATCGCGACCGACCTATCCGCGCCTTCCGCGCTGCCGTCGCTCTCCAAGGACGCCGAGCTGGCGCTGTTCCGCGCGCTGCAGGAAGGGCTGACCAACGTGTCCCGCCATGCCGGCGCGCACCGGGTGCAGATCGGGATCACGGTTGCGGAGGGTGCCGTGGCGCTCGACCTGAGCGACGACGGACATGGCTTGCCCGCCGGCGCCGGGCCGGCCGGGTTCGGGCGCAACGGCCACATGGGCCTCGCCGGGATGCGGGAGCGTATCGGCGCGCTCGGCGGCACCGTCCTGGTCGAGCGGGCGGACGGCGGGGGCGTCCGGCTGGCCGTGCGCCTGCCGCTCGGGGCGGGAATCGCCCCGTGACCGAGCCGACCATCCGGGTGCTCGTCGCGGACGATCACACGGTCGTGCGGGAGGGCATCCGCCACGTGCTCGAGCGCGAGCCCGGGTTCGAGGTCGTGGCGGAGGCGTCGACCGGGGTCGAGGTGTTCCCGCTGGCCGAGCGGCATCGGCCGGACGTGGTGGTGCTGGACATCTCGATGCCGGGCGAGTCGGGAATCCAGGTAGCGGCCCGGCTGCGCCAGCGCCTGCCGGAGATCCGCGTCTTGATCCTGAGCATGTACGACAACGCGGAGTACGTGCTCGAGAGCGTCCGGGCTGGAGCGCACGGCTACATCTTGAAGGACACGGCGGCGACGGAGCTGCGCCGGGCGATCCGCGCGGTGCAGAACGGCGAGGCCTTTCTGAGCCCGCCGGTGGCGAGCCGCCTGACCGCCGCCGTGCGGGGGGAGCTCGAGCGAGAGGCGCGCACCGGCGCCGTCAGCGCCCTCACCGGGCGGGAGCAGGAGGTGCTCCGGGGCATCGCGCGCGGGCGGACGAACAAGGAGATCGCCGCGGCGCTCGGGATCAGCCATCGGACCGTCGAGACCCATCGCGAGAGCCTGATGCGGAAGCTCCGCATCCGCACCGTCGCAGGTCTCACCCGGTTCGCGCTGGAAGCGGGGCTGGGGGGCGAGTAGCCGCCCAGGGTCACCAACTCACAACCGGGACCGAGATCCGTGGACCATCCGCGGCGCAGGATCAAGACGGGCATCGTGATGCTGAACCTGGGAGGCCCGGCCACGCTGGAGGCGGTCGAGCCTTTCCTGCTCGAGCTGTTCGCCGACCGGGAGATCATTCAGCTGCCGGTGCAGGGCTGGCTCGGGCCGTTCATTGCGCGGCGCCGCACTCCCGCCGTGCAGAAGCTCTACGCCGACATCGGCGGCGGGTCACCGATTCTGCCGTTCACCGAGGCCCAGGGTCGCGGCATGGTGGAGCGGCTGGACCGGTTGTGTCCGGAGACCGCGCCCCACGGCTTCTACGTGGCCTTCCGGTACGCGCCGCCCAGGAGCGAGGACGCGCTGCGAGCCATGCAAGCGGACGGGGTCGAGCATGCGGTCGCATTCACCCAGTACCCCCAGTTCTCCTGCGCGACGACCGGGTCGAGCCTGAACGAGCTTTGGCGCGCCACGGCGCGGCTCGGACTGGGGGACGCGTTCAGCTGGAGCATCATCGATCGCTGGCCGGTGCACGGGGGGTTCATCGATGCGATGGCGGGAACGGTCCGGGAAGGGCTGCTCGACTTCGCCGCCGAGGACCGGGGGAAAGTCGTGTTGCTCTTCAGCGCGCACTCGCTGCCGCTGAGCATCGTGAATCGGGGGGATCCCTACCCCCAGGAGATCGGCGCCAGCGTGCACCAGGTGATGGAGCGGCTGGACTTCTGCACGCCGTACGTGTTGGCGTACCAGTCGGAAGTGGGACCGGTGAAGTGGCTGGGCCCGAGCACCAAGGGTGTGATCCGGCAGCTCGGCGAGCGGGGGCACCGACATGTGCTCGTCGTGCCCATCGCTTTCACGAGCGACCACATCGAGACGCTGTCCGAGCTGGACCGGGAGAACGGCCACCTCGCCCGGGAGGTCGGCATCACCCACTACCGCCGGAGCCCAGCCCTCAACGTCCGGCCCGATTTCCTGGACGCGCTCGCCGACGTCGTACGCGAGCATCTGGGGTCAGGCCGCCCGTTCGGGTCGCAGTACCCGCTCCGGTGCCCGGGCTGTACCAATCCGGCGTGTCGGGGGATCGTGAATCCGGTGAAAGCAGCGGCAACGGACGCCCGCTGCTAGAGGGCGTGCGGGAGACGCCGCCCTAGAGGCTGTGCCTGATCGTCTGACTGGCGGGGTAGAGCACGCGTCGCACCAGCCGCTCGGCCATCTGCCGCACGCGGTGTTCCTGTTCCTCCGATAGCGGGCCCAGTTCCCCCAGCGTGCGATCCGATTCTTCCTGTGCGATGCGCTCGCCGAGACGGTGCAGCTCGGCGAGATGCGGGGCCGCCGCCCTTTCGCGCAGCATCTTCCGGAACCCGCTCACCTCGGCCCGCACCACCGCCTCGGCCTCCTCCAGCGCGGGGGAGGCGCCGACCGCGGCCGGACAATGCTGGAGCCGGAGATCGTCGAGATCGAAGAGGCGGATGCCGGGCACGTCGCGGGCGACCGGGTCTACGTTGCGGGGGAGCGCGAGATCGAGGACGACCAATGGCCGGTCCGGACGGAGATGCAGAGCGGCCACCAGAGCCGGGCTGGAGACCACGGGCTCGGGTGCCGCGGTAGCCGCGAAGACCACGTCGGCCCGGGCGAGCGCTTCCGGCAGCGATTCCCAACCACCCCATGCCGCCGAGCGGTCGCCCGCGAGGATCTCGGCCCGTTCAGCGGACCGGCCGAGCACGAGCACGGAGCCGCACGACTCGGCTTCGAGTGCTCGGAGGACGCCATCCGCGACCTCTCCGGCGCCGAGCACCACGACGTGGCGCCCGGCAAACGACCCCCCGGCACACCGCTTCGCATGGGCAACGGACGCGGACGCCACCGAATCCGGGTGGCGGCCGAGCGCGGTCTCCCGGCGGACACGGCGACCCGCCGCGAGCGCGCCCGCAAAGGCGGCGTCCAGCTCCCAGGTGGTGGTGCCGAGCGCGCGCGCCTGCTCGTGGGCCTGCCGTACCTGACCTGCGACCTCGTGCTCGCCCAGCACTTGTGAGTCGAGGCCGGCGGCAACCAGGAAGAGGTGGTGCAGCGCGGGGAGCCCGTCCTTCCGGTAGAGCGTCCGCGGATCGAGCCGAAGGCCCCGCTCGCGAGCCAGGGATTGAAGGCCGGCTTCCTGATCGTGGTCTCCCCACCAATACAGCTCGAGGCGATTGCAGGTCGAGACCAGCACCAGAGAGCGCCTGGCGTCGCGCTCGCGCTCCAGCCAAGCGGTGACGTCGCCGCCGGGGAGCACGAGACGCTCCCTGACGCCGACGTCCGCCGTATGATGACTGACGCCGGCGAGATGGAATGGCATGGACGTGGACACGCAGGTACGCTACGGCTCGCCAGGGCCTGAGGGCAATCCGCGGATCACCGGAGGGGGAGTCCGTAGAACTACGGATCGATGCCGTCACGGCGGGATGCGAGAGGGGGCCGGCTCCGCCAGGCGGAGCTCCGGCCCCCTTCTTTCAGGACTCACGCCTGCCGTTTACTTCACCTGGACCTGGATCTCCCGCGGCCGGGCGCGCTTGGCCTTCGGCAAAGTGATCGTCAGGACGCCGGCGTCATACTTCGCCTCGATCTTGTCGGCGTCCACGAGGTTCGGGAGCGCGAAGCTACGCTCGAAGGCGCCGTAGGTCCGCTCGTAGCGGTGCACCCGCTCGATCTTCTCCTCGGCGACCTGCTTCTTCTCGCCCCGGACCGTCAGCACCTGATCCTCGATCGAGATCTTCACGTCCTGGGGCTTCACGCCCGGGATCTCGATCACGATCTTGACGCTCTCCTTGTCCTCGAATACGTCGCACGCGGGACTCCACGCGGCAGTGAGCGCTCCGTTCTTTTCCGGCTGGCTCGGCCGATTGGCGAACGCCCCGTCCAGCAGGCCGTTGAGCCGGCGCAGATTCCGGAACGGATCGAGGGTGCGCCGAGTGGTCATGACGTACATTTCACTTCCTCCACGCGACAGGGGTTGCAGCGATTGGTTGATCGGCCCCGTGCCGATCGACGACCCGGTCCAATGCAGCCCGCATGCCCGTGGAGCCGGCCCGGATTCGGTCAAAGTGGCGGCGAGCGTCGGCGGCGCGCCTGCCATTGGCCGGTCCGACTGCAAGTTTGACCGATTTCGCGAGGTGACTCACATGCGCCTGCTGACCACTGCCGTCCTCGGGGTCCTGCTCGCCTGCCGGACGAGTGCGACGCCGGCTCCGGGCGCCGGCTGGACTCGAGTGGACGGGAAGACCCTGGCCGGGGAGCTGGCCCTTCCCCGCGACTCCTCCCGCCTGGTGATTGTGGACGTCAGGGAGCCGGAGCTGTTCCGCAAGGCGCACCTTCCCGGCGCCGTCAATCTGCCGTACCCGGGAGCCAGGGAGCGTGCGCCCGCCGAACTCGATCCGGCCAGTGACATCGTGCTCGTCTGTCACAGCGGTCCGATGGGCGACGAGGTCGCCGCCATTCTGGCTGCGCGACACTTTCGCCGCGTCCGGAACCTCGCGGGCGGCATGAGAGACTGGGCCGGGCCGCTCGAGCCGGGATCGTGACCCG
>JBGQIW010000010.1:0-41752 GCA_041498715.1 Gemmatimonadota bacterium | reverse complement strand
GGCATCGCGAGGAGGAAGTCCGTGAAGCGGACCTGGGTGAGCCCGAGACCGTAGTTGAGCCAGATAAAAGGGAACACCGGCGACAGCCGCAGCAGGAGGACGATCCTCCACCCTTCCCGTCCGATGGCCCGGTCGATCGTCGCGAGCCTGGGATTACCCGCCAGCCGCCGCTCGACGGCACCACGGGCCACGTAGCGGGCGATGAGAAACGCCGCGCAAGCGCCGAGCGACGCGCCCACGAACACGAAGGCGACGCCCTTCACCACCCCGAAGATCGCGCCGGCCGCCAGCGTCAGCAGCGTCGCCGGGATGAATGCTACGCAGGCGAGCGCGTACCCGACGATGAACGCGACGGGCCCCCAGGGGCCGAGCCCGTTCACCCGGGCCGCGAAGCGCGGCACGAGCGCACCCGCCCCCCGCCCGAGGAGAATCAGAGCGACGACGACCAGCGCCACGAGCGTGAGACGAAAGAACAGGCGCCCCGCGCTCACCGGCGGGGTTGGAGGGCCCGGCATCCGCTAGATGTAGAAGGGCCCGAGGCCGGCGCGCAAGCGGCCCCGGCCGGAGCTCAGTGCTTCGAGTGACTGGGAGACGAGTCGGGGGTCACCGAGAGGCTCGCACCGTCCGAGTTGGCCCGGAGCCGCACGAGCTCCTTGCCCGAGCGATCATGGACCCGCAGTAGCGCGCCGTGTGAATCCGCCTGCACCTGGACGATCGGCCGAGCCGAGTCGCCCCGGATGTCGATCACCGCTCGGCTCGAGTCGGCTCGGATGATCACGGCGCGAGCGGTCGAGTCGGCCAGCCGCTCGGCCTTGAGCGCCGCCAACTCGGACTGCGCCGTGCCGGTGTCGTACAGACCGGCCCGCCATTCCGAGGCCTGCTCCGCGCGCGCGAAGATCGCGCGGACCAAGCCGCCCGGCTCCACGATGATCTCGCCGATCCGCTCGAGGTGGCCCGCCGCTGAGTCGGCGGCGGTCGAGCAGCTGAACCCGTCGCGCCCGCCGAACGCCATGGGCGCACGCACCGTGACGTTGCAGTCGCGAAGGTTGTCCACATCGCTCGAGTCCTGCAGCGTGACGGTGAGGCGGATGCCGGTGACCTTCTTGGGCGCGCTTCGGATCAGCTCCAGCCGCCGGACCGTCCCCAACTGCTCCCCGTCCAGCCGGAACGGCAACAGGGCCAGCGGAATGCCGATGGGTCGAGTCGAATTTGCCAGGGCCTCGAATTGCTTCATCCCGCTGCGCCCCAAGGAGATGCCCACCATTCCCACAGCAAAGACCGCCAGGGCGCCCAGGGCGATCCGGACCCAGTATCGCTGCATAAGACACCTCTCCGTCGGCGTACCGGCCCCATGTCGGTGCCGTTTCAAGCAGAAACGAGGCTTTGCCTCCGATTGTTTCACTTCGGGCAGCCCGGTGCTTGATTTGACGCGTGTCTCCCCCCGCCGCGACCCCGATGGCGACGATCGATCTCAACGCCGACCTCGGCGAGGGCTTCGGCGCATGGCCTGCACCGGCCGACGCGGACCTGTTCCCGCTCATCTCCTCCGCCAGCGTGGCCTGCGGGTTTCATGCGGGCGACCCGAGCCGGATGCGCGAGACCGCGGCGCTCGCCGCCCGCCACTCGGTGGTCGTCGGTGCGCACCCCGGCTATCCCGATCTACTCGGGTTCGGCCGCCGCGAAGTCGCCGCATCCGCTCGCGAAGTGGCCGATTATGTCGCCTATCAGGTCGGCGCCCTGATCGCCTGCGCCCGAGCCGCCGGGACCCGCGTCCGGTACGTGAAGCCGCATGGCGCGCTCTACAATCGCGCGGCCCGCGACCCGGAGATCGCGCGGGCGATCGCCGAGGGAGTGCGCGCGGCGGATCCGCAGCTCGCTCTTCTGGGCCTGGCCGGCAGCGCGTTCGCTGCGGCCGCGGGGGAGGCCGGCCTCCGGTCTGTCGCTGAAGCGTTCCTCGACCGCGGCTATCGGCGCGACGGCTCGCTGGTCCCGCGCGGGACGCCTGGGGCGCTGCTCGAGGATCCCGAAGCCGCCGCTGCCCGGGCCGTGGGCCTCGTGCGTGAGGGCACCATCGACGCCGTGGACGGCACGGTTCTGCGGGTGGACGCCGAGTCCCTCTGCGTGCATGGCGACGGGCCGCGGGCGGTCGCCGTCCTCCGGGCGGTGCGCGCCCGCCTCGCGGCCGAGGCCATTGCAGTCGCGCCGTTCGTGCGGTGAACGGGTTCCCCCGCATCGAGCCGCTGGGCGACTCGGCGCTGCTGCTCATCCTCGGGGAAGGAACCAATCCCGCACTCGCCGCCCGCACGGCCGGGCTCGCGGCGCACCTTCGGGCCGCGGCACTCTCCGGTGTTTCCGATATCGTCCCGGCCTATGGATCCCTCGCCGTCTTCTTCGACCGGGTCACTGCGGAGCCAGAGCGGCTCACGGAGCGCCTGGCGCAGACGGCCGAGGCGTTCGAGGCCCAGGGCCCGCCCCTCGCACATGACCGTCCCATTCACGTCATTCCCGTCCGCTACGACGGTCCCGATCTCGCCGAGGTCGCCGAGCGCACCGGACTGGCTCCCTTGGACGTCGTCCGTCGCCACACCGAGCCGGTCTACGACGTCCATTTCCTCGGGTTCGTTCCCGGCTTTGCGTACCTCGGACCGGTCGATCGGGCGCTGGTGCTGCCGCGCCGGCCGACGCCGAGGCGACGCGTGCCGGCGGGGAGCGTCGCAATCGCCGGCGCGCAGACGGGTGTGTATCCGCTGGAGACACCGGGCGGCTGGCACCTGATCGGGCATACCGATGTCGTATTGTTCGATCCGGAGCGGAATCCGCCCAATCTGCTCTCCGCTGGCGACCGGGTCCGCTTCTCGCCGACAGACGGATGATCACCGTTCTCCGCGCCCCGCCATTCGCGACGGTGCAGGATCTCGGTCGCAGCGGGCATCTCCACGCCGCCGTCCCGCGCGCAGGCGCGCTCGATCCCTTTGCGCTCGCGCTCGCGAACATTCTCGTTGGTAACGGGCCGAATTCGGCGGCAGTCGAGTGGGGCCTGACGGGCGGCGAGGTTCGCTTCGAGCAGGACGCCACGATCGCGATCTCCGGCGCCCGCGCCCGGGCAACGCTCGGCGGACGGCCGGTCCCGCACTGCGAGGCGGCTCGAGCAGCGGCCGGTGAGGTGCTCGCGATCGAACGGATCGAGGCCGGGGCGTGGGTCTACCTGGCAGTCGCCGGAGGAATCAACGTGCCGGAGGTGCTGGGAAGTCGTTCCACATATCTCCCCGCCCGCTTCGGCGGGATGGAAGGCCGGCTGCTTCGTGCCGGTGATCACCTTCCGATCGGGCGGCCGAGCACGGCGGCGCTGCCCGGCGAGCCGCCGACCTCAATTCCGAGCCGACGCGAGGCTACCGCCGAGCTTGCGGACCCGAGACCGGCCGACCCGATCGCCGTCTTGCCCGGACCGGGCCTCGGGCTTCTCCCCAGCGCGGCGTGGCGCTGGCTCGTGGAAACCGAGTTCAGGGTGTCGCGAGCGGTAAGCCGGATGGGCTACAGGCTCGAGGCACCGTCGCCGGCGTTCCCGCTGCCGGGCGACCTTCCCTCCGCGCCCGCGTGCGTCGGCACCATTCAGCTGCCCCCGGGGGGCGAGCCGATCGTGCTCATGCCGGACGGGCCGACGGTGGGGGGATACCCGCGCATCGCGGTGGTTGCGAGCCCCGATATCGGGCGCCTGGCGCAGCGGAGCCCGGGCGAGGTGGTCCGCTTCCAGGAGATCGGCCTCCGCGAAGCCCGGGCAGGACTGCAGCGCCGGTGGAACCTGTTGGAGAGGGTCGCAGAGTCGGCATGAACGTTGCCGGTCAAGTCGGACCAGAGCAATGCCCACACTGACCCCCATGCCCGCCCCCCTCCCGTCGCAGATCCGGTTCACGGACTTGCACAGCCATCTTGTGCCCGCGGTGGACGACGGCGCCGCCTCGGTCGAGGAGGCGCTCGCCTGGCTTCGGGTCCTTGCCGGCGAAGGCGTCGCGACCGTGGTCACCACCCCCCACCTCCTGCTCCCCCGGCTGGACACGATGGCGGCGGTGCAGCGGGAGCTGGACCAGCACCGGCGCGCATTCGACGAGCTCGTCGCCGCGGCCGAGGGTGAGGAGGGCCTCCCCGAGCTGGGGCTGGGACAGGAGATCTGGGCCCCCCGAGCCGCACTGATCCGGCCGATACTCGAGCACGACGGGGTCGGACTGGCCGGCAGCCGGTTTCTGCTGGTGGAGTTCGGCTTCGACCTTCGCGGCACACACGCCGACGTCATCGACGAGGTTCTCGAGGCGGACCAGCAGATCGTGATAGCGC
Source organism: Gemmatimonadota bacterium (assembly GCA_041498715.1). Taxonomy (GTDB): domain Bacteria; phylum Gemmatimonadota; class Gemmatimonadetes; order Gemmatimonadales; family GWC2-71-9; genus DASQPE01. Next base: position 37,423 of record JBGQIW010000010.1, on the reverse strand, counting down.
ACCCGGAGCGCTACCATTTCCCGGAGGGCCTCGATCCGCTCGAGAGCATCGCCTCGTGGCGGGAGCAGGGCGCCCTGCTGCAGGTGAACGCGGGGAGCCTCACCGGACACTACCGGGAGTCGAGCCCGGGCTCGGAACGGCTGGCGTGGCGCCTGATCGAGGCCGGCTTGGCCGATCTAATCGCCACCGACCATCACGGGAGCCGGCGTGGTGGTGTCTCGGTCCGCGCCGCCTACGACGTGCTGGTGGCGGCGGGACGCGAGACGCAGGCGCAGGCACTGCTCGGCGCGAATCCCGCCCGCATTCTCGACGGCACCGCGGTCGCCGCGCAGTAACAAAGACCGCGGGCGGGCCGCTCACGCGACCCGCCCGCTCCCAGCCCGACGTCCCTCCTGACTTACTCGGTCGCCGCCGAGCCCAGCTTCACCCGTTCGATCCGGTAGGCCTTTGCCCGGGCGTTGTAGATCCGGAGCGTCACGATGTCCCCGGTCTTCATTCCCGCGAGGGCGCTCCGGAATTCCTGGGGCGACCTCACCGGCTTCCCCTCGATCGACAGGATGATGTCGGGCCCGCCGTTGTCGGGGCCGGCGACCGACTCGAAGGCCGGTCCACCGGGTCGCACGTCGGTGACCACGACGCCGCTGACCCCCGTGGGAACGGTGAACTGCTCGCTCGTGGCCCGGTCCAGCGGCGCTACCGTGACGCCTAGCTGCGCCATCGGGGCCGCCTCGCCGTCGCCCGAGTTGCCGCCGCGCGACTCGGCGCTCGAGGCCACTTCGGTCCGCTCGGGAACCCGCTGAAGCGGAACCGTGTACGTCTTCCGGACACCACCCTTCCGGGCAACCTCGACCTTCACAGTCTCGCCGGGCTTCCGGAACGCGATGGTTTGCTGCAGCTGCGCGACGTATTCGACCGGCTGACCGTCGATCGACACGATGATGTCGCCCGCCTGGATGCCAGCCCGCTCCGCCGCCTGGGTCTCACCCGAGAAGTCCTGCACCAGCACGCCCCGGATCTCCGGCAGCCCGACGTACTGCGCGTCGTTCGCGGTGGCATCGCGCACCAGAATGCCCAGCGCCGCCCGCTCGACGTGGCCGCTCTTGATGAGCTGGTCCATCACCCGGCGGGCGAGGTTGATCGGAATCGCGAAGCCGTACCCCGAGTAGAAGCCGGTCTCGCTCGCGATGGCCGAGTTGATGCCGACGACCTCGCCCCGCACGCTGACCAGGGGGCCGCCCGAGTTGCCGGGGTTGATGGCGGCGTCGGTCTGGATGAAGTCCTGAATGCTGCGATCCGTGCGGTTGGGCAGGTTGAGCGCGCGGCCCTTGGCGCTGATGATGCCCTGCGTCACGGTGAAGGTAAGGTTCTCGCCCAGCGGATTGCCGACGGCCAGAACCCACTCACCGACGCGGGACGCGTCGCTGTCGCCCAGAGGGGCGGGGGTCAGGTTGTCCGCGTCGATCTTGAGCACGGCCACGTCGGTGGCGGCGTCAATGCCGACCACCTTGGCCCGGAACTCCCGACGGTCCAGGAGCCGCACGGTGACCTGCCGGGCGCCGTCCACGACGTGCGCGTTGGTGAGGATGTAGCCGTCGCGGGAGACGACGAACCCGGAGCCGGACGCTTGCTCGACCTTCGGCTGCGGGCCCCGGAGGCCGGGACCGAACTGGAAGAAGCGCTCGAAGCCGGGCGGCACCTGCATGCGGGGCTGCGCCCCGTCACCGTCATCCGCGTCGGGCTTCCGCTCGGCCTTGACGTAGACGACGCTCGGCTTGACGTGCTCGGCAACGGAGGCGAACGCCTCGCTGAGATCGAATAGCTGGCGGGCGGGCCCATCTGCCGGAGGCGCCGGCGCGACCACCGCCGGCTGGCTCCGCTGCGCCACCTGCTGGGCGCTCCCCCGCAGCGGAAGATCGAGAAGGCCGGCGAGCAAAAGGCCCGCGGCAAAAGCAGCACCGATGAAGCCGGTGAGTTTGAGACGAGTGCGATAGACTGGCGACATTCAGAAAGCTCCCCGCGGTGATCCGTGGCGGCCCCATCCGGGCCGAAGAACAGAAGTTGTGCCGACCAGGGAGGGATGCGCGGGGAGCCGGGAGCGTCGCAGGCGCCCTATCCCTCCTGGATGCCGAACACCGCCGCCGCCAGGGCGCCGCCGAGGAAGGGACCGACGAGGTAGAGCCACCAGTGGGCCAGCGAGCCGCCACCGAGGAACGCGTTCACCAGGATGGGCCCCGTGCCCACGGCCGGGTTGAACGCCCCGCCCGAGATCGAGCCGCCGGCAAAGGCGGCGACCACGATCGTAAAGCCGATGGCCAATCCGTAGAAGGAGTTGCCCTGGGTCTTGGTTGACACGGCGGAATTGAGCACCACCAGCGCAAGCGCGAAGGTGAAGAGCGTCTCGACCAGCAGCGCGGCGGTGGTGGTCGCCGAGTCCGCGGGCGCGGGTGCGAAGGTCTTTCCGGTGATCACGTACGCGATCAGCGCGGCCGCGACGGCTCCGGCCACCTGGCTTACGACGTAGGCGAGGAACTCGGTCGCCGGCAGCTTCCCGCGGAGCAGCACGGCGAGCGACACGGCCGGATTGTAGTGGCCGCCGGACACGTGGCCGCCCATGTACACCATGATCATGAGTGACGCGCCGATCGCGAGCGGCGCCATCGGGACCGCGCCGATCACGGTGAGGCAGACCGTGAGCACGAGAAAGAAGGTGCCGATGAATTCGGTGAGATAGCTCCGCATCGGGACGCTCCCGGGGGGGGTTGGATGGGATGTATCGCCGCGTCGGGGACGACGCGGCCCCGATTCTAGCGCGTGGACCGGTCGACGCGAAAGGGGGGGGCGGCCTAGTCGGCCGGGCGGCGGCGGGACCCCGGCGCGCGGATCCGTTCCGGCAGCAGCGACCATTGCTCCGGGGTCAGGATCTGGCGAGCCTGCTCCAGGGCTCGCCGGCTCTGCTCGCGGCCCTGCGCCAGCTTGGGTCTGATGCGCGCGAACAGCACCGTGGGGTCGGGCCGGTCGCCGGCGCGCTCGATCTGGGCCCGAAGCGAATCCGAGAGGACTCGGTTCTCGGCGTCGAGCGAGTCGGAGATCGCCTGGAGGCGGGTGACCTGGTCGTCGGTGAGATGGATCGAATCCTTGAGCGCCAGGATCGCGGCAACCTGGTTGGGCATGACCTGGGCGAAGCGGGCGGCGAAGTCGGGCGCGCCGGCCCCGCCGGGCCCGCCCGCATCGCCACCACCGCCCCCGCCACCCCCACGCCGCGAGCCGAACGCCGAGCGGAGCCGATTGCGCACCGGATCCGGGCCGATCGTGAAGTGGGCCTGGAAGCCGATCTGGAACGGGGCCACGATGCCGTTATTCGCGCTGACCGTCGATCCGAAGCGACCGTTGACAGTGTACTCGAAGGCCTGCGTCGCCGGGTCGAAGCCGCGCACGTAGAGCAGCACCGGATCCGGTGCCGTGGCCGCGCCCCATCCGTGGAGGTTGCCCGCGCCGTGGAGCAGGTCGTCGAGTCCGCCCAGGAGGTTCACGGTGAGCACGGAGATGGTGAGGCGGCGGTCCAGCCCGAACCAGGCGGGCCGCCAGTTGAGCTGGAAGTCGAGGGAAGGCTGCCAGGGGCCGGTGCACGAGTTGCGCGCGGCGATCGCGCCCAGCTGGCTCGCGAGGCAGTCGCGCACCGCGGACGGGGCGCCGGCGAGCAGCGTCTGCATGGCGCTCGCGACCGCCGGGTCGGTGGCGGTCGCGGGGTTGAAGATGAAAGCGCGATCGTTCCGCGCCCCGTCGCCGTTGATGTCCGAGCCGACCAGCGGGGTAAATGGCGCGCCCGAGCTCAAGCGCGCGATCGAGGTCACCTCCAGCGCGGCGGTGACGGGATAGGTGATCGTGGCAAGCACCGAGTGCCGGCGCTCGAAGCTGCTGGTGGCCCACTCGGGCACGTTGGGGTTGCCGGCGGTCGTGGGCGCGGCGAAGCCCTGGGACGCTCCGCCGCCGGAGAAGGACGACTGATCGCGTGCGCTGCTGTAGGTGTAGGAGACCCGGAAGCTGGCCCCGCGGCCGGTGACGCCGCCGAATCCGACCGTCAGTTGCTTGGTGTCGGACTCGAGGCCAGATCCGATCTCGAGCACCTGGCCGAAGCGCGGGTCCGCTCGCGAGTCGGCCGAGCTGAGGGCGCCCGTCGTCGGCACGACCGCCCCGAGCGGCACGTACACCGGGCGGTTCCCCTCCGAATGCAGCGTGAAGTACGGCGTCGCGACGAGATTGAGGTCCCGGAAGCCGTACTGGCTCACGCCGCGAGCGTAGCTCGCATCGACCGACAACGAGAACGTGCCGAGGATCGGCCGCTGCACGCCGAGCGAGGCACGCCAGGCGCGGGGCGCGGTGAATCCCGGGTCGAACACCGTGACGTTCGGGTGCGGCGTAATCGCGACGGTCGTTACGGTATCGACACAGTCACTCGGGATCGTTCCGGCGTTCTGGAGGTAGCTGGACCAGTCCGGCACCGGGACCGCCGAGCCGACGCAGATTAGCTGGGCCTCCGCGTCGGAGAGACCGGGCGCCGCCAGCGCGGAGCTGTACAGGGTGGTTGGCGTCGGGCTGCGGAACTCCCCGATCCCGCCGCGCACGATGGTCGCCCCGGCGCCGAAACCGCCGCCCCCGGGCCCGCCGCCGCCCAGCATCCAGGTGAATCCCACCCGGGGCGAGAGGTGGATCTCGCCCGGAACGTGGTCGGTCCTGAGCCCGAAAACCGAGTCGACCAGAGGATTGAACATCGGCGCCCCGCCGAATGCGGACGTTTCCAGCCGAGCCCCGAACGCGAGCTGGAAGCCACCGGACCGCCATGTGTCGCCCAGGTAGGCGGCGCCGTTCCACGCCGTGCCCGCCTGCTCGAGCGGCGCCAGGTTGCGGCTGAACTGCGACGGCTGCTCGGCTTCGAGCGCGCCGAGGGACGGATAAAGGAAGGTGCCGAACTGGTTAGGGGTCTGATCCTGGCGGAAATGGGCGGCGTTGAGATAGAGCCCGAGCTTGATCCGGTGGCTCGCCGAGCCGGGGAGCCAGGAGAGCTCCTCGGTCAGCTCGACCGCGGTATTGTCGCTGCTCTGCGGGAAGCCGGCGTTGCCCCCGAAGCCGAACGTCGTCACCCCGCGGGTGGTGTCCGCAAGGTTGGACGCCACCTGCACGCGGCCCTGTGGCAGGGTCAGGAACGCGGACGCGTCCCGGTGATCGACCGAGACGTACGTCCGAAAATCATTCACGAAGTTGCCGCCGAAGTAGGACGTGAGCGAGCCCAGGACGCCACCGCCGCGGTCAGAGCTGGTGCCGCTGGTAGCGGGGAGGGAGAGCGACCCCACCCGGGTCGGATCCTGTGAGCTCAGGTGGCCGTCGAAGCGCAACGTCACGGTCTGCGCGTCCGTCGGCTTCCAGTCGAGTCGCACGAGCCCCGTGCCGGTGTTGTTCGTCCGGTCGTCGGGAATCCCGGGCAGGGTGAGCGGGACGCCCGTGGCCCCGGCGAGCGACAGGAACCGGGCAACCGAGTCGGCGCTCACGCCCAGGCGTGCAAGGGTCCCCGGATCGACCGCGTCGAGTGAGGTGAGCGCCTGGTCGCGCCAGCGCCCCTGCAGCGCGCCGAAGATGAAGAGCCTGTTGTGCTCGATCGGCCCGCCTATGCCGCCGCCGATCTGGTTCTGGGTGAAGCCCTGCCCGAACGGCGACGAAGTCTCTCCACCCCACGCGAGATTCCGGTCCCGCAGCGTATAGGTATACGACCCCTGCGCCACGTTGGTGCCGCCTCGGGTGGTCGAGGCGACCAGGCCGCCGCTGAACTCTCCGCGCGCTACATCGTAAGTGCTGGTCACCACGCGGGTGTTCCGTACCGCGTCCTGGGGAACGCTGCCGGTCCCGAACGAAGCGCCGTCGAGCGTCACGTTGTTCGCGTCGGGGCGCAGACCCGCGACCGAGAATGCCGCGTTGGTGGAGTCGGTCGCGCCGATGGCCACGACGCCCGGGGCGAGGGTAGCGAGCACGTTGGGGTCCGAGGCGTCGATCGGGAGGCGGTCCACCAGCTCCTGGGTCAGGTTCCGCTCGGTGGAGCCGGGGCCCGCGCCCTCCTCCCGCGGGCGCGGCGCCCGGCCGCGCACCGTAATCTCCTCGAGGGTCGTCACAACGGGAGACATGCGGATGTTCACGACCAAGCGATCCTCGTCCGCCTGCCGCGCCAGCGTGAGCCGCGCCGGGGCCATGCCGATGTAGCGGACGCTGATCTGGTACTGGCCGCCCCCATCAGGAAACACGATCGTGAAGCGCCCTCGTGAATCGGTCGTTCGTTGGCGAGAGATCTCGGTCTCGGCCGCGACCGCCTCGACGGTCGCGTCGGCGATGGGTTGGCCATCCGGACCGGTGACGGTGCCGGTGATGATGTCAGTGTTCGCGCCGACCTGCCCGGCCACGGGCCGGACCACACTGAACAGGAGGAACGCGAGCAGCCAGAGCTGACCGAGGCGGGTCACGCGGAACGGTGTCCTTGACGAGAGGTCCGTTCGATATACGGACCAGGCGGCCGCAGCGTTTAGAGGGCCAGGCCCTCTTTGATGCCGGTGAGGACGAATTGAACCGCCACGGCCGCGAGCAGGAGCCCCATGATGCGGGTCATGACCCGGATACCGGTTTTCCCCAGGCGCGAGAGGAGCGGCTCGCCCAGCCGCAGTGTGACATACGATAGCAGACCTGTCACCACGATAGCCCCGTAGAGGCTGGTGACATGGGCGGGCTCGTGCGCCTGGCCCGCCAGCACGACCACGGTGGAGATCGCGCCGGGACCGGCGAGCAAGGGAATGGCGAGGGGGGTGAGCGCTACGTCCTCCTTCTCCCGCCCCTCCTGCAGCTCGATCCGCCCTTCCTGACTCGGGCGCTCACCGCGCAGCATCTCCATCGCGGTGAACCACAGGATCAGGCCGCCCGCGAGCCGGAAGGCCGGCAGCGTGATGCCGAACGCGCGGAAGATGAGCGTGCCGGTCGCGGCGAAGACGACCAGCAGGACCGTCATTGCCACGCAGGCGCGGAGCGCCGTCCGCCGCCGCTCCTCCGCGGTCTCGTTCTGCGTGATCACGAGATAGGCGGGCACAGCGGCGACCGGGTCCACGATGAAGAGGACCGAGGTGAACGTGACGAGGGCGAAACGGGCGAGGTCGCTCACCGGACCGGGGGTCGAAGACGGCGAATGTTGCAGGCATCGCGGACCGGGCGCCAGCCCCGGCGGGCTCCCCGGGGAGGCCGGACACGATATCTTCCTGTTGACCATGCCGACGGCCTGCATCCCCCGATATCAACGCCCCACAACCCCATGACCCTCGGCGTCTTCGAGATGGCCGGGCGGGGCGGCGGCTTTCTCCGGCGCCGGGAGGCGAGCTACCTCCCCGCGAGCGGCGACGTACACGTCGGCGATCGCGTGGTCCGCCAGTACCAGCTGCGCACCGGGGACGAGCTCGCCGGAGAAACACGCGCCGGGGGGAAGGGACGCGGGCCGTCGCTCGAGCGCGTCACCGCCATCAACGGCCGTCCGCCCGAGACGCTCGGTCAGCGCCCCGAGTTCGGTCGCCTCGGCGCGGTTCACCCGAGCGAGCCGCTCCGCCTCGACTGCGGGCTCGTCCGTCGGGGCCAGCCCGACTTCACCAACCGGGTCATCGACCTGCTCTGCCCCCTGGGCAAGGGCCAACGAGCGCTCATCGTCGCCCCGGCCAAGGCGGGCAAGACGATGGTGCTCCAGGCGATCGCCGAAGGCGTGAGCACCAACTATCCCGCGGCGGGGCTCTTCATCCTGCTGGTGGACGAGCGGCCCGAAGAGGTGTTCGAGATGGAGGCTGCTGGGTTCGGCGAGGTGGTCGCCTCGAGCTTCGACAACCCGCCCGCCCGGCACGTGGCGATGGCGGAGCTCCTGCTGGAACGGGCGCGGCGACGGGTCGAGCTCGGCGGCGACGTGGTCCTGATCGTAGACTCGCTCACCCGCCTCGCCCGAGCTTACAACGCCGTCGAAAAGGGTACCGGGCGCACGCTCTCCGGCGGGCTCGACGCGCAGTCGCTGGAGAAGCCGAAGCGATTCCTCGGCAGCGCGCGGGCCGTTGACCCGACGCAGGGCGGCGGCTCGCTCACGATCATCGCGACCGCCCTGGTGGACACCGGCAGCAAGATGGATCAGGTGATCTTCGAGGAGTTCAAGGGCACCGGAAACAGCGAGCTGGTGCTGAGCCGCGAGCTGGCGGAGCGGCGGATCTTCCCCGCGATCGACCTGGTGGCGAGCTCGACGCGGCGGGAGGAGCTGCTCCTGGGACCCGAGGCGCTGGTGGTGGTGCGCGCCCTCCGCCAACGGATTGCCGCGATGTCGCCGGCGAACGCACTCGGCGACGTCCTGAGCGAGCTCAAGGCGACGACCACCAACGAGGAGCTGATCCGGAAGCTCGCGGCCAGTGAGGCGCGGCGGGCCTAATCCCCCGCGGCGTCATCCGACGGCGCCCCCGCGGCGAGCCACTGCAGGAACGCGCCGGACTCCCGCGCGAGTCGCCACTCGGCGAGCACCGCGAGCCCCATGGCGCGCACCGGGCCGCTCGCGCCGGCCGCGAGTGCGCGGCCGAGCAGCCAGCCCTCGAACCGGTCCGCGTCCGGGTCCTCGAGCACCGCATCCTCCAGCAGCCCCCGCTTGATCTCCATCCCGATCGTATCCGGGGTCGTATCCCGCCGGCGACGGCGACGACGGCCCTCGGACGCGTCGAGCGCGGCCAGCAGCCGGCCGCACACCTCGGCCGGGCGCAGCTCCCGAGGGTCGGGGCTCACCGGGACCGCTCCGCCGCGGCGCGCGGCGCGCCCACGATCCGCACATCGAGAGCGCAGGCAGGCCGGTCGGGCCGAATCCACTCACGCTCGCGGGCCACGAGGTCCAGCTCGACCGTTTCCAGGTCGGTGAGAAGGACGCCGGCCGGAGTGAGCGGCTCCAGCGTCGAGACGCTTTTCACATATCCCCGGCACACGGCGCAGGTCTCGATCTTCCGGCCGTCGAGCTGCCCCTCGGACACCAGCGACCCAAGCCGCTCGTGCCGTCGCTCGCCGCAATAGGCGCACGAGAGCCAGGGCAGCGGCCAGTCGGCCGCGCAACGCCCGCAGCGGAGGCGACGCGCGCGTTCCAGGCCGCGCAGCTCCGAGAGAAGGGGCCAGGCCCCGCAGACGGGGCAGTAGCCGTGGTCCCAATCAGCCTGGATGTACGGGCCGAGCCGGCGGCCGCACGCCTGGAACAGGGGCCACGAGGCCAGCGGCGCTATCGTGGCCAGCGCGCCGTCCGGTACACCCGCCCGAGTCGCGATGGCGCCGATAGCGGACCAGTCCTGCGCCAACGCGGCCGCGAGGAGCTCGAGCGCCTCGTGCGGGGAAGGATCGTACCGGTCCAATCCCGCCGAGGCCGGCAGGATCGCGGCCAGGCTCCGGAGCAGATGCCCAAGGCGGTCCGTGTCCGCGCGGAGCTCGTGGCGGCAGAGCAACGGCGCCGGGCGGCCCGACGACGCGTCCGTCAAGGGCGACAGCGCGTCGTCCCAGCCGCCCTCGGCGGCGACCCGGACCGTGGTCTCGAGCAGCGCGATCCACGTGCGCCATTCGGGATCGCGCGCCGCGAGGCGGCTCAGCCGGGGGTCGCGGTCTTCCCGAACGCGGGTCGTGGTCCGTCGCATTCCACCGCCATCACGCAGGGCGTTCCGTAAAACATGACCGCGCCGCCATGAAACTCCACCGGACGGCCCCGATTGCCTACGTCGGCGCCGGGCCCGCCGCCCCGGACGCGGGTTGCCTCCGGGCTGGCGCAGGCCGCGAGCCCGCCGGCCAGGAGCAGCGCAGCCGCGGCGCGCCGGGTCATTGCACCACGCTCGTGCCGGTCACGTGGATGGCATTGGAGGAGAGAATCACCACCGTGCGAAGCAGCAGCCCACCGGCCAGTACGAGGGCCGAAGCGCGGGCCAGGCGTGCCGGTCCGCCGCCCCGGCGCTCCAGCGCAAGCGGGAGCACGATCCCGACGCCGACGACCCCCACGAGAAGCAGCGCCCCCCACCATCCAGCCAGCACCCGTGCTACCGGGCCAAGCGACCCGACGAAAAGCGCGAGGGCGATCAGCTCGAACAGCAGCATGCGCCGGTCGAACCGGGCCAGCGTCTCGAGAGTCTCGATGTCGCCCCGCCGCCGCCAGGTGGCCAGCAGCATCAGGCAGGCGGCGGCGGTCGAGCCAGCCGACAGTAGAAAGAGGAGACCGAGAAAACTGGAGTCGGCCCAGATGGGGCGGTTCGTCACCGCGAGGAGCACTCCGGTATACCCGGCGAGGAACAAACCGAAGAGGCTGCCGAGGACCGCGATCGCGGTCGCAGGCCCGGTCTGCGCGAGCCAGCGGACCGGACCCCGGCGCAGGACGCTCCACGACAGACCTTCTTCCTCGAGCACGGCCAACGTCGCGAGGAAAGCGAAGCCCCCGAAGCCGAGCAGCCCCCAGGCGCCGACCGACATGGGCGACCAGGCCTTGAACATCGGAAGTCCGGTGTGGGACTGGAGCAGCATATGCCAGAAACGCTCCGGCCGGGTCAGGTCCAGCGTGAGCATCAGGCCGCTCGCGCCCGCACCCACGAGCGCGGCGTAATATCCCAGGCGTGCCACCGGCCGGTCCTCCGGGCGACCGAACACCTGGAGCAGGGCCGCCAGGAGGAAGCATCCGCCGGCGATCCCGCCGATGAAGAAGTACAGGATGATGTACCACTCCCAGTGGGGCGAAGCGGTGAAGAAGGTGTCAGACACCGCCGCCGCCCTCCTCACGCGCCCGCTCCTCCATCCGCCGCTGCCGCAGCCCGACGAACCCGGCCAGGGCGACGATCGCGGCACCGAGGACCGAGAAGAGCGAGCTCTTGAACAGATTCCGGGACGGCAGCTTGGGCGCACGCGGGAGCCCGTAGACCTCCGGCTCGTCCACCAACAAATAGAACGAGTTGAGGCCGCCGAGCATCTCCTCGTCGGCGCCGTAGAGCTGAGCACGGGATTCGCCCAGCCGGTGGAGCTGCTCCACCCGCGCGGCCGCGCGGACCTTGAGGTCCTTGATCGCCCCGAACTGGATCGACTGCGTCGGACACGCCTGGGCGCAGGCCGGCACCATCCCCGCCTGCAGGCGATCGTAGCAGAGGGTGCACTTCTCCGCCGTGTGGGAGACCGGGTTGATGTCGATCACCCCGAAGGGGCACGCGGCGATGCAGAGCCGGCACCCGTTGCACGTGTCCGACTGGATCACCACCGTGTCGAACTCGGTGCGGATGATGGCGCCGGTGGGACACACCTCGAGACATCCTGCGCGCACGCAGTGCTTGCAGACGTCGCTGAGCATGAGCCAGCGCCCGTTGTCCCGGCTCGTGTCGAATTGCTCGACGAACTTCACGTGGCGCCAGTGAATACCGTCGAGGCGCTGGGTGTTGTCGTAACTGTCGCCCGAGAGGGTGCGCTGGCCGCCCTCTGCCGCCGGAAGCTGATTCCACTCCTTGCAGGCGACCTCGCACGCCTTGCAGCCGATGCAGACGGTCGTGTCGGTGTAGAAGCCCATGGGCTCGGGCATCAGGCTTTCTCCACGTTGCACACGAAGGCCTTGCCCTCGTGGATGCTGACGTTCGGATCCGCGACGAACGCGGTGAGCTGGTTCACCACGTCGCCGGTGACCAACCCTTCCCACCCCCAATGCCACGGCATGCCGACCTGATGCACCGTCCGGCCGCCGATCTGGAACGGGCGGACCCGTCGGGTGACGAGCGCCTTTCCGCGTGCGGCACCCCGCGGCGTCGTGACGGTCACCCAGTCGGTGTTGCCGATCCCCTTCTCCGCTGCGAGCTCGGGGCTCAGCTCCACGAACTGCTCCGGCTGGAGCTCGGTGAGCCATGGGCTCCAACGGCTCATGGCGCCGGCCAGGTAGTGCTCGGTGAGCCGGTAGGTCGTCATCACGTAGGGGTACCGGGGGTCACCCACGACGGCCAGCAGGTTGTCTCCGCGCTTCCAGTACTTGAGGACGGGACTGGACTGTCGGCCGTAGAGCGGATTCCTGACCGGCGATTCGGCCGGCTCGTAGTGGGTCGGCAGGGGACCGTCCAGCAGGCCGGTCGGTGTGAAGAGCCAGCCCATCCCGTCCGGCTTCATAATGAAAGGCTGCCGCCCTGAGAGCGCGTCGAGCCCGATGCCGTTGGGATCGGCGGGGGCGTCGGGAGCTTTGGTCAGCGCGAAGTCCGGCACGTCGTAGCCGACCCATTTCTTCTGGGTCACGTCCCACCACACCCACTTCTTCGCCTCGCTCCACGGCCGGCCGTCGAGGTCGGCAGACGCCCGGTTGTACAGGACGCGCCGGTTGGCCGGCCAGGCCCAGCCCCAGTTGAGCTCGGCCCCGGAAGCTCCGGGCGGATCCGCCTCCCGCCGCGCCGCGAGGTTCTCGTTAGGCGCCGGATAGACGCCGCAGTAGATCCAGGATGCGCACGTCGTCGACCCGTCGTCTTTGAGCTCGGCGAATCCGGAGAGGTGCTGGTCCGCATGACCGGTGTGGTACCCGTTCAACTCCCGCAGCACCCTGAGGGGGTCAGGCTCGCCGGCCACGGCGCCGGGGGTGTCGGGGGCGAAGTCCCAGGTCAACCGCTGGAAGCCTGCGTCTCGCGGGAGAGTGCTCTCGCCGTAAAGCTTCTTGAGCCGCACGCCGAGCTGGTACGTGAACCAGACGTCCGAGCGGCACTGGCCCGGCGGTTCCGCGGCCTTGAAGTGCCACTGGAGCATGCGCTGGGTATTGGTGAAGCTCCCCTCGGTCTCCGCCACCTGAGTAGAAGGAAGGAAGAACACCTCGGTGTCGATGTCCTCCGGCCGGATCTCGCCCCGGGCCACCTCGGGGGCGCGGCTCCAGAACGTGGCGGTTTCGGTGAGCCAGTTGTCCTTCACGACCAGCCACTCGAGCTGGCGCAGACCCGTCCGCTCCGCCCCGGCGTTGATGGACGTCGCCGGGTTCTGTCCCACGCAGAGCATCCCCTTCACCTTCCCCTCGCCCATGGCGACGAACATCGGCATGTGGGAGTGATCGCCGCTGATCTTCGGATGCCAGTCGTACCCGTAGTCGTTCGCCGCCGTCGCCGCGACGCCGTACATCGACTTGAGGTACGAGACGACGAAGGCCGGCGTGTTGGCGTAGTAGCCGGTGGCCGGGGTCTCGCTGGCGAGGTACGCCCGCAGGGTGGTGTGGCCCTTGAGGGCGGAGGGAGCCTCGAGATACCCGTGGATGCTGTGGTAGAGCGTGGGTACGTCGGTCGAGCCCTGGATCGACGCATGGCCCCGCAACGCGAGAATGCCGCCACCCGGCCGCCCGATGTTGCCCAGGAGGAGCTGGAGCAGGGCACAGCAGCCGATCATCTGCGGCCCGTAAGTGTGCTGGGTCCAGCCGACCGCGTAGGCCCACGCGGTCGTGCGATCGCGCCCGGAGTTCGCCAGGACCGTCCGCGCCACCTCGAGGAAGGTCTGGGCGGGACAGCCGGTGACTTCCGCGACCATTTCAGGTGTATAGCGGGAGAAGTGGCGCTTGAGCACCTGGAACACACAACGCGGATGGTGCAGGGTCTCATCCCGGTCGGCTGCAGGCTGCCGGAGTGACCGGACCAGCGCGGCGAACGGGGTCCCGGGCTGCGTGGCCGCCGCGCCACCCTTGCCGCGCCGGGCGTAGCCCCAGGTGCCCGCATCGTATTCGCCGAGGAAACCGTCGAACGGCCAATCGGCATTGTTGCCGCTGTACTCGAGCAGGCCGGAGAAGGCGCCGTCGAGGTCCTCGGTGTCCTTGAAGTCGTCGCGCAGAATCGTCGCGGCGTTGGTATAGTGGACCAGGTAATCGCGGAAGAAGTCGTCCCGGTTCCAGTGCTCGTCGGCCAGCACGTGGTTGATCAGGCCGCCGAGGAAGGCAATGTCACTGCCGGCGCGGATCGGGGCGTAGATATCCGCCACCGCACTGGTGCGGGTGAACCGGGGATCCACATGGATGATCTTCGCGCCGTGCTCGACCTTGGCCTTCATCGGCCAGCGGAAGGCCACCGGGTGGCACTCCGCCATGTTGGAGCCTTCGATGACGATGCAGTCCGAGTGCTCCAGGTTGCGGGGATAGGTGGTCGCGGCGCCGCGCCCGAGTCGGGTCCCCAGACCGGGGACGCTGGAGCTGTGTCATATTCGGGCCTGGTTTTCGATGGCGACGATGCCCAGCCCGCGCAGCAGCTTCTGTTGGAGATGATTCCACTCGTTCTCGAGGGTCGCGCCGCCCAGGGCAAACACGCCCAGCGTATGGTTGACCAGGCGCCCGTCCGCCAGACGCTCCACGAAGGTCTCGTCCCGCGTCTTCTTCACCAGCGCCGCCACCCGGTCCATCGCCCAGTCGAGGTCAACCTCCTCCCAGACCCGGGATTTCGGCTTCCGGTGGAGCACTTTGGTGGCGCGGTTCGGATTCTTGTGGAGCTGGTAGATGGCGGCGCCCTTGGGACAGAGGGCACCCTCGTTGTGCGGACTCCGCGGATCGCCCTCGATGTTGACGATCTCGCCGTCCACGGTGTGGACAATCGTGGCGCACCCCACCGAGCAGTAGGGGCAGGTGCTTGGCGTGGCTTTGGCGTCCCGGATCCGGAGTGCCTGGGCCCTGGCCGTCGCCGGGGCCAAGCTGGCGCCCAGGGCGGCGAGCGATCCGAGCGCCGTCCCCGCACCGCCGATGCACGCGCCGGCGCGGAGGAATTCCCGGCGTGAAAGACTCATCCGAAACTGTTATATCCGGAGCGACCAGGCCTGTCTTGAACGTCCTTGCCATATGTTGAATGCTTGTTACCGCCGGCTCATTTCATGATGAGGTCCGGGCCCCGGCGGCGGACGCCAGGAGGCATGCATGTGTGGCATTGCCGGGTACCTGCTGCGTGCGCCCTCGGGCGACGTGCGGGACATCCGCACCCTGCTCTCGGGGATCGTGCGGCGCGGCCCCGACGACCAGGGCATCTACCTCACCGATCGGGTGCGGGACCAGTCCTCGACGTGGGCCACGGAGTGCAGTGCCGACGCGGTCCGGGCCGACCGGCCGCTGCTGCCGCACGCGGGGGCGATCCCGCCGCACGACCTCGCCCTGGTACACACCCGCTATGCCATCGTCGATCTCTCTCCCGGCGGGCATCAGCCCTTCCAAAGCCGCGATCGCACGATCACCGCGGTGTTCAACGGCGAGATCTACAACTATCTCGAGCTGCGCCGGACACTCGAGGGGGCGGGTGTCGGCTTCCGCACCACGAGCGACACGGAGGTGCTGGTCGAAGGGTACCTGCACTGGGGCGAGGCGCTCTGGCCTCGGCTCAACGGCTTCTGGGCCGTTGCCCTGTACGATCGGCGGAGTGCGACGCTCACCCTGGCGCGCGACCGCCTCGGCGTCGCCCCGCTGTACCTGCGCGACATGCAGACGGGATTCTACTTCGCCAGCGCGATCCGGCCGTTGATCGCCGTGGCGCCCGAGGGAATTCACCGGGATGCCGACCGCGTCCTCGGCTTCATCGATACCGGCATGAAGGACCTCGACGACTCCACCTTCTACCACGAGATCCGGAGCCTTCCCCCCGCCACCGTAGTCGCGATCGGGCCGGCAACGACCCGGCCCGCCGCCGCTCTGACCCGGCCCTACTGGACGCCGCCGAGTCGGCGCCTCACCGTGCGGGACCTGTCCCTCGCCGAGGCGGCCGCCGAGCTGCGCACGCGCCTCGTAGAGGCCGTGGAGCTGCGGCTCCGCGCGGACGTGGAGGTGGCCTGCGAGCTGAGCGGCGGCATGGACAGCTCTTCGATCGTGGCCGCCGCCGCCATGTTGCGCGAGCGTCCGATCACGACGTTCACCATCAAGGTGCCCGCGCACGACGAGGAGCCGATCGCCCGGACGATTCTGACCCGGCACCGGCTCGACTACCGCGTCCTGGAGCAGCCCGAGGAGGACTTCCTGGCGGACGCCCACTGGTTCTCGGGCATCATGGAGGAGCCGTACCACTCGCCGAACATTTACACCCATTTCCAGATGCGGCGGCGGATGAAGGCGGGGGGCGCGTTCGTGGCCCTGGCGGGGGCCGGCGGCGACGAGGTGCTGGCCGGCTACGAGCACCTGTTCTGGCCCCAGGCCGCAGCCGAGCTGCGCAACACGGGTCGGGCTGCGCAGGCGGATGCCTACGATCGGGCACGGGGCTCGCATCGGCCGCTTTCTCGGCGCGAGCGCCTCAGCGCCGCCTGGTGGGGCGCCCGCAGGAAGGTCATCCGCGGTGCCAAGCAACTGCTCGGACGCCCGCTCGACCCGCCGTCTCCGGAAGGCCTGCAGGCGCCCGAGTACGCCGCGCGGTATCCGTCACTTGCCTTCCACCAGCAGCAGCTCTATCACCTGCGGGTGGCCATGCTGCCCTACTACCTGCGCAGCAACGACCACTTTACGATGACCATTCCGCTCGAGGCGCGTTACCCGCTGCTCGACTATCGCGTCGTCGAGCTGGGCCTCCAGATGCCCATCCCGTACCTCTTCCGTGACGGGTATACGAAGTACGTCCTTCGGCGGGCCATGGAAGCCCATCTCCCGCCGGAGATCGTGTGGCGGCGCGACAAGATGGGCTTCCCGTTCGACTACCGCGAGTTTCTCACCCGCCGCCGGGTCGAGCTCGAGCGCGTGCTGCGCCAATTGGCTGTGCTGGGGATTTCGGTCGACACCTACGGCGGCTACGACGCGCTGGTCGCCGGGGAACCGATTAAGGCCTGGCGTCTTTGCTCGACGGCGATCTGGGTGGGGGGTGACGAGGAGATCGGCGTGCCTCCGCCCGCGACCCCCGCCGTTTCCCCGCTCTAATACCAGCCGATCGGCTTCTCGTCGAGATTGACGTACACCTGTTTGGTCTCGAGGTACTCCTCGACGCCCCAGTGGCCCAGCTCGCGGCCGAAGCCCGAGGCCTTGTACCCGCCCCACGGGGCCTCGACGAAGGTCGGCTGCATGTGGTTGACCCAGACGACGCCCGCCTCGAGCGCCTTCACAACCCGGAATGCCTTGAAGATGTCCCGGGTCCAGACGGCGGCGGCGAGGCCGTACGGTGTGGCGTTGGCGATCCGGATCGCCTCCGCCTCGTCCTTGAAGGGGATCACGCTCATCACCGGGCCGAAGATCTCCTCCTGCGCGATCCGGGCGGCGTTGTCGACGTCGTAAAAGATCGTCGGCTCGACGTACCAGCCGCGCTCGTGCTGCTTGGGGACCCCCCCACCGACGGCCACCCTGGCCTCCTGCCGCCCGATCTTCTGGTACCGCACCACCCGGTCCCGCTGCTCCGCGCTCACCAGCGGACCCATCTTGTTGGCCCGATCGAGACCGCTCCCCACCCTGATCGTCCTGGCTTTGGCGGCCGCGGCGTCCACGAATTTCTTGTAGATGTCGCGCTGCACCAGCACCCGGCTGCCCGCCGAGCAGACCTCGCCCTGGTTCACGAACACCCCGAACAGCGCGCCATCCACGGCGTTCTCGAAGTCGGCGTCGGCGAAGAAGATGTTGGGCGACTTGCCGCCCAGCTCGAGCGACACCCGCTTGAGCTGGTCCGCGGCGCTCCGCATGATGAGCTTCCCGACCTCGGCGCTTCCGGTGAACGCGATCTTGCGCACCTCCGGATGCGCGACGAGGGGCGCACCCGCGCCCGGTCCGTCGCCGGTGACGATGTTCACCACCCCGGGCGGCAACCCCACGGCCTCGAAGTCTTTCGCGAGCTTGAGAATGGAGAGCGGCGTCTGCTCGGCCGGCTTGAGCACGACGGTGCACCCCGCGGCCAGCGCGGGAGCGATCTTCCACGCCGCCATCATGAGCGGGTAGTTCCAGGGGATGATCTGCGCGGCCACTCCCATCGGCTCGCGCAGCGCGAAGGCGATGGCGTCCGCCGGCACCGGGAGTACTTCCCCATTGATCTTGGTGGCGAGACCGCCGTAATACTCGAAGCAGGTTGCGGTGTCGTCCATGTCGAACTCGGACTCGGCGATGGGCTTGCCCGAGTTCCTGGTCTCCAGCTCCGCCAGCTCTTCCCGCCTGGCCCGGACCCGCTCGGCGAGTCGCAGCAAGATCCGCCCTCGCTCCTGCGCCGTCGTCGTCTTCCAGCCGCCGTAAAATGCCCGGTGGGCGGCCTTGGCCGCCCGGTCGATGTCCTCGGGCCCGCCCGCCGGGCAGGTGGCGATGACCTCCTCGGACGCGGGGTCGAACACGTCGAACGTCCGGCCGCTCCTGGCGTCCACGAACTTGCCGTCGATGTACATGCGGTAGGCCGCGGCCTTCCCGCTCTTGCCGGACCGCTGGCGGGGCCTGGCTGACGTCGTCATCGATGTCCTCGCATGTGATGGACCGCCGGTCAGGCGGCGACCTCGGCCAGCCGGCCCGCTTCCCGCTCCGGCTCCGGCAGGTCAGCGCGGTCGGACCGGATGTGCCATGGCATCCCCCCGGCGGTGAGCCGCTCCAGAAACGGATCGGGATCGAACTCTTCGGGCGAGCGCACGCCGCTGCCGCTCCACACGCCTTCGCTCATGAGCGAGGCGGCGATCACGGGCGGGATGCCCGTCTGATACGCCGTCGCCTGGACGCCGAGCGCAGCGTACGCGCTCTCGTGGTCGGCCACGTTGTAGAGATAGTACGCGCGCCGCTCCCCGCCGACGATCCCCCGGGCCAGGGTGCCGACGCAGGTCCGGCCCCGGAGGCGGCCGGCGAGATCCTTGGGATCCGGCAGCAGCGAAACCAGGAGATCGCGCGGGACCACCTCGACCCCCCGGACCGCGACTCGATCCTTGCGTGAGAACCCGAGTCGCTTCATCGCCCGGAGCGATTCCCGGGTGAGGTCGTCGAGACACAGCTTGAAGTCGACCACCCGTGCGCCGGGGAAGAACCGCGGCAGCGTCTTGGATTCTTCGTGATCGACGTAATAGCAGTTAAGGACACCCAGATCCGGAAAGTCGAACGGCTCGCGCCCGGTGAGCGGCTCCTCCAGATGGAAGCGCCCGTCGCGCCAGGAGACCGCCTTGCAGAGGCACTCGTCGATGAACACCCACGGGCTGAACGCGGCGACGAAGCCGTCGTGCCCGTGGCACACCGAGTTGTCCCCGTCGCGAATGCGCAGCTCGGTCACCTCGTCGAGGAGGTGTTTGGCCGCGTACGCGGCGTAGACATTGGTGGTGCCGGGATCGGCTCCCATGCCGAGGAGCGCCATGAGGTCGCGCTGCTTGAACGCGGCGTCCAGGGCGAATTGGTCCTCGAGCTTCGGGATGCCGTCGGCATCGCTGCCGCCGCTCGCCATGTCGATGTAGTGGCAGCCGGCCGCCAGGCACGCACGCATGACCACCAGGTTGGTGGCCGGCAGCGCGGCGTTGAGCAGAATGGTCGTGCCGGTGTCGCGGATGGCGCGGGTGACGTCGGTCCGGCTGCCCGCGTCCAGGGTGATCGCACGAACTCGAGGGTCGTCGAGCCGGTCCGCAAGTGAGACGGCGCGGGCGGACACCGCGTCGGCGATGACGAGCTGCTCGACCATCGCCTCCTGCGCGAATTTGAGAGCTGACACGGTCCCCACCGCGCCGGCCCCTAGGACCAGGACTTTCACAAACTCCTCTTTTCATTGTTGGCGCGGCACTCGGTCTGGTTGTGCGATCGGTACTGCTCGATCCACACGCCCTCGCCCCCGCCGCTGATGGGGGCTCGCAGCTCAAGGAGAAAGTCAGCTGCGAGAGTGGACCCTCCGCTTGGTCGGAGGATGCAAACGCAGGCCCAATCATCAGGCCTGCGCTCACACTCTACATCCGACCCCCACCCCCTTGTCCAGCCCCCCGCCCCCCCGAACGCCCGGCGAAAGCGGCTCAAGTCATGGGCGACCATCGCCTTATCAAAACCCCTTGGCACGGCCCGGGGCTGATGGCATTTTTGGTCACCTTCCGAGGCCCTCATGACTGCATCAAACGATCGCGACCTGGGCATGGGCCAGGTCATTCCCCGCCGAGACTTCCTCAACGGCGTCGCGGTGGCCGTCGCTGCCGCGTTCCTTCCTCCCTCGACGCTCGGCCTGTTCGGGCCCGACCCGTTCGAGCCCGAGCGCGCGCTGGGCTACTATCCGCCCGGGCTCACCGGTCTCCGGGGCAGCCATCCCGGATCGTACGAGGTCGCGCACCGGATCCGGGACGGCGAGCTCCAGACGATGCTGCGCGAAGCCCGGGCCACGGGCGAGTCCTACGACCTCGTCGTCGTGGGCGGCGGCATCAGCGGACTGAGCGCCGCTCACTTCTACCAGAAGGCAAGCGGCGGTCGCGCGCGGGTGCTCGTGCTCGACAACCACGACGACTTCGGCGGGCACGCCAAGCGAAACGAGTTCCACTACGGCGGGAAGCTACTGATCGGGTACGGCGGCACCCAATCGATCGAGGCACCGTCGCGCTATAGCGCCGAAGCTCGGGGCCTCCTGACCGAGCTGGGCGTGGACACGGCCAGGTTCTACCAGGCGTACGATCGTCAGTTCTACGGCCGCCTGGGCCTCAAGGGCGGCGTCTTTTTCGATCGGGAGCACTTCGGGGTGGACCGGCTGATCGCCGGCCTGGGCCGCCAGGAGCTGCCGGAGGTCACCTCGGAAGAACAGTTGCGGGAGGCTCCGCTGTCGGAGGCGGCGCGGGCGTCGATCGTCCGGCTATTCACGGACGAGACCGACTACCTGCCCGGGCTCTCGTCCGACCAGAAGAAGGCCCGGCTGGAAAAGACCAGCTACCTCGACTACCTGCTGCAGGAGGTGAAGGTCCATCCGGACGCGATTCCGCTGTTCCAGGCCTGGACCCACGATCTCTATGGCGTCGGCATCGACGCCGTGCCTTCGCTCGACTGCTGGGGCCTCGGATATCCCGGCTTCAAGGGGCTCAAGCTGGAGGAGACCGACTACCCCGGCCTCGGCCTCACTGCGGCGCCGCACGAGGAAGAGCCGTACATCTTCCACTTCCCGGACGGGAACGCATCCGTCGCGCGACTCCTGGTCCGGAGGCTGGTCCCGGCCGCGGCTCCCGGCCATTCGATGGAGGACATCGTGACCGCGCGCGTGAACTACGCCGCGCTCGACCGCCCGGGCAGCCCAACGCGGATCCGGCTCAACAGCACGGTGATCCGGGCGGGACACGAGGGCGGCGAGCGCGGGGTCGTTGTCACGTATGCCCGGGGCGGAAAGGTGTGGACCGTTCGGGCCAAGGCGTGCGTTCTCGCGTGCTGGAACGGGATGATTCCCTACATCTGCCCCGACCTGCCCGCCGCGCAAAAGGAGGCGCTCGGGTACGGGGTGAAGGTCCCGCTGGTGTACACCAATGTGGCACTGCGCGACTGGACCGCGTTCGCCAAGCTGGGCATCCAGTCGTTCTACTCGCCCACCGGGTACTTCACGTCGGCGACGCTCGATTTCCCGGTGAGCCTCGGGGCGTACCACTTCTCCCGCTCGCCGGCGGATCCGATCGTGGTGCATCTGCTGCGCACACCGTGCAGCCCCGGCCTGCCCGCCCGGGCACAGCACCGGGTTGGCCACGCGGAGCTGCTCGCCACCCCGTTCGAGACCTTCGAGCGCAACCTCCGCGACCAGCTGGGCCGCGCCCTCGGCGGCGGTGGCTTCGACCCGGCGCGCGACATCGTGGGCATCACCGTCAATCGCTGGCCGCACGGCTACGCCTACGAGTACAACTCGCTCTGGGACCCCGTCTGGCCGGCAGACCAGCAGCCGTGCGTGCTCGGCCGGAAGCGGTTCGGCCGGATCAGCATCGCCAATGCCGACGCCGGCGCCTACGCCTACACCAACTGCGCCATCGACCAGGCGTACCGCGCCGTGTCCGAGATCCTGCACGAGGCGTCGCCGGCCTGAGCGCCGGCGGCGTCCCCTCCGATCATGGATCGTTCCAGTTCTTGGCGGGACCGGGACTCGTGATGTTCGGGTTCGTGTTCCGCTCGCTCAGCGGATAGGTCAGACGCCGCGGTATCACCCCGCCCGAGGCCGGCTGCAGGTTGGGAATGCCGGTGCGCTTCCAGTCCTGCCAGACATCGATGTTCTGGAAGTTCCCGATGTACTTCTCCGTCATGATGGCCTGCAGCAACGGATCGTTCGGGCCCGGCGTGCCGGGCGCCGGCATGGACAGCGTGACGCCGTTGGCCGTCCAGACGGCCTGGAGCGCGTTGCGCGCGGTGTGCGCGGCGTCGCTGTGGTCGACCTGGTATGCCGCCTCCGCGGTGATGAGCTGGTTCTCCTCCCAGGTGATGAAAGGCTGGCTGAACGCTCCGTCGAGGCGGGTGGAGCTCAGCGTGGAGAGCAGGTTGGGCGAGCCCGGGACGCCGGGATCCGCCCCGACGAACTGGTTGTTGCCGTTGGGCGCGAAGTAGAGTGGCAACCGCGGATCAGCCGGCGGCCCGTTCATTGTGGTCACCAGGAACGAGCCGGCGACGAGGTAGCCGGGGAAGATGCTCTGGA
This sequence comes from Gemmatimonadota bacterium, assembly GCA_041498715.1. Taxonomy (GTDB): domain Bacteria; phylum Gemmatimonadota; class Gemmatimonadetes; order Gemmatimonadales; family GWC2-71-9; genus DASQPE01. Next base: position 14,888 of record JBGQIW010000010.1, on the reverse strand, counting down.
AGACACTCCAGAGATCGGACGACGTCGCGCCCTGACCGCTGAGCGCCACCGCGTAGTCGTTGCCCTGCTGGATACCGTTCGCCGCCTCGGCGAGCGCCTTGGCGTAGGCCGTCGGGTCGCGCGGGGCGACGTGCAGGAAATAGCGGGCCTTGAGCGTGTGCGCGAGCGCGGTCCAGCGCGTCGGGTCTCCACCGTAGACCAGGTCATTGGCGCCGGGCCCCCTGTTGCGCGGGCCGGTGCCCGCCAGGAACGCGATCGCCGAGTCGAGCTTCGCCTCGATCGCAACAAACACGACCCGCTGGGAGTCGGGCTTGGGAGTCGCGATGGTGGCGTTCGCCGCCTGGCTGTAGGGGACGTCGCCCCAGATGTCCGCCGTCGTGCCGATCGTGTAAGCCTCGAGCACCGCCGCAGTGCCCCAGAAGAGGGAATCGCCGCTCTGGAGCGACCGGGTCTGGATCGTCCGGAGGTCGAGCAAGCCGCCACCCCCGTAGAACGCGGACCAATTGATGTAGTAGTCGTCCTCGCCGACCGAATAGCTGCCGAGCGAGAGGTACTGGGTCTGCCCGGCGCACTGCTGCATCCAGATGCAGATCGTGCGCGCCAGGCGGCTTTCCAGCTGCACCGAGATGTTGACCTGCGAGGCGACGAACAGCGCTTCGTTCGAGGCGGTGGTCGGGTTGTTCGGGTCGTTCTGCAACTTGGGGCCCGTGAGGAAGTCGCTGCACCCGGTCAAGGTGGCAGCCAGAGCCGGACCCAGCATCAGCGACCGGAAGAATGAGCGCATGCGTCTGATCCCGTTGAGAGTCAGCGGCCGCATCAGCGGGCCAGGACGACGGTGAACACGAACGACCGGGTCTGCGGGTTATTGAAGAAATCGATCCCCCGTGCACCGGTTTCGGATCCGGCGAGGTTCGTCTCCGGGTCGACGCCCGTGTAGTTGGTCCACGTCACGAGATTCCGTCCAGCCAGGCGGAGATCCACGCTCGACAGACCGAGCGTCCGGCTCACGAACCGATTGTGCATGGAGTAGCCGATCGAGATTTCACGCAGCTTCACGAAGCTGCCGTCCTCGTAGAATGGCTGGCCGATGGTGCTGGCGAACGACCAGCCGTAATAGTTGGCGAACCAGCCCTGGTCGAGCGTCGCCGCCGTTCCCGCGCCGGGGCCGGCGACCGCGCCAGGCAGGAAGTTCGTGCCGAAGACCACGCTCTGGCCGCGAAGCGCGCTCTCGGCCGACGTGCCGACGGTGTTGAGCGCGGCCCGGGTCCCGTTCCAGACCTGGCCGCCGTGTCGCACGTCTAGCAGTCCGGAGAACGAGAAGTTGCCCACCCGCACGTTGGTCCGGACGGAGCCGGTCCACTTCGGGTTCGGGTCGGCGATCACGCGCTGGGTCGGGTCGAGCAGCGGGAACCCGGGTCCGTTACTCCCGATGCCGGCACTGTTCACCAGCGTCCCGTTGTCGATGAAGAGGGCCTTGCTCTGGATCTGGGCGGGTGTGCAGTTGGCGTCCACGTTGTATGGGTTGGCGGATCCGTCGCTCAGGATGACCCCGCGCCCGCAGCGGACATAGTCGTAGTCGCGGAACGCACCGATCTGCTGTCCCAGCTCCGCCACCGCCTGCGGCCCGCCTTGGATCCCGCCGCCCAGACCGCCGTAGTTGACGAACTCCGCGCCCAGAAGATCCTGCACCTGGTTGCGGTTGGTGCCGAGGGTGAGACCGACATCCCAGGCGAAGCTCTTCCGGGTGATCGGCCGCAGATTCAGCGACCACTCGGTGCCCGCGTTCCGGATGCGAGCGGCGTTGGCGCCCTCGACCGTGAAGCCGGACGAGGCCGCGACGGGGACCAGGAGGATGACGTCGGTCGAGGTCCGCTTGTACCAGGTGAAGCTGAGATCGGCGCCGTCCTTGAGGAACCCGAGATCGACGCCGGCCTCGAGCTCCTTCGTCCGCTCCGGCTTGAGGCTCGTCGCCGGCTTGACGTTGGGGGTGAAGAGCCCCCCGAGGCCGTTCTGGCTCGACCCGGTGCCGAAGGCGTCGAAGTCATTGAAGAGGGACGACTGGTAGATCGTCGCGCCGAGGTAGGGCGACGGCTGGGTGCCGACCTGACCGTAGGCGATCCGCGCCTTCCCGTAGGAGAGCAGGCCGCCGAAGTTGCCGGTCGCCTTGGTGAACTGCCAGGCGGCGCTCGCGCTCGGGAACCAGGCCCACTGATCGTTGCTGGAGAAGCTGGACGCGCCGTCGTAGCGCACGCCGCCCTTGAGGAACAGCTGATCCCAGAGGTCGAACGTCGACTGGGCGAAGTATCCCACGGTGCGGATCTTGGTCTCGAGGTCCTTGGGCGGCGGGAAGGTCGAGGCGTTGCTCAGGTTGAACGGCTGGCTCGCGATCAGGCCGTTGCCCACCTGGCCCTGCTGCCGGAAGCTGCGCGAGTTGAGATTCTGGCCAAAGCTGAAGGTCCCCTTCACCTGCTGGCTCAGCGAGTAGTTGGCCGTCGCCAGGAAGTTGCCGTCCCATTGGGTATTGATCAGGGTTTGCTTGATGACCTGACCCCGCGGATCCGGCGTGTTCGAGGTGGACGGTGGCTGTCCCTGGAGCCGGCTGTCGGTCCCGTCGTCGACGCCGAGGGTATAGCTCAGCTTGAGCCAGGACCACGGCGTGAAATCCACCGAGACGTTGCCGATGGTGCGGCCCACGATGGACGAGCTCAGCGCGTTGAGCGCGGACCAGAGCGGGTTGTCGTAGCCACGAGTAGAGTCCACGTTCCCGAACGAGGGGTTCGGGAACCGGAACGAGCGCTGCACACTGTCCGGCGTGGTGACGTAGTCGAGGTTGTTGAACTCCGGCGGGGTGCGCCAGGCGCCCCAGGTGATGCCGCTGAAGTTGAACCCCTTCTGCACCGCGTACTGCTCCGACGCGGTGTAGCTCACGTTCCCCCCGACTTTCAGATTGTCGGACAGCCGGTGGTCGCCGGTCAGGCGGAACGACTTGCGGTTGAAGCTGGTGTTCGGTCCCGGCAGCTCGCCGTTCTGGTTGAGCAGCGAGCCCGAGACGTAGAAGGTCGTTCGATCGTTTCCCCCCGAAATCGTGAGCGTGTTGTCGCTCCCGAATCCGGTCTGGTAGAGCTCGCCGGCGTGGTCGTACGTCGTGGTGCCCGCCGGGAGCGCGGGGCCCCAGGTGTCCTCGGTGGCGTAGCAGTCGAGGATCGGGGTCGCGGTGGCCGAGGATTGGGCGCACGGGTCGCCCACGCCGCCGTCGCCCTGGCCGTACTGCCGCTGGAGCTGGGGGAACCGGTTGATGTCGCTCCAGGAGAATGAGCTCCGGAGGCTGTACTTGGTCGCCCCCGGATGCCCCTTCTTCGTCGTGATCAGGATCACGCCCTGCCCGGCGCGCGCGCCGTAGACGGCGCCCGCCGCCGCGCCCTTCAGAATCTCGATCGACTCGATGTCTTCCGGGTTGATGTCGATGGCCCGGTTGGGGGAGGAAACGCCGCCCTGGGGGCCGCCGGTCTGGGGATCGAGCGAGGCGGTCGTGCTGACCGAGTTGTCGATCGGCTGGCCGTCCACCACGAAGAGCGGCTGGCCGTCGCCACCGAGCGTGTTGGCGCCGCGGATCCGGATCGAGGCGGAGGCGCCGGGGTCGCCCGACGCTGAGGTGACCTCGACGTTGGGAGCCTTGGCCGAGATCGCGTTGACGACGCTGGCCTCGTTGCTCCGCGCGATGAGCGCCGAGTCGACGTTGTTCCGGACGCTGCCGAGCTTCTCGACCTCTGTCTCGGTGCCGGCGCCGGTGACGACGAGCTCACCGAGCTGCAGCGGGTTGGCGACGAGCGTGAAGTCCTGGGTCGCGTCGGTCTCGCCGATCGCCACCTGGACCGCAACGGGCTTGTAGCCGATCGCCCGCACCGAGAGCATCACGGTCTGGCCCTTCACCCGGTCCGGGAGCGACAGGGTATAGCTCCCGTCCGACCGGACGGTCGTGCCGAGTGAGAGTGCGGGGATCGCGACGGTCGCCGTGGTAACGGGGTTGCCGTCCTCGTTGGTGATCCGGCCGCTCAGGGAGAGGGGCTGCTGGGCCCGGACGCCCGAGAACGGAGCGCCGATGAGCACGGCTGCGAGCAACAGCACACAGGGCTGGGGGCTCACGAGTCAATCCTTGGCCTTTTAGGGAAACGCAGAAAAGGAAACGATGCTACGGCGCCGTCCCGCGGCGTCAGACGGCGGGCGGAACGATCACCGCCGCGGCGTCAGCGGCCGGGCGGATGCGAGCGGCGCGCGATGGAGCGAAGCTCCGCAGCGGTGCGCAGCGGCGCGCTGCGCAGGATGACAAGGCTTCTCGAGGCTGGCATATCGGGGTTGTCGCGCGAATGTACGGCGCGGTCACAAGGCTGTCAATGCGCATCCCGGCGCATCGCGCGCGCCGCGAGCACGATCACCACGACCGAGACGACGAAAATGACGGTCGAGGCGGCATTCACCTCCGGAGTGATGCCTCGGCGCAACAATCCCCAGAACTGGAGCGGCAATGTGTTCTGCCGACCCACCAGAAAGAAGGTCACCGCGATCTCGTCCAGGCTCAGCGTGAACACCAGCAGGGCCGAGCCGAGCACGGCGGACCGGATGGTGGGCAGGGTCACGTAGCGGAACGTGCGCCAGTCGTCGGCGTAGAGGTCCTGGCTCGCCTCCTCCAGGCTCCGATCGAACCGCTGCAGTCGGGCGAACACCTGCGTCGTCACCACCGGCGTGAGCGCGGTGCCATGCCCCAGCACCACGGGCCAGCCCGGCACCACCGGGTATCCGCTCGACAGGCTGACCTTGAGCAGGCTGAAGAACGAGAGCAGCGCCACGCCGGTGATGATCCCCGGCAGGATCAGGGGGAGCAGCACGAGGCGCCGGAACGCGCTCTTGCCGGGGAACTCGAGCCGATCGAGCACGAACGCGCCGGGCACGCCCACCGCCAGCGCGATGACGACCGCGAGGAGCGCGAGCTTCACGCTGGCCAGACCCGCGGCCAGCATCCCCGCGTCACCCGCCAGCACGCCGTACCATCGGAGCGTGCCCAGCCGAAGCGGCCAGGCGATGATGCTCTGGTCGTGGAAGGAGAACAGCACGACCACCACGACCGGGAGATACAGAAAGAGCAGCGCGCCGATGCCGGCGGTCCAGAGGAGGTAGTCGGTCGCGGCCCGTCTCATCGCCCGCTTCCCCCGCGTTCCAGGGCGCCCGTGAGCGTGAGGAGCGCGAGCGTGAGGCCGAGCATCACGACCGCCACCGCCGCACCCAGCGGCCAGTTGTACGCCACGCCGAAGAGACTCCAGACCAGGTTCGAGACCATGAGCGCGCTGTCGTTCCCGCCAAGGAGCTGGGGCGCGAGGAAGTCCCCCATGCTCAGCACGAAGGCGAAGGTGGCGCCGGCCAGCACGCCGGGCAGCGAGAGCGGGAGCGTCACGTGCAGGAAGGTGCGCCACCGGCCCGCATAGAGATCCTGGCTCGCTTCCCGGAGCGGGGCGGGGATCGCCTCGAGCACCGCGAAGATCGGCATCAACGCGAATGGGGTGTAGATGTGGGTGAGGGCCACGATAACGGCCCACCGGCTGTAGAGCAGCACGGAGAGCGGTTCCCGGATCAACCCGAGCGAGAGCAGCAGCCCGTTCAGAATCCCCTGCTGTCCCAGAATGATCTTCCAGGCGTAGGCCCGCACGACGTAGCTGACCCAGAGAGGGATGATCACGGCCAAGTAGAGCAGGTCGCGATGGCGCCGGACCTTGAAGGCGAGCAGGTACGCCAGCGGATACGCCAGCAGGAGCGCGCCGCCCGTCACCCACAGCGCCGTGACCGCCGAGTAGAGGATGGTCCGGGGGTACAGCGACGTCCCCACCAGCCGCCGGTAGTTGTCCAGCGTGAAACCGGGCGTGAGCACACCGTGGTCAATGCGCCAGAACGATTGGACCAGGAGCAGCCCGTAGGGCACGAACAGCAGCGCGATGGCCCAGGCGAGCGGCACCAGCGCTCCCAGGCGGAGCACCAGCCGGCGGGTGGCCGCGGGCGTCTTATTCACAGAGCAGCACGCCGGCCTCCACCGGCCACTCGACTGCCACGGGCGTGCCCGGTGCGGGCGCGTCGCCCGCCGGCCGGTGCGCCACGGCCCGGGTCGCATCCGCCAGCGTCACGAAGACGCGGGTCCCCGCGCCCATGAACACCACGTCCGTCACGACACCGTCGAGCTGATTGCGATCCGGCACCGCGTCCCCGCGGGGTCCGACGGCCAGCCGCTCCGGTCGCACCGAGAGCCAGACGTCCGCACCAGCGGACGGCGCGGTCCCACCGGCGATCGCCCGCAGGGTGGCGCCGGCCACCTCGATGGTGACGCGCCCGCCATTCGCCCCCAGCACCTTCCCGGCCAGAAGGTTGGTCTCGCCGATGAAGTCGGCGACGTACCGCGTCCTCGGCCGGTGGTAGATCGCGTCGGGCGTGCCGAGCTGCTCGAGGCGGCCGTTGCGCATGAGCGCGATCCGGTCGCTCATCGTCAGCGCCTCCTCCTGGTCGTGGGTCACGTAGACGAACGTGATGCCCACCCGGGTCTGCAGCTGCTTCAGCTCGAGCTGCATCGCCCGTCGCAGCTTGAGGTCGAGCGCGCCCAGCGGCTCGTCCAGCAGCAGCAGCCGGGGCCGGTTCACCAGCGCCCGGGCGAGCGCCACCCGCTGTTGCTGCCCGCCCGAAAGCTGACGCGGTTTCCGGGCGCCGAGGTCACCGAGCTGGACCAGCGCGAGGGCCTCGATCACCCGCCGCTCGATCTCGGGCCGGGCCACCCGCCGCATGCGGAGCCCGTAGCCGACGTTCTCGCGGACGGTGAGATGGGGGAACAGCGCGTACTGCTGGAAGACGGTGTTGACGTCGCGGCGATAGGGCGGGAGCCGCGCGATGTCCGCGCCGTCCATCAGGATCTGCCCGGCGCTCGGCGGCTCGAACCCGGCGATCAGGCGGAGCGTCGTGGTCTTGCCCGACCCCGAGGCGCCCAGCACGGTCAGAAACTCGCCACCGGCGACGTCGAGCGAGATGCCGTCGAGCGCGGTGACCTCGCCGAACCGCTTGCTCAGATCGACGAGCCGGAGCAGCGGGTCGGACACTTACGGCGCCGCTTTCACTTCGTTCCAGATCTCCTGATACTTGTCGCGGCGGCTGCCCCACTGCCAGAAATTCACCCGCGTCCCGTACTCGCCGATGTCGTGCTGGCTCGTGGCCTCGGCCGGCGTCATGTATGCCTTGGCGCCCGGGTGGGCAACGATGTACCGGGTCACGTCGTAGAGCAGCTTCTGCGTGAACGGCTGGGCCGCATATTCGAGCCAGGCGTAGGCGGCGTCGAGGTTCCGCGCGCCCGAGGTGAGCACCCAATGGTCGGCCCAGGCCGTCGTCCCTTCTTTCGGAATCACCTCGCCCGCCGGGAAGTCGGCCTGTCTGAGCTGGTGCGTCATCAACGGCCAGCCCTCGGCCAACACCACCTCACCGCCCTGGAAGAGCTGGGTCAGATCGCCGGCCGTCGCCCAGTACTTGCGCACCCGCGGCCGAAGCTCCAGCATCTTGGCCTTCACCTTCGCCAGGTCGGGATCGGACAGGTTGTAGAGCTTCGCCGGATCCTTGGGATCGTCGAGTCCGAGCAGCTGCGCCACCATGTAGAGTGTGGCGATGTCGTCCTGGAGCGACAGGCGGCCCTTGTACCGGTCATCCCAGAGCACGGCCCAGGACGTCGGTGCCGGCGACACCTTGGTCGTGTCGTAGATGAGCGGGTTGGGGCCGAAGGCCCAGGGTTCGCCGAACACGGCGGAGTCCTTCCGCGCGACCGTCAGCGCCCGGAAGCTCGGCATCAGGTCCTGGAAGCTCGGAATTCGAGACAGATCGAGCGGCGAGGCGAGGCCCGCCTGGATGATCTGGGTAACCGCATCGCTCGACGGCGAGATCAGGTCGATGGTCTGCGCCCCGCCGCCGCGGAGCTTGGCGACCAGGTCGTCGGACGAGCCCATGTAGGTCGCGTTGACCTTCACCCCGCAGGCGCGCTCGAACGGTGCGGTGAACAGGGAGTCGGTGTAGCCCTCCCAGACCATGAAGTTGAGCTCGCCGCCGATCGGCGTGGCGCAAAGCTTGGCGAGAAAAGCCTGGGCGTCCGCCCGGGCGTCGCCCGTAGGCGTGATGGCGATCTTGACCACGGGCCGGCGGACAGCCGCCGGCTCGCGTCCGCCGCACGCGGCGAGCAGCGCGAGCACGGCGTAGGTCGCGAAGCGGCCAAGCCGAAGAGCAGTATTGGGCATGGGAGGTCTGTGGGAAACCGGTTACAATCCTACCACCGCACCGCACGATTCACCACACATTCCGACGGCGAGGCGTCGCATGGGACCGACGATCAGGCTCGAGACCGCCATCCCGGGGCCCGAAAGCCAGGCTCTTCTTGCGCGCCGCGCCAAAGCTGTTCCCAGGGGTGTCCCGGCCGTTACCCCGATCGCGATCGCGCACGCGGAGGGCGCCGTGCTCACCGACGTGGACGGCAATCGGCTCATCGACTTCGGCGGCGGCATCGGTGTGGTCAACGTCGGCCACCGCCAGCCGGACGTGCTCGCCGCCGTGCGGGAGCAGCTCGACCGTTACCTCCACGTGTGCTTCCCTGTCTCCACCTACGAGCCCTACGTTGCGTTGGCCGAGCGGCTCAACGCCGTCACGCCCGGCGATCACGAGAAGCGAACCTTGTTTCTCAACAGCGGCGCCGAGGCGGTGGAGAACGCGGTCAAAGCCGCCCGCGCCTTCACCGGCCGCCAGGCGGTCGTGTGCTTCGAGCACGGCTTTCACGGCCGCACCAACCTCGCGATGGCGCTCACGTCCAAGGTCAACCCGTACAAGACGGGCTTCGGGCCGTTCGCCCCCGAGGTGTATCGCATCGCCTATCCCTATTGCTACCGTTGCCCCGAGGGACCGCGGGGCGGGCGCTGCTGCCAGGCCGACCGCACCCGGCTGGAGCGGACCTTTGCCGCCGTCGTGGATCCGGGCTCGGTCGCTGCGATCATCATGGAGCTCGAGCTGGGCGAGGGCGGCTTCGTCCCGGCCCCGGTCGAATACGTGCAGGTGCTGGCTGCCTTTGCCCGGGACCACGGCATCTTGTTCATCGCGGACGAGATCCAGACCGGATTCGGGCGCACCGGCAAGTGGTTCGCCTCGGAGCACTACGGCCTCGTCCCCGACCTGATCACCACCGCCAAGTCGCTCGGCGGTGGTCTGCCGCTCGCCGCGGTCACCGGACGCGCGGACGTCCTCGATGCCTCCCCGGTAGGCGGGCTCGGCGGCACCTACGGCGGCAACCCGGTCGCCTGCGCCGCCGCGCTCGCCGTGATCGACGTGATGCAGCGCGAGTGTCTCCCCGACCGGGCCGCCCGGATCGGCGCCCGGATGACCGCCAGGCTCGAGGCGCTCGCCGGGCAGCAACCGGCCATCGGTGACGTCAGGGGCCTGGGCGCGATGGTGGCGATCGAGCTGGTGAAGGATCGCGGCACCAAGGAGCCCGACAAGGCGCTGACCGGGCGGATCCTCGCGGAGGCGCTCAAGCGGGGGCTGGTGCTCCTGTCCGCCGGGACGCTGGGCAACGTGGTGCGCATCCTCGTGCCCCTCTCGATCGACGACGCCGTGCTCGAAGAGGGGCTCGACGTGCTGGGCGAGGCCCTGGCCGCCGCGCAGTCGTGAGCGGCGCGGCGCTCATCGCCTCCGTGAGCGACGCCCCGGTCGTTCAGTTCGCCAGGGTTTCGAAGACCTTCGGCGACTTCAAGGCGGTGAATGGCGTCTCTTTCGACATCCAGCGGGGCGAATTCTTCTCCATCCTCGGCCCGTCCGGCTGCGGCAAGACCACGACGCTCCGGCTGCTCGCCGGGTTCGAGGAGCCGGACGAGGACGGCGGAGAAGTGCGGCTGCTGGGTGAAGTGGTGAATACCCGGCGGCCTTACGAGCGCCAAATCGGCATGGTCTTCCAGAGCTACGCCCTCTTTCCCCACCTCTCCGTGGCGCGCAACGTCAGCTTCGGGCTGGAGCAGCGGAAGACGCCCAGGCTCGACATCGCCGAACGGGTGCACCGGGCCCTCGAGATGGTACGCCTGGCCCCCGACACGTTCTCGCGGCGGCTGCCGGCGCAGCTGTCGGGCGGGCAGCGGCAGCGGGTCGCGCTGGCGCGCGCGCTCGTGCTCAATCCCGCCATCCTGCTGCTCGACGAGCCCCTCGGCGCGGTGGACCTCAAGGTGCGGAAGGAAATGCAGCTGGAGCTCAAGGCGCTGAACAAGACGCTGGGTACGACCTTCGTCTACGTCACTCACGATCAGGAGGAAGCGCTCACGATGAGCGACCGGATCGCGGTGATGGACAACGGGCTGGTCGCGCAGCTGGGGACGCCGGCGGAGATCTACGAGAACCCCCGCACCGCTTTCGTGGCCAGCTTCATCGGCGAATCCAACTTCTTCGCCGGCCGGGCAGCCGGACGCTCGGCCGGTCAGCTCGAGCTCGCGCTCCCCGGGGGTGAGGCGGTCCGGGTGCCCGACAACCCGGCGCTGCAACCGGGCCAGCAGGTCCGGATCGCGGTCCGGCCCGAGTGGATGGACGTCTGCCGGCCGGGAGAGGTGCCGCCCGGCGAGAACGCTCTCCCCGGAGAGATCCGCGAGGTGATCTATCTGGGCGAGACGCTTCACGTCATGGTGACACTGCGCGACGGGAACGAGGTCACCGTCGCCCTGCGGAACGAGGGCCAGCTGATCAAGCCGCTCCCCTGGAAGCGGGGCGACCCCGCCGCGGTGGCGTGGCTGCCCGAGGACTGCCAGGTCCTCGAGGACGCCTGATGCCGGTCCTGCGCGAGCGGGTTCTCGGCTGGCTGCATCGGCGCCCGGAGGCGCAGGCGTGGAGTCTGCTCGGACCGGGCATCGGGTTCCTCGTCGTGTTCTTCCTGATCCCGCTGCTCATCATGTTCGCCTACAGTGTCATGCCGAGGGGCGAGTATGGGGGGGTCGAGCGGGGGTTTACCCTCGAGGCCTATCAGCGGTTCTTCGTCCCGATCTACCTCACGATCCTGATCCGGACCTTCGTGGTCGCGATCATCTGCACGGTGATCTGCCTGGCGCTCGGGTACCCCGTCGCCTACGCCATCGCGCGGAGCGGCCGCTGGAAGAACCTGCTCCTCTTTCTCGTCGTGCTGCCGTTCTGGACCAGCTTCCTGGTGCGCACGTTCGCGATGATTTTCCTGATGCGGGACACCGGGCTCATCAACACCTGGCTGCTCAAGCTGGGGATCATCCGCGAGCCGCTGACGATCCTCTATACCCCGTTCTCGGTCATGGCGGGGCTGGTGTACGGCTTCCTGCCGTTCATGATCCTGCCGATCTACGCGTCGCTCGAGAAGCTGGACAACTCGCTGCTCGAGGCGGCTGAGGTCCTCGGCGCCCGGCCAGCCGCGCGGTTCCGCCAGGTCACGCTGCCCCTCTCGCTCCCCGGCGTCGTCGCCGGATGCCTGCTGGTCTTCATTCCCGCCCTCGGCTCGTTCCTTACGTCGGATCTGCTCGGCGGCGCGAAGCAGCTGATGATCGGCAACCTGGTGCAGAACCAGTTCGCGTCCGCTCGCAACTGGCCGTTCGGGTCGGCCGCGTCGTTCATCCTCATGGCGCTGGTGCTGGCCGCTGTGCTCGTCTACCTGCGCATCCGCGACGATGCGCCCGAAGGGGCCCGCTGACCATGCGGCGCGGCCTGCCCCGCTGGCTCGTTGCGCTGGTGGCGGCGGTCTACGTGTTCCTTCACCTGCCGATTCTGGTGCTCGTCGTCTTCTCCTTCAACGCCTCAAAGTTCTCGGTCGAGTGGACCGGCTTCTCGCTCGAGTGGTACCGCCGGCTGCTGGAGCGGGACGACATCCTCCACGGGCTCCGCGCGAGTCTCATCGTCGGGGTGGCGGCCACACTGATCTCGACCATGCTCGGGACGTTCATCGCGCTCGGTCTGGCCCGGCACAAGTTCCGCGGACGGCGGGTCCTGGAGGCACTGCTCTACGTGCCGATCGTCACGCCGGAAATCGTCACCGGCATCTCGCTGCTCATTCTCTACGTGCTGCTCGGCTTCCCCCTCGGCATCGCCACGATCACCATCGCGCACATCGCGTTCTGCATCTCGTTCGTGGTGGTGGTGGTGCTGGCCCGGATCGAGGGAATGGACGAGAGCCTGGAGGAGGCGTCGCTCATCCTGGGCGCCGACGAGATCACGACGTTCTGGAAGGTCACGGTGCCGCAGCTCTGGCCCGGCATCCTCTCCGGCGCGCTGCTCGCGTTCACGATGTCATTCGACGACTTCGTGATCACGTCGTTCGTGGCCGGGCCGGGCTCCTCAACCCTCCCGCTGGTGGTTTATTCGATGGTGCGCCGGAACATCGAGCCCAGCATCAATGCGATCAGCACCCTGATCCTGGTGATGACCACCCTCCTCATCTACGTGGCCGACCGCTTCGGCCGGGAGCGGGCGCGGTGAGCGCCCGGTTGAGCCGGCGGGAGTTCCTCCGGCGCGCGACCGCGCTCGGCCTCTCGCTCCCCGTGGCGACCGCGCTGCTGGCCGCGTGCCGGCCCGGCGGCCACGATCCGGCCCTCGACGACCCGACCGCCGCTCTCGGGCCCCTGGAGCGCGAGCTCGCGATCTACATCTGGTCCGACTACGTCGCCCCCGACACGATCCCGAACTTCGCGAAGGAGTTCGGGATCAAGGTGACGATGGACTTCTACGACAGCAACGAGGAGATGCTCGCCAAGCTTCAGGCCGGCGCACGCGGGTACGACATCGTGGTGCCGTCGAGCTACATCGCCGAGGTACTGATCGCGACGGATCTGGCGGTGCCGATCCACAAACAATACCTGACCAACTGGAACAACCTCGCGCCCATTTTCCTCGACCGCGTCTTCGACCCCGGCAATAGCTTCACGATGCCGTGGATGTGGGGAGTGACCGGCTTCGCCTACCGGCGCGACCGGATCCCCGACCCGCCGCCCAGCTGGGAGATTTTCCTGGACCGGCGCTACCGCGGCAAGATGACCCAGATGGACGACGGGCGGGACGTGCTCGGCTCCTGGCTCCGCTATCGCGGGTACTCGCTCAACACGACCGACCGGGTGCAGCTCGAGGCGGCCAAGCTGGATGCGATCGAGGCCAAGAAGAACCTGAAGGCCTACATCTCGGCGCCGGTCAAGGGCCAGCTCATCTCCGGCGACGTGTGGGTAGCCCAGCTCTGGAACGGCGACGCGGAGCAGGCCCGCATGGAGCAGCCCGAGCTGGGCTACGTGGTCCCGAAGGAAGGGTGCACCATCTGGCTCGACTCGCTGGTGATCCCCAGCGGCGCGCGCCACCCGCGGGCGGCGCACGAGTTCATGAACTACGTGCTCCGGCCTCCGGTGGAAGCGGCGATCTCGGTGGCCACGGGTTACGGCACCCCCAATCGTGAGGCCATCAAGCTGATCGAACACCCGGTGCCCTACCCCACCGGTGAGGAGCTCACGCGCCTCGAGTACCAGCGTGACCTCGGGCGGGACACGGCCACGTGGGATCAGCTCTGGACCGAGATCAAAGCATCCTAGTTGCCGGGACGCGACCCCGGGTGTAACGTCTCCGGGCCATTGGAAAGTGGATTGGGTCACCGGGAAAGGAGCGCCGATTGATTGCGGTTGCCGACCTCAGAGGTGCTGAAGCACACGGAGCACTACCTTAAGCTGCTGTCCGCGCGCGAGTTGAGCCTGGAGGAAAAGCAGTCCTTCATCCAGGAAACCGTCGAGAATTACGCCTCCTTCTACAATCGCGGGTTCATCACCTACCGGAAGTCGGTCACCGAGGCCGGGCAGTTCGCGGCCATCGAGTGGTCCGGGTCCGGCTCGATCCTGAAGGACATCCTCGGGCGCGAGTATATCGACTGCCTCGGCGGGTACGGCATTTTCTCGGCGGGTGTGAACCACCCGAAGATCGTCCAGGCAGTGACCCAGCAGATGGCGCGCATGGCGCTCAACAGCCAGGAGCTGCTGGAGCCCTGGCGCGGCGCCCTCGCACGCGTGCTGGCGGAAGTGACGCCCGGTGCGCTGCAGAATTCCTTCTTCATCAACAACGGCACCGACGCCATCGAGGGTGCGATCAAGCTCGCGCGCCTGTATACGAAGGCCCACACGTTCATCTCCACGCTGTCCGGGTTCCACGGGAAGTCGCTCGGATCGCTGTCGCTCATGGGCAAGGCGTCGTTCCGGCAACCGTTCCAACAGGGGCTCCAGGATGTACGCTTCGTCCCCTACGGCGACGCCGACGCGCTGGCGCAGGAGTTCGCCAGGGCCGAGGCGGTGGGCGTAAGGATCGCCGGCTTCGTGGTGGAGCCGGTGCAGGGCGAGGCCGGCGCCGTCGTGCCGCCGGACGACTACTTCCCGCGAGTGCGCGAGCTGTGCACCCGCTCCGGCGCGCTGCTCATCGCCGACGAGATCCAGACGGGCATGGGCCGGACCGGCAAGATGTGGGGCCTGGACCATTCCAATGTCGTGCCCGACATCATGTGCCTCGGCAAGGCCGTCGGCGGTGGGGTCATGCCACTCTCCGCGTTCATCTCGACCGCGGAGATCTGGGAAGTGATGATCCCGAACCCGATCATTCACTCAACCACGTTCGGCGGGAATCCGCTCGCGTGCGCCGCGGGCCTCGCGGCGATCCAAGTCACGCTCGAAGAGGATCTCCCCGGGCAGGCCGCGAGGAAGGGCGAGCACCTCCTCCGCGAGCTGGGCCGCCTCCAGGTGAAGTACCCCGACGTGCTCGCCGAGGTGCGGGGCAAGGGACTCCTGATCGGCATGGAGTTTCCACGGCAGGAGATCGGCTGGCAGGTG
>JBGQIW010000009.1:0-43371 GCA_041498715.1 Gemmatimonadota bacterium | reverse complement strand
TCGTAGAAATGGAAAGTGTACACGACGTTGCGGTCCGCCACCGGCGGGAGCCGGAGCAGGCCGGTGATGCTCGACCACCCGGTCCCGGCGGCGATCAGCGTATGCCGTGGCGCCTCCCGCCGCATCGCCGCCAGCAGGCGCTGCTGGATCGGCGGCCAATCGCCCGCGCGGCCGGCGAACACGGGCTCGTTCACCACCTCCAGAAAGACGCGCTCGGGATCGCGCCGGCTGAGGTGGTGCGCCAGCGTCGTCCAGAAGCGCACGAACGCCTCGGTGTAGGCGGAGTCGGTCTCGAACCGCCGGTCCGTCGCAGAGAAGTGCGGGTCGACGATCACGCACAGGTCCTGAGCCAGCAGCCGGTCCAGCATGCGGTCGAGCGAGGCCAGCATGGCCGGGCTCAGGCTGTCGGGCACAGCGGGGCGGAACAGTTGGTTGAGGGGGACGACGAGCCGAACTGCGGTGAACCCGAGCGAGCGAATCAACCCCAGATCGACATCGGAAAGCTCTCCCCCGCGCCACGGCTCGGCGGCGAGCGGGGACCACCGTGTGAGATTGGCGGAGCGGGCGAGCCGGGCGAGACGCTCGGGCGGGACTCCAGCCAGCGGCTCAGGGGCCGTGACCGCGGGGTGGCTGCACGCGAGGCACGCGACGGCCGCGGCCAGGAGTCCAGGGCGCAGCGCCATCCGCCATCGCGCAGTCATGGCGAATCATGCCGGGAAGGATGGCTGCGGGGCAATCCGGCGCCGGGGTTTGAGGAAACGGAGCTAGTGGCCGCGACGCATGCGCCCCACGAGGCGCCAGACGGCCGCGCCGACCGCCGCGGCCGCGAGCCCCAGACCGAGCAGCACGCCTGCGTCCGCCTCCCCGCGCGCGAGCGCTCGCGCGCCGAGCCCCGCATACGCCACCCCGAGCGCCACCAACGCGAGGCTGAGTCCGAGAAAGACCGGCTTGAGGCCAAGCATACCGCTGAAAGGCTGAGACGACGGAAAGATACGTCTCGCGACCTTGTCGCGCCGCTCGGCGGGACGCCATATTCCGCGCACCTTGCACCCCAGCCCCGATGTCATCCATGCGAATTGGTACAGCGCTCTTCGCGGCGGCGGCCGCCGTCGTCATGTGCGTCGCGTCCGCCCGGGCCCAGGAGGTCGTGGCCATCCACGCCGGCCGGCTGGTGGACGTGGAGCACGGCCAGGTGCTCCGCGACCAGCTCGTCCTCGTCCGTGGCGAACGGATCGAGGCGGTGCAGCCCTGGCCGGCACGGCCCCCGGCCGGCGCCCGAGTCATCGATCTCTCCCGCGCCACCGTCGCTCCCGGGCTGATCGACTGCCATACCCACCTGGTGGACGACATCCAGTCGGCCGACGTGCTCGCGCCGCTCAAGCGCAGCTCCGCGCAGCAGGTTCTGGTCGGCGTGCGGCAGGCCCGAGCGACGCTCCTCGGCGGGTTCACGACGGTGCGCGACGTCGGGACCTATCGCGCCTTTCTGGACGTCGCCCTCCGCGACGCGATCAACGACGGGACCGTGATCGGCCCCCGCATGGCCGTCGCCGGCGGCTACATCACCGTGTCGACCGGCGGTGGCGAGGTGGCGGGCATGGCGCCCGATATCACGCTGCCTCCCGAGTTCCGGGTGGGCGTCGCGAACTCGCCGGCCGAAATCCGCGAGAAGGTCCGGGTGCTCATCCACGGCGGCGTCGATCTCATCAAGGTGATCGCGACCGGCGCGGTGCTCACGAGCGGGACCAACCCGGGCGCGCCCGAGTTCACCGAAGAAGAGATCCACGCGGCCGTAAGCGAGGCGGCGGAGTACGGGATGTTCGTCGCCGCGCACGCGCACGGTGCCGAGGGGATCAAGCGGGCCGTGCGCGCGGGGGTGCGGTCCATCGAACACGGGTCGCTCATCGATGACGAGGGCATCCGGCTCATGGTCGAGAAAGGCACTTACCTCGTGCCCGACATCTACAACGGCGACTATATCGCCGCAGTCGGCAAGCGGGAGGGCTGGCCGCAGGAGATCCTGCGCAAGAACGACGAGACGACCGACGCGCAGCGGCAGGGGTTCCGCAAGGCGGCCGCCGCGGGCGTGAAGATCGCGTTCGGGACCGACGCCGGCGTCTATCCCCACGGGGAGAACGCCCGCCAGCTTCCCTACATGGTCAAGTACGGGATGACCCCGATGCAGGCGCTGCAGTCGGCGACGATCGTGGCCGCCCGGCTGATCGGGTGGGACGACCGTCTGGGCTCGCTCGCGCCCGGCAAATACGCCGATCTCGTTGCCGTGGACGGGGACGCGACGGCCAACCTGGAGACCTTCACCAAGGTCACGTTCGTCATGAAAGGCGGAGTCGTGTACAAGGAAGGCGGACAGCCGGTCGGGCGGGCGGCGGCCCGATGAGGCCGGGCATCCGGAGAGGCGTCGCGGGAGCGGTCCAGCTGGTGGCCGCGCTGGCCGCGCTCGCAACCGGGACCGCCCAGGCGCCGGCCCGGCGGCCGTTCTCGCTCGACGATCTCGCGCGCATCCGGCACGTCAGCGACCCCCAGATCTCTCCTGACGGCGCGTGGGTGAGCTACACCGTGACCACGACGGACACAGCGCGGGACCGCACTCAGAGCGACGTCTGGATGACGAGCTGGGACGGCACGCGCACGGTGCAGCTCACCTCGTCGCCCGAGTCGGAGCACCTGGCCCGGTGGAGTCCGGACGGCCGCTGGCTGGCGTTCCTCTCCGGACGCGGCGACCCGCACGAGGCGGAGCAGCTCTGGCTGCTCGACCGGACCGGGGGGGAGGCCGTGCGGGTGACGGGGTATTCCGGCGGCGTGTCCGACTACGTCTGGGCGCCGGACAGCCGGCAGCTCGCGCTCGTGGTCAAGGACCCTCCGCCCGAGCCGCTCCGACCGGACAGCGCCAAGCGGCCCCGGCCGATCGTCATCGATCGTTTCCAGTTCAAGGAGGACGTGGAAGGCTACCTCGATCATCGCCGCAGCCACATCTATCTGATCGATCTCGCCAGCCGACGCGGCGTGCTGCTCACGCCCGGCGATTACGACGAGGCGTTGCCGTCGTGGTCCCCGGACGGAAAGACGATCGCCTTCTCGAGTAAGCGCGGCGCCGATCCGGACCGGGGGAACAACTGGGACATCTACACGATTTCGGCGGCCCCCGGTGGCGAGCCCCAGCAGCTCACGACCTTCGAGGGCTCGGACGGCGATCCCTACTGGGACAGCCGCCCCGTCTGGAGCCCCGACGGGAAATGGATCGCCTATCTCCAGGGCGGGCCGCCCAAGCTGATCTACTACGGCGTGGAGCGGTTGGCCGTCGTCCCGGCGGCAGGCGGCGCCGCCCGCGTCGTCTCGCCCGACCTGGATCGGTGGGTCTCCGAGCCCAGATGGAGCCGCGACGGCCGGAGCATCTTCTTCCTCCTCGAGGACGACGGGCACTACCACCTGGCCCGAATCCCGGCCGACGGCGGCCCGGTGGAGCGGCTCGTCTCGGGCTCGGTGGTCGTGAGCGCCCTCTCCACCGGTCCGGACGATCGGCTCGCGGTCCTGGCGAGCACGCCGGACGCGCCGGCCGAGGTCTTCGCGGTCGAAGCGGTCGGCTCGCTACGACCCCTGTCGCGGCAGAACGATGGCTGGCTGGCCGAGGTCCGGTTGGGATCGACGGAGGAGATCGTCTTCAAGAGCCGGGACGGCACGCCGATCCACGGGTTCGTCGTCAAGCCGCCGGGCTGGACGCCGGGCCGTCCCGGCCCGGCGATTCTCCGTATTCACGGGGGACCGACCGAGCAATTCCAGAGCGACTTCAACGAGCAATTCCAATGGCTCGCGAGCCGGGGCTACGTCGTGATCGCCGCGAACCCGCGCGGCAGCTCGGGCCGGGGCGAGAAGTGGGCAAGTGCGATCTACGCCGACTGGGGCCACAAGGACGCGGAGGACGTCCTCGCGGCGGTCGACTACGCGGTCGGCCAGAAACTCGCCGATCCGGATCGCCTCGGCGTGGGCGGGTGGAGCTACGGTGGGATTCTGACCAATTACGTCATTGCGCAGGACCGGCGCTTCAAGGCGGCGATCAGTGGGGCGGGGGCCTCGAACATCCTGGCCGGGTACGGCACGGACGAATATGTCCGGGAGTACGAGGCGGAGCTCGGGCGTCCCTGGGAGACGACGAGCACGTGGCTCAAACTCTCGTTTCCGTTCCTGCACGCCGACCGGATCACTACGCCGACCCTGTTTCTGGGCGGCACCGAGGACTTCAACGTCCCGCTGCTCAACGCGGAGCAGATGTACCAGGCGCTCCGGAGCCTCGGACGACAGACCCAGCTGATCATCTATCCGGGCGAGTACCACTCCCTCAAGCGGCCGAGCTTCGTCCGCGACCGGCTTCAGCGATACGCGGACTGGTATGACCGGTTTCTGAAGTAAGCGGCAGAGGGGGTACGGCAAACGGGGACTCCATGAACAACCGGAGCCCCCGTTTACCGACCGTTTACCGTTCACTCTTCACCGCAGATCAGCACCCGTTGGGATCGTTCCAGTTCCGGGTCGGACCCCCGTTCGGGATCGAGGTATTCGCGTTCCGCTCGCTCAGCGGGTAGGCGAGCCGCCCCGGGATGGCGGTCGCACCACCGCCCGGCGTAAGCACCGGGACGCAGCTCCGCTTGTAGTCGTTCCAGACCTCCATGTTCTCGAACAAAGCGATGTACTTCTCGGTCATGATCGTCACCAGGCCGGTGACTGGCTTGGTCGGGAGCCCCTGCGCGGCCCGGGCATTGTTGACGTTGGCCTGGGCGGCTGCGTTACCTGCTGCCCCGCCTCCGGCGAGATTCCAGGCGGCCTCCGCGAGAATCAGCTGGTTCTCGACGTAGGTCGCGAGCGGCTGAAGGTAGTCCGGCGCGAGCAACGCCGCGCTCTGCGCGGATAGGTCACCGGAAAAGCCTTGGCCGGGGTCGGCGCCGACGAACGCGTTGCTCGAGTTCGGGGCGAAATACCGGGACACGCGCGGATCCGCCGTGGAGTTGAGCAGATCCACCAGGAACTTCCCGGCCGAGAGATACTGCGGCCAGCTGATCGAGAACTGGTGCCACAGGTTCGACGAGGTCGTCGCGCTGGTATGGAACGTCCGGTAGTCCCCGCTGCTGTCGGTCGCGCTGATGCCGAGCGCAGCGTACTTGGCGACCGAATCGTAAACGGCGGTCTTGTTGGTCGCCGGCTCGACCGTATGGAGATAGAACCGCGCCTTGAGCGTGTTCGCGAGCGCGGTCCACTTGGTGAGATTCCCACCGTAGACCACGTCTTCGCCCAGCGGCGCGGCCGTCGCGGTCGCGAGGAAGACGATGGCGGTATCCAGCTTGGCCTGAATCGTGGTGTAGACCAACTGCTGGGGGTCCAGGACCGGCGCGGCAATGGTCGAGTCCGCCGCCTGGCTGTAGGGAATGTCACCCCACACGTCGGCGGTCTGCCCGATCAGAAAGGCCTCGAGCACGTACGCTACGCCGGCATAGGCCGAGTCGGCGGTCGCGAGGGAGGTGTGTTCGATGCGCCGGAGATCGAGCAGGCCTCCCCGGATGTACGCATCCTGCCAGTCGACGAAGTAGTCGTCGTCGCCCACGATGTACGTTCCCAGCGCCTGATACTGCTTGTTGGTTCCGGAGCACTGTTGCATCCAGATGCAGACCGTGCGCGCCAGGTGCCCCTCCGACTGGAAGGACAGGTTGGTCTCCGCGGAGACCAGCAGATTCGCATTGTTGGCGACCGTCGGCCGGTTCGGGTTGTCCGAGAGCTTCGGGCCGGTCAGGAAGTCGCTGCAGGCGCCTGTGCCGATCCCCAGGCCGAGCGCGAGTGCGATCGCGGTGAAGCGCTTGCGCATATAGCGTGATCCTCGTGGTCGGAGTGGAGGTCAGCGGTTCAGGGTCACGGTGAAGACGAACGATCGGCTCTGGGCGTTGTTGAACCAGTCGACGTTGCGCGCGCCCGTTTCCGCGCCGGCCAGGTTGGTCTCCGGATCGACGCCGGTGTAGTTCGTCCACACGAACAGATTACGCCCTGAGACTCTGAGGTCCACGCTGCTGAATCCGAGGCTCTTCGTCACGAACCCGCCGCTGAGGGAGTAGCCCACGGAGATCTCGCGGAGCTTGGTGAAGCTCGCGTCCTCGTAGAACGGCACCCCGAGCAAGGTGAAGGTGCTGTAGTAGTTCTGAAACCAGCCCTGGTCGAGCACGACGGGCGTGCCGACGCCTGGCCCGGCCACCGGCCCCGGCAGGAAGTTCTGGCCGACCGTGACCGTCTGGTAGCGCAGGTTGCCCGATTCGGCCGAGGTGCCGAGCGAGTTGAGTGCGCCTCGGGTTCCGTTGTACACGACGCCGCCGTGGCGGACGTCCACCAGCGCCGACAGCGAGAGCCGGCCGATCCGCACGCTGCTGCGGATATTGCCGGTCCACTTCGGGTTCGGGTCGCCGACGATCCGGCTGTTGGGATCGAGCAGGGGATAACCGGCGCTCGAGTGATTGATCGCGATGCCGGTGTTGCCGGCGTCGCCGTTGGAGTTGGAGAAGGTTCCGTCGTTGATGAAGAGGGCCTGCTGCTGGTTCTGCGCTGCGGAGCATACGCCGTCGACGCTCACCGGGTTTCCCCCGCCGTCGAAGATCGTGATCCCGCGGCCGCAACGGATGTAGTCGAAGTCCCGGAACGTGCCGATGGGCTGGCCGACCTGCGCCGTGGCGATGGCGAATCCGCCCGCGCTGCCATAGTTGATGAAGAATGACGTGTCGGCCGTGCCGAGACTCAGAACCTTGTTCCGGTTGGTCGCGACCTGGAAGCCCAGATCCCACGCAAAGTTCTTGTGGGTGACCGGGCGGATGTTGAGCGACCACTCGGTGCCGGAGTTCCGGATCTGGCCCACGTTTGCCGCTTCGTTGAGGAAGCCGGTGCTGGCCGCCGTCGGGACGGTGAGGATCACCTCGCTGGAGTTCCGGCGATACCAGGTGAAGCTGAAATCGGCCACGTCCTTGAACAGGCCAAGATCGATGCCGGCTTCGAACTCCTTGGTCCGCTCTGGCCGGAGCTGCCCGGCCTTGGTGGTGTCGCTGAAGAGCCCACCGAACCCGTTCTGGGATGCGGTGAGAGTGCCACCCCAGAGGTCCTGGTAGAGGCCGCCGCTCAGGTAGGTGAACGCGGTCAGATACGGCTGGGGCTGGGTGCCGACCTGGCCGTAGGCTGCGCGCAACTTGCCGTAGGAGAGCACGCCGCCTTCGCCGGTGGCCTTGGTGAACTGCCAGGCGGCGCTGGCGCTGGGGAACCATGCGTGCTGGGTATTGATGCCGAAGCTCGAGGCCCCGTCGTAGCGGACGCCGCCCTTGAGGAAGACCTGGTCCCACATGTCGAACGTGGCCTGGGCGAAGTACCCCGCGATCCGGAGCTTGGTCTCGTTGTCGATCGGTGGGAGCTGGCTCGCCGTGTTGGTGAGCGTGTAGGGCTGCGGGGCGAGCAGCGCGTTGCCCACGCCACCCAGCTGCCGGACGCTGCGGGTGTTCAGGTTCTGCCCGAGGGTGAAGGTGCCGCCGAAGCTCGGGCTCGCCTTGTAGCTGAGCGTGCCCGCCAGGTTGTGGTCGATTTGGGAGTTGGTGAGATCGACCTTGACCACCTGGCCCAGCGGGTCCGGGGTATTGGATGAGGTCTGGGGCTCGCCCTGCAGGCGGCTGTCACCCGAGTAGTCTACGCCCAGCGTGTAGGCGAGCTTGAACCAGGTGGCCGGGGTCCAGTCCAGGCTCAGGTTGCCGAAGATCCGGTCGGCGTAGGCCGTGCTGAGCGGCACGTTGGCCGTGAAGAACGGGTTGTCGTAGCCCCGGCCAGTGTTGAACGACGTCGCCGAGGGGTTGGGGAAGCGGTACGACCGCTGGAGCCCGTTGGTCGGATCGAGGTACTCGGAGTTGTCGAACGTCGGCGTGGTTCGCCAGGCACCGAGCGTCATCCCGCTGAAGTTCGAGCCCTTCTGCAGGAAGCTCCCGGCCGTGTTCGCATAGGCGACGTTCGCGCCGATCTTCAGATTGCTGAGTACCTGCTGGCTGCCGTTCACCCGCACCGAGACCCGCTGGAAATGGTTGTTCGGTCCGATGAAGGTGCCTCGGTCGTAGGAGTAGCCGCCGGAGACGAAGAAGGTCGTCCGGTCGTTCCCGCCCGAGATGGTCAGGTTGTTGTCGCTGTTCCACCCGGTCTTGAAGACATCCGAGGCATGGTCGAACGTCGGCGTGCCGGCCGGGATCGGGGGACCCCAACTGTTCGACGTCGCCAAGCAGTCAATTTGCGTCGGGTCGCCCGGCACGCACGGGGACGCGGTCGGGACGCCGGTAGTGCCGTCCTCCTCGCCGAGCCCGTAGGTCCGCTGGAGCGCCGGGAACCGGTGCACGTCGCTGAAGCCGAAGGACGAGCGGAGCGAGTACGAGGTCGCCCCCGGCCGCCCCTTCTTCGTGGTGATCAGGACTACGCCCTGACCGGCCCGGGCGCCGTAGATGGATCCGGACGCCGCACCCTTCAGGATCTCCACCGACTCGATGTCATCGGGGTTGATGTCGATGGCGCGGTTCGACGCCGAGGTGCCTTGCTGGCCGGCGAATCCGGTGCCGTCGAACTGGGACGTCGGCGTGGTCGAGTTGTCGATCGGCAACCCGTCCACCACGAACAGCGGATCGCCGGTGCCACCGAATGTGTTGGCGCCGCGGATACGGATGGAGGTGGACGCGCCGGGGTCGCCGGAGGTGGAGATGACCTCCACGTTCGGCGCCTTGGCGGCCAGCGCGGTCACCAGGTTAGTCTCGTTGCTCCGGGTAATGAGCGACGAGTCCACGTTGTTGCGCACGTTGCCGAGCTTCTCGACCTCGGTCTCCGTGCCCGCGCCCGTGACCACGAGCTCGCCCAGCTGGAGCGGGTTGGGCGCGAGCGCAAAGTCGATGCTCTGGTCGCCGCTCACGGTGACATCGCGGGTCTGGGGCTTGTACCCGATGGCGCGGACCGAGAGGGTCACGGTCTGCCCATCCGCCCGGTGGGGGAAGATCAGGGTGTAGCGACCGTCGGGCCGGGTCGTCGCGCCGACGCCCAGGCTCGGAATCGCGACGGTCGCGCCCGGCAGCGGCGACCCATCCTCGCGGGTCACCGTGCCGCCGAGCGTGGCCGGCGTTTGCGCCAGTGCCGCGGCCGGCAGGCCGGTCGCCGCCAGCGCGACGAGAATCCGACGAAGCACGAGTTGCATGGGCCCTCCTTGAAGACCGGAATGAACAAACGCTCGCCCGACGGGGGTCGGGCATGAGGGGAAAGGATCAGCCGAACGCCACGATGCACTTCTGCGCACGGAGGGTCGGCCGTCCGACGACGACGGTTCACGCCTGAGGTGAGTGGGTTTTGCGACATCCGCTGGGAGCGGGCGGACGCCACAGGATACCGTTCGCGGGCCGGATGCGTCAATACCCGGCGCTGGCGCCGGCAGGGGGCGGGGGGCTACAATATCCGCGCGTCCGGCGATCGGTACGGTCGCGGCTGTTACACCCTCGCAATGAGCTGTGCATGCCCACGACGTACGACCTGATCGTCATCGGTGGTGGCCACAACGGACTTGTCACCGCGGCCTACGCGGCGCGCGCCGGGCTCAAGGTCCTGGTGCTCGAACGGCGGGAGATCCTGGGCGGCGCCTGCACCACCGAAGAGCTGTGGCCCGGCTTCAAGGTGTCCACCGCGGCGTACGTCAACAGCCTGCTTCGGCCGGAGATCATCCGCGATCTCGAGCTCAAGCGGCACGGCTTCGCGATGCTGCCGCGCAGCCCGTCGTCCTTTACGCCCTTCCCGGACGGCCGCTACCTGCTGCTGGGCCCGGACAAGGTGCTGACGCACCAGGAAGTGTCGAAGTTCTCGAGCCGGGACGCGGACGCCCTGCCGCGGTACGAGGCGATGCTGGAGCGGGTCGCCTCCTTCCTCGAGCCGACCTTGATCCAGACACCGCCGAGCCCCTGGTCCTTCGCCCCCGGCAACCTGGTGCAGCTGGCCAAGCTCGGCCTTGGCTTCGCCAAGCTGGGCAAGGACGCCGTCCGCGCGGTGGAGGTGCTGACCGGTGCGGCGCGGCCCATTCTCGATCGCTGGTTCGAGGCCGAGCAGCTCAAGGTCACACTCGCGACCGACGCGATCATCGGGGCCTTCGCGTCTCCCTCGATGCCGGGCACTGCGTACGTCCTCTTCCACCACGTCATGGGCGAGTGCGACGGCGCCCGCGGCGTGTGGGGCTACGTGCGCGGCGGCATGGGGGGAATCAGCAACGCCATTGCGGCGGCGGCGCGGGAAAAGGGGGCGGAGATCCGGACCAGCGCCCCCGTGGCCCAGGTGCTCACTCGAAACGGCGCGGCCTACGGCGTCGCCCTGGGCGACGGCACCGAGTTCCACGCCCCCCGGATCGCGTCGGGCGTGGATGCTCACGTCACCTTCCTCCAGCTGCTCGATCCGGCGACGCTGCCCGCCGACTTCGTCGCCGACGTCCGCGCGATCGACTATGCCAGCGCGAGCCTCAAGATCAACCTCGCGCTCAACGCGGTGCCGAACTTCACCGCCTTCCCCGGTGCTTTGCCCGGACCCCAGCACCGGGGCACGATCCACCTCTGCCCCACGCTCGACTACATCGAGGAGGCGTACGATGACGCGAAGCACGGCCGCGCCGCGCGCAACCCGATCGTCGAGGCCACGATCCCTTCGGTCCTGGACGACACGGTCGCGCCCAAGGGCATGCACGTGATGTCCATGTTCACCCAGTACTTTCCGTACGACGTGCGGGAGGGCTCGGTGGACTACTGGAAGGAGCGCTACGCCGACCGCTGCATCGAGATCATGGACGAGTACGCGCCCGGCTTCAAGCAGTCCGTGGTGCACCGGCAGGTGCTGAGCCCGCGGGATCTCGAGTCGCGCTTCGGCCTCACCGGCGGGAACATCATGCAGGGTGCCATGTCGCTGTCGAGCCTTTCCTTCATGCGCCCGGTGGCGGGCTACGCCGACTACCGCACGCCGATCCGGGGCCTGTACCTCTGCGGCGCTGCCACCCACCCCGGCGGTGGTGTGATGGGCGCCTGCGGCTACAACGCTGCCCGCGAGATCCTCAAGGACGCGGGGAAGCGTCTCCCCACGGCGGCCTGATTCCCGTGGCGCTCGAGCGCACGCTCCCCCGCGAGGCCTACTTCGCCGACGCCGTCTGGCGGCTGGAGAAGGAACGGATCTTCGCGCACGAGTGGCTCTGCGCCGGCCGGGAGGAGCAGCTCCCCAGTGCCGGTGATTACCTGGTCCTCGACGTCGCCGGCGAGAGCGTCCTCGTCGTCCGCAACAAGAGTGGCGCCCTCCGCGCCTTCTACAATACCTGCCGCCATCGAGGCTGCCGGCTCGTGCTCCGCCCGCCCCAGGCGGCGAACGACCCGGGTGCGCCCGCCGGCCGGTTCGCGAGCGGGATCAAGTGCCCCTACCACGCCTGGACCTACTCCCTGGATGGCGAGCTCCGCACCGCGCCGTTTCTGGAGGACGACGATGGCTTCCGCCGGGAAGACTTCCCGCTGTGGCCGGTGGGCCTGGAGACGTGGGGCGGGTTCTTCTTCCTCAACCTCTCGCCCCTCGAGGCGGCCGCCGAGGGCCGCTCCCTCCGCCGTCAGCTGGACGGGGTCCCCGACCGGCTGAGCCGCTACCCGCTGGCCGACCTCCGCGCGGCCCGGCGCATCGTGTACGACGTGCGCGCGAACTGGAAGGTCCTGCTCGAGAACTACAACGAGTGCTACCACTGCGCCGGCGTGCACCCCGAGCTCTGCAAGGTCGTCCCGGCTTTCAAGCAGAAGGGGGGCTCCCAGCTCGACTGGGACCGCGGCGTGCCCCACCGGGAAGGCGCCTGGACCTTTACCCACTCCGGCACCACCACCCGGGCGCCGTTCCCCGGCCTCGGCGACGCCGAGCGGGTGTTGCACAAGGGTGAGCTGGTCTATCCCAACTTCCTGATCTCGCTCTCCGCCGATCACGTCGCCGCGTTCCTGCTCCAGTCGCACGGGCCCGAGCGCACGACGGTCGTCTGCGACTTTCTGTTCCATCCCGAGGAAATGGCCCGCCCCGGCTTCGACCCCTCGGACGCGGTGGACTTCTGGGATCTGGTAAACCGCCAGGACTGGACCATATGCGAGGGCGTGCAGGACGGCATGCGGGCGCGGGTCTTCACCCACGGGTACTACGCGCCGATGGAGAGCTGGAGCCTCGACATCCGCCGCTACATCCGCGAGCGCCTGGGCGACGCCTTGCCCGGCTGATGCGGCGGGACTTCGAGTACGTCGTCCTCGGCCTCGGAGGACTCGGCAGCGCCGCGGCGTACTGGCTTTCCCGGCGCGCCGGTGCGGACGTGCTGGGACTCGAGCAGTTCGAGCTGGGTCACGTCCGCGGGGAATCGCAGGACCACTCCCGCATCATCCGGCTCTCCTACCACACGCCGGCCTACGTCGAGCTGGCCAAGCGCGCGTATGCGGCGTGGGACGGCCTCGAGCGGGAGAGCGGTGAAGCAGTCGTCCTCCGCACCGGTGGGCTCGACCTGGGTCCCCGGGTGAGCGCGATCCCCTTGCACACCTACAGCGACAGCATGCAGGCGGCGGGCGTCCCCTTCGAGCACCTCGATGCCGGCGAGATCATGCGCCGCTGGCCCCAGTTCCGGCTCACCGATGACGTGCACGGGCTGTATCAGGAGGAGGGCGGCATCGCGATGGCCGCCCGGGCCAACGCGGCCCATCAGCGGATGGCGCGGGAGCACGGAGCCACGCTCCGCGATCGCGCGCCGGTGACTGCCATTCGCGCGGCGGGCGGCGAGGTGGACATCGAGGCGGGCGGCGTCACCTATCGCGCGCGGCGCCTGACCATCGCCGCCGGACCGTGGTCGAACGACGCGCTGGGGCACCTGGGCGTCCGACTGCCGCTCGAGGTGACGCAGGAACAGGTCACCTACTTCGCGAGCCCCCGGAAGCGCGACTTCCTGCCGGACCGCTTTCCGGTCTGGATCTGGATGGACGACCCCTGCTTCTACGGGTTTCCGGTGTTCGGGGAGGACGGGCCGAAAGCCGCGCAGGACGCTGGCGGAAAGCCCGTTACGGCCGACAGCCGGAGCTTCGAGCCGGACCCGGAGAACGCCCGACGAGTCCGCGAGTTTCTGGCGAAGCATCTGCCGGGCGCGCTCGGGCCGGAGATTTACACCAAGACCTGCCTCTACACCCTTACCCCGGACCGCGACTTCGTCATCGACGCCGTGCCGGGCGCGGACGGCGTGTTCGTCGCGATCGGCGCGGGACACGCCTTCAAGTTCGCTTCGGTGATCGGCAAGACCCTCTCCGAGCTGGCTCTCGACGGCCGGGCGGAAGCGGACCTTTCCCCGTTCGCGATCGAGCGGCCCATTCTGAAAGAGCGCAATCCTCTCAAATCCTACATGGTCTGAAGGCCGCTCGGCCCTGGAACCTCCCCGGGAGGCTTGGGGTTTGCGGAATGTCCTCACCGGGAAAATCCCGTGCTTGCTCCGCTAGCTTTGCTGGCCGTGCTCGTCGCCGCGCTGCCCGGACCCGGGCCCCGCGGCAGTCCCGTGCCGCTCCCTGCTGGAATCCGCCTCTACGCCCTGGACTGCGGGCATATCGACGTTCAGGATATGGCCCCCTTCTCCGACACCGGCGAATACGACGGCAAGCCGGGCGAAATCGTTGCGCCCTGCTTCCTGATCGGACACCCCAAGGGCTGGCTGCTTTGGGATGCCGGTCTCGGCGACGCCCTGGTCGGCGCCCCCCGGGCCATGGGCGGCTTCCATCTCTCCGCCGGCGTGACGCTCAAGGCGCAGCTTGCGCAGCTCGGCTTGAAGCCGGAGGACATCAGCTACGTCGCGTTCTCCCACCTCCACTTCGATCACACCGGCAACGCGAACCTGTTCACGTCGGCCACCTGGATTCTCCAGCGGGCCGAGCTCGCCTGGGCGCTCTCGACCCCGACACCTGGCGGCGTCGACACCTCCACTTTCAGCGCGTACAAGGCTGGGAAGCAGCAGCTGATCGAGGGAGATTACGATGTGTTCGGTGACGGCACGGTCCGGATACTATTCACACCGGGGCACACGCCCGGACACCAGTCGCTGGTGCTCAAGCTGCACGACGCCGGGGTCGTGATTCTATCGGGGGATCTCTACCACCTGCGGGAGAACCACCAGTTTCATCGGGTGCCGGTGTACAACGTCAGCCGGGCGGAGACGCTGGCGTCGATGACGCGGGTGGATACGATCATCGCGCATACAAAAGCGCGCCTGATCGTGCAGCATGACCCCATGGAGTTCCGGGCGCTGCCGAAGTTCCCGGCCTACCTGCACTGAGCCGGGGCGAGCATCACCACTCGGCGCGATGCCCGAGCGCCTTCAGGACCTCCTGGTCGAACGCGGCTGACAATCCCTCCCGGCGGGAGTACGGCCCCGGCGTGTAGCTTCTCGACTGCACTCCGGCGTAGCTCAGCTCGCACACGTGCCAGTCCTGCCGGTTCGTCAGGTCCCAGAATCCAACGCCGTCGTCCGGGTTGCACGCCGGGTTTCGCAGCGTCTCGGGATGGAAGAGCCACTCGCAGGTGACCAGCGTGTGCCCTGGGTCCTTCGGCCAGATCGTGTGATACATCACGTAGTCCGGATGCAGGCTCAGGAGCAGGTTGGGGAAGAGCGAGTAGTAGTAGACCCGCTTGAGGTCGTCCTCTGGCAGATCGCCCACCATGACCCCGCAGGTGCGGCCGCTCAGGGTTAGGCTTTCGCTCGAGTCCACGATGTCCATGTAGCCGCCGAGGAACGGGCCGGAGACGAGATCGTTCTCGCCGCTCGTCGGCGGCGAGAGCTTCACCAGCGCCGGATGGACCAGGGGGCAGTGGTAGCACTCCGAATAGTTCTGGACGACGAGCTTCCAGTTGCAGGTGAGCTCGTAGTCGATCCGGCGGTGCGCCGCGAGGGCCGCCAGGTTGAAGCGATTGAAACGGCCCATGAGCGGAGCGTAGGCATCCGTGAACGGCTCGGGGTCATCCGCGAGGTTGATGAAGACGAAGCCTTCCCAGGTCGCGGCGGCCACCTGATGGAGGGGCCAGTCTGCCTTGTCGAAGTCCTCGATGGTGTCGGCGGAGGGCGCGCCGAGCAGCTGGCCCTCGAGCGTGTAGGTCCAGGCGTGATAGGGGCACTGGATGGTGCCCGAGAACTGGCCCTGGTGCTCCTCGCAGAGCCGGGTGCCGCGGTGGCGGCAGACGTTGTAGAAGGCCCGGACCTGGTGTTGACGATCGCGCAGGACGATGATGCTTTCGGTGCCGATTTGTTGCAGGAAATACTGTCCCGGCTGGGCAATCCGGGACTCCCGTCCGACGCAGAGCCAGCGCTGCAGGAAGATCTTCTCCGTCTCCTCGGCGAAGATGTCCGGGGAGGTGAAGTACCGGCCGGGGAGCGTGTGTGCGCCCAGGAGCGCGACGTCGGTGCGCTTGACGAAGGTGGACACGGATGCGGCCCTGCAGGCTTGGGGAAATGGAAATATGCCGGGGGGACGGGCGGGCGGGAAGCACTTACTCCAAGGTGATCTCTCCCTCTACGACGACGGGGGCCCCGCCGCCCTCGACTTCGAGCGTGATCCGTGCGGGGAGCGACCGCTTACCGGCGAGCGCTCCTCCGCGGATCCCGGCGTCCACCTGTTTCTCCACTTCGCGCTGTGCGGTCACGCCGAAGCGCTTGAGCAGCTGGCGGAGCGAATGGTTGAACGCCTCTTCATCCATCAGGGTGCGTCTCCCAGCTTGATCCGCTCGACCCGGCGGCCCTGCTGGCGGGGGTTGTAGACCCGCAAGGTCACGACGCTCCCGGGCTTCTCCGCCTTCAGGGCGGCGTCGAGATCGGCCTTGGTTTTCACCGGCTTGCCCTCCACCGACAGAAGGATGTCGGGGCCGCCCCGCTGCTCGTCCGCGAGGACGTCCCAGGCGGGGCCGCCCGGGGTGACGTCGCTCACCAGGAGACCGCGGGCGTCGGCGGGCAGCTGGAGCTCCTGTGCGATGGCCGGGGTGACCGGTTGCACGCTGATTCCCAGCCGGCGCGCCACCAGACCGCTGCCGCCGGCCGCAGGATTGTTGGTGTCCCCACCGTCGGATCCGGCGTCCGCCACCTGGGGCGCGTCCTGGAGCGGCTGGAGCTTCACAGCGAACGTCTTCCGGACGCCGCCCTTTCGGGCGACCTCCACCTGCACCACGTCGCCCGGCTTCCGGAAGCCGACCTGCTGCTGCAGCTGGCCGACGTACTCGACCGGCTTCCCATCGATCGCGACGATGATGTCGCCCGGCTCCATGCCGGCCTTCCGGGCCGGCGAATCGTCGTTCGGGATGTCCTTGACGACCACCCCGCGGATCTCGGGCAACCCGACGTACTGTGCGTCGTTGAGCGACACGTTGTCGATGGCCACGCCCAGCGCGGCGCGGTGCACCTTCCCGTCCGTGATGAGCTGGTTCATCACCGTGCGGACCAGGTTGATCGGGATGGCGAAGCCGTAGCCGGAGTAGAATCCGGTCTCGCTCGCGATCGCCGCGTTGATGCCGATCACCTCGCCGCGCACGTTGACCAGCGGACCGCCCGAGTTGCCGGGGTTGATGGCGGCGTCAGTCTGGATGAAATCCTGGATGCTTCCGGCGGCCCGGCCGGGCAGTCCGTTGAGCGCGCGCCCTTTGGCGCTCACGATGCCCGAAGTCACGGTGAAGGTCAGGCCTTCACCCAGCGGGTTGCCGATGGCGAGGACCCAGCTGCCGACCCGGGCGTCCTCGCTGTTGCCGAGCGCGACCGGGGGCAGCCCGTGGGCGTCCACCTTGAGCACCGCCACGTCGGTGTTGGGATCGGTGCCGACGATCTTCGCTTTGAACTCACGCCGGTCGAGCAGGCGCACAATGACCGTCTCCGCCCCTTCGACCACGTGGTTGTTGGTCAGGATGTACCCGTCGGCCGAGACGATGAACCCCGAGCCGCTTCCCTGCTCCAGCTCCGGCCGGTTGGGGGCATTCGGCCCGAAGTGGGGGAAGAAGCGCTCCATGCCGGGCGGGAGCCGCCGCTGGCTGGGGCGCTCGGTGCGCTGGGAGCGGATGTACACCACGCTGGGGCGGACATGATCGGCCACCGCGGCAAACGCGTCGCTCAGCTCGACCAGCGGTCGGGCGGCGGGGATCGACGGCGCCTGCACCGCGGGGATCGCCACCGCGGTCCGCCCCTCCTGGGCCGACGAGCGGTTGGGCAGGTCGAGCAGCCCGGCGAAGAGCAACCCGAGGGCAAAAGCCAAGGCGACGAGGCCGCCGAATTTCAGCCAGTTCAACGAGCGCGAGGACATCGCGGAGTCCTTAAGGTGATCTCACGTAAAATACTCTGGTTGCCGCCGGAGAGTGTCGCGGCGGGGCCTGCGGGAAAGGGGAAGGGGGGGAGGGGGTGTCCCCCCTCCCCCCCTGGCCGCTTCGGCCGGCTTACTTCTTCCCTTCGTCGACGATCTCGTAGTCGGCTTCGACCACGTCTTCCTTGGCGCCCGGCTCGGCCGTGGGAGCCTGGGGACCCGCCTCGGCGCCGGATCCCGACGCACCCTGCGCCGCCTGGTAGAGCGAGGCGCCGGCCGCGGAATACGCGGCGTTCAGCTCGTCGAGGGCCTTGCGGATGCCGGCCCCGTCACCGGTACGGAGGGCCGACTTCCCGGCTTCGACGGCCGCGTCCAGCCGCGCCTTGGCGTCGGCCGGCAGCCGGTCCACCCACTCCTTGCTGTCCTTCTCGACCTTGTACACCAGCCCGTCCAGCTGGTTGCGGGCCTCGATCTCGTCGCGCCGCTGCTTGTCTTCCGCGGCGTGCGCCTCCGCCTGCTTGACCATCTTGTCGATCTCGGCATCGCTGAGTCCGCTGGAGGCTTCGATCCGGATCTTCTGCTCCTTGCCCGTCGTCTTGTCCTTGGCGGACACGTGCAGGATGCCGTTGGCGTCGATGTCGAACCCGACTTCCACCTGCGGCATGCCGCGCGGAGCCGGTGGGATCCCGGTGAGCTGGAACTTGCCGATCGTGCGGTTGTCCGCCGCCATCTGGCGCTCGCCCTGCAGCACGTGGATCTCCACCGTGGTCTGGTTGTCCTCCGCGGTCGAGAACACCTCCGACTTCTTGGTCGGGATGGTCGTGTTGCGCGAGATGAGGACGGTCGTGACCCCGCCCAGCGTCTCGATGCCGAGGGAGAGCGGGGTGACGTCGAGCAGCAGGACGTCCTTCACCTCGCCGGCGAGCACGCCGCCTTGGATCGCCGCGCCGATCGCCACGACCTCGTCCGGGTTGACGCCCTTGTGCGCCTCCTTGCCGAAGAAGTCCTTCACCACTTCCTGGACCTTGGGCATCCGGGTCTGGCCGCCGACGAGGATCACCTCGTCGATGTTCGACGGCTTGACCCCGGCGTCCTTCAGGGCCTGCTCCATCGGCGGGATGGTGCGCTTGACGAGGTCGTCCACCAGCTGCTCGAGCTTGGCCCGGGTGAGCGTGTAGTTCAGGTGCTTCGGCCCCGACTGGTCCGCCGTGATGAACGGCAGATTGATGTCGGTCTGCTGGGTGCTCGACAGCTCCATCTTGGCCTTCTCCGCCGCCTCCTTGAGGCGCTGCAGGGCCATCGGATCCTTCGAGAGGTCGATGCCCTGGTCCTTCTTGAACTCGGCCACCAGCCAATCGATGACGCGCTGGTCGAAGTCGTCACCGCCCAGATGGGTATCCCCGTTCGTGCTCTTGACCTCGAACACCCCTTCAGCCAACTCGAGGACGGAGATGTCGTAGGTGCCGCCGCCCAGGTCATAGACCGAGACCTTTTCTTCCTTCTTCTTGTCCAGCCCGTAGGCCAGCGCCGAGGCGGTCGGCTCATTGATGATCCGGACGACGTCGAGCCCGGCGATCTTGCCGGCATCCTTCGTGGCCTGGCGCTGGGCGTCGTTGAAGTATGCGGGAACCGTGATGACTGCCTTCTCGACGGGGTGACCGAGGTAGTCCTCTGCGGTCTGCTTCATCTTCTGCAGGATCATCGCCGAGATCTCGGGCGGTGTGTAGATCTTGCCCGCGATCTCGACCGCGGCCATGCCGTTGGGGCCGGCCACGATCTTGTAGGGGACCCGCTTGATTTCCTCCTTCACTTCCTCCAGCCGGCGGCCCATGAACCGCTTGATCGAGAAGATGGTCTGCTTCGGGTTGGTGACCGCCTGCCGCTTCGCCACCTGCCCAACCAGCCGCTCCCCGTCCTTCGTGAACGCCACGACCGACGGCGTGGTCCGCCCGCCTTCCGCATTGGGAATGACGACCGGATCGCCGCCCTCCATCACGGCGACGACCGAATTGGTCGTGCCGAGGTCGATACCGATGATCTTTGACGCCATGTTGGTTTGCTCCGTTTTCTCGTGATATCCTCGACCGCGCCGACGCCACGCGAGCGTCGGGCGGACGGGTCCAACCGCTTCAGGGCAAGCGTCATACCCGCCAAATCTGCCCTTTTGGCAGCAAACTGGCAGGCCGCAGCCACCCCGTGTGCCCAGACGGCCAGTTTGCGCGAGCGCATGTACATTGGAGCATGTTCCCGTATCGCGACGACAATCCGACGCTGCGCACGCCGGTCGTCACGATTGCCATCATCGCGCTCAATGTGGCCGCCTGGGTGCTGGTGCAGGGCATGGGCGCGGACCCCGACCTCACCCGGTCCATCTGCGATCTCGGCCTCATCCCCGGCGAGTTCCTCCACACCATCCCGCCCGGCACCGAGGTCCCGCTCGGTCCCGGCGCCAGTTGCGTCCTCGGCTATGGCCCGACCTGGCTCACGCCGCTCACCTCGATGTTCCTGCACGGTGGGTGGCTCCATCTGATCGGCAACATGTGGTTCCTGTGGCTCTTCGGAAACAACGTCGAGGACTCGATGGGGCGGGCACCATTCGTCCTGTTCTATCTGCTGTCAGGGCTGGGCGCCGCCGCCACCCAGATCCTGCTGAGCCCCACGAGCGCTATCCCCATGGTCGGCGCCTCAGGCGCGATCAGCGGGGTCATGGGGGCGTACGTGATTCTCTACCCCACGGTGCAGGTCCACATGCTGATCGTGCTCGTGGTCTTCATCACCCGGATCGTGGTGCCGGCCTACCTCATGCTCGGCTACTGGTTCCTGCTCCAGCTCGTGCAGGGGGCGGCGTCGGTCGGATCGAACGGCGGCGTGGCGTTCTGGGCCCACGTGGGCGGATTCATCACGGGCGCGCTCCTGATCTTCGTGTTCCGCGACCCCGAGCTCGTGGCGGAGCACCGCCGCCTCGCGCGCGTCTACTCGCGCGCCTGATGCGGGGCGACACGCTCCCGGCGTGGCTGGGACCGGCGGCCGCCGGCGTGCGCGGCGTGGGGCGCTTTCTCGACTACACTCTGCTCAAGCCCGAGGCCACGCGGGACGACGTGCTCCGGCTGTGCGACGGGGCCGCTGCCGTCGGCACCTGGGCGGTCTGCGTCAACCCGCGCTGGGTCGGTCCCTGCGTGCACCGCCTCAGCGGCACCGGCGTTCGCGTGGCAACAGTCGTGGACTTCCCCCTCGGCGCGGCGAGCGGCGCGGCCAAGGCGGCCGAGGCCGCGATCGCGGTCGCGGACGGGGCGGTCGAGCTGGATGTGGTGGTGCCACTCGGCGCCGCGAAGGCAGGCGACTGGCAATCCGTCACCGACGACATAGCCCGGGTGGTGGGCGCGGCGCGCGGCGCGCTCGTCAAGGCCATCATCGAGAGCGCGATCCTCGAGCCGGCGGAGATCATGCGAGCCTGCGCTGCCGCCGTCGCGGGCGGGGCGACATTCGTCAAGACGTCCACCGGGTTCCACGAAGGCGGCGGCGCCTCGCTGGCCGCGGTGCGTCTCATGCGGGAGGCGGTCGGGCCGACGATCGGGGTCAAGGCCGCGGGCGGCGTCCGGACGTCGGAGCAGGCGATCGCGATGCTGGCCGCCGGGGCCAGCCGGATCGGCCTGTCCAGTCTGGCCGGCCTCCGGGCGATTGTGGGGCCGGATGCGCCGCCGCTCGAGGAGCTGCTGGCGCGGACGGGGGCGGTTCGATGAGCGATCTCGTCTTCTTCGGCGGGCGGATCATTCCGCGCGGCCAAGCCGCGGTATCGATCGACGACCGGGCCTTCCTCTTCGGCGATGGGGTCTACGAGGTCGTCCGGGTGGTACGGGGACGCTTCATCGAGGCGGAGCGCCACCTCCGACGGCTCGATCGTAGTCTCCGCGAGATCGCGCTTCCGGCCCCGGCCCTCGATCTCCTCGCCGTGGCGTCCGAGCTGCTTCGGCGCAACGGGCTGAGCAACCGCGAGGCCATTGTCTACGCGCAGGTGAGCCGCGGAGTCGCCGTGCGGCAGCACGCCTTTCCGCCGGACGGAGGCGCACCCACGGTGCTCGTGACCGTCACTCCGTTCGGTCCCCGGCCCGGGCTCGCCACCGACGGGGTCGCCGCGATCACCCAGCCCGATCTGCGCTGGTTTCGCTGCGACATCAAGTCGGTGAACCTGCTCCCCAACGTGCTCGCCGCCCAGCGTGCCGCCGAAGCCGGGGCGTTCGAGGCGATTCTGGTGCGCGACGGGGTCGTGACCGAAGCCACCCGCAGCAACGTGCTCGCGGTGGTCGGCGGTGTCGTACGCACCCATCCGGCGGGCCCGCTCATTCTGCCCGGGGTGACCCGGGAGGTCGTCCTGGACCTGGCCGCTGCCGCCGGGATCCCGGTCCGGGAGGACGAAATCGGCGCGGACGAGCTGTTCGCCGCGGAGGAGGTATTCCTGACCGGCACGACGGCTGACGTGATGCCGGTGGTGGCGATCGACGGACGGCCCGTCGGTGACGGGCGGCCGGGGCCGGTGGGACGGCGGCTGGGCGGGCTGCTCGCGGAGCGGATCGGGGTGGCGCCGGCGGGCTCCTAGCCGCCACGCCCGGCAGGTCAGACGGCGGCGCGGATGACCAGGTCGCGTTGCAGCAGCTTCGCCAGCACGTCCGCCTTCCGCTCGGCGCCCCAGCACTCGAGCGAGAGGTCCGCGCCGGCGATGCGGGGAGCGACCTCGATCAGCAGGTCGCCGGGTCCGAGCGTGGCCGTCACCTGATCCACGTTCGACGTGTGGCCCCGGTCGAGCCCGTCGGCCAGCCGCAGGAGCGCGCTCACCCGCCGGACAGCGGCCTGATCCTCGATGCCGAGCGCGGCGAACTCGGGATGCTTGCGGCTCGGCCCCTTTTTGCGGTGGTACCGGCTGGCGAGCGCGACCAGCGCCCGGTCGCGGGCCGAGAGGTCCAGGCGGTCCGCGTGGGTGATGAGCTGAAAGCTGTGCTTGTGGTGCTTTCGGTAGCTAACCAGCTGGCCGACGTCATGCAGCAGGCTCGCAGCCTCGAGCAGCGGCCAATCGGCTTCGGTGGCGCCCAGCGGCTGGGCGAGCTGGTCGAACAACTGGCGCGCGAGCACCCGGACGTGCTCCACGTGGCGCCGGTCGCCCTGGCAGCGCTCCACGAATTCCCGCATGAGCCGGAGCGGGTCCGGTGGTGCCGGGGCGGCCTCACCCCCGACCATCTCCAGCAGCAGCCCCTCGCGGAGCCCGAAGGCGCTCACGGTGACGGTGCGCGCATCGACCAGGGCCAGCAGCTCCGCCGTCACCGCCAGCCCCGCGAGAATGATGTCGGCCCGCTGGGGATTGAGCCCGGCGACGAGGCGCCGTTGCTCCGGCGTCTTGGCCGAGAGCCACTCCAGCAGCGTCTCGACCTCGGCAGTGGCCACGCTGACGCCGTGCACCGTCTCCGGCAAGGGCAGCCCCCGACGCGCGGTGGCCATGCGGCCCAGGCTGGTGAACGTGCCGCCGGATCCGATGAGCGTGGCCGCGGTCCATTCGCGGGGGCGGAACGTCTTCTTGAGCTGTCTGCGCACCTGCGTCCTCAAGCTGGCGACCTCCCGGCGGGGGTCCCGCTTGCCCACCAGATGCATCTCCGTCAGCCGCACGGCGCCGAGCGGGAGCGACAGCGTCAGCTCCACGAGTCCGTCCACCGCGCCGATGAGCTCGAGGCTGCCGCCCCCGATGTCGGC
This sequence comes from Gemmatimonadota bacterium, assembly GCA_041498715.1. Classification (GTDB taxonomy): domain Bacteria; phylum Gemmatimonadota; class Gemmatimonadetes; order Gemmatimonadales; family GWC2-71-9; genus DASQPE01. The sequence goes on along the minus strand of JBGQIW010000009.1, from coordinate 20,260 downwards.
CACGAGAGTCCGCGCGCCGATCACCCGGAAGTGGTGCGCGACGGACCGGTAGCTCAGCGTGGCTTCGGTCCCCGCGTCGATGACCCGGAGCGGGAGATCGAGCTCCTCGCGGACGCGGCGAACGAACTCCTCGCCGTTGGCCGCCTCGCGCACGGCGGCCGTCGCGACCGCCGCGATCCGGCGCACGCCGCGGCGGCGGCAGACCTCGCGCATGCGCGCGAGCGTCGCGAGCGCGCGCTCCATGGCGGCCTCGTCGAGGCGTCCGGTGGCCGCGAGCCCCTGCGCCAGCCGGGGCTGGTCCTTCACTTCGTCGATGATGGAAAGCCCGGCGTGGGGGTCGTACTCGGCGACGAGAAGGCGAATGGAGTTGGAGCCGACGTCGAGCGCCGCGAGGCGTTCGCGGGGCTCGGCCACGGGCGGAGCCGGCCCCGTGGCCGCGAGCGGTCCCGCGATCATGGGCGGGGGTTCGCCCCGGATCCGGCGGTCGACCGCGCCGCCTCGCCGCGATCTTCGGCGTGGTGCTTGATGGACTTGCCTTCGACAAGAAAGACGACGTCCTCGGCGATGTTGGTCGCGAGGTCGGCCACCCGCTCCAGGTTCCGGCTCACCAGAAACAACTCCATCCCGGCGCCGATCATGTGGGGGTCCTCCATCATGTGCGTGAGGAGGATCCGGAACACGGACCCGTGCAGCGCGTCCACCTTGTCGTCGCGGAGACAGATCTCCCGCCCGGCCGCGGCGTCGCCCCGGATGAAGGCCTCGAGCGCGTCGGACAGCATCTCGCGCGCCAGCCGGGCCATCTCGACGATCTCGGGCTCGGGCGCGATCGGCCGGGTCTGGCTCAGCCGCTCCGCCGACTGGGCGATATTGACCGCGTGGTCGCCCACCCGCTCGAGGTCGTTGGAGATCTTGAGCGCGGACGTGAGCATGCGGAGGTCGCGCGCCATCGGCTGCTGGAGTGCCAGGAGATTGACGCTCATCTCCTCGATCTCCATCTCCATGGCGTCGATCACGCGGTCGCCCTGGATGACCCGCCGCGCTTTCTCTGGATCGCGCTCCAGCAAGGCCTCGACCGCGAGGCCCAGGGCGGCCTCGGCCTCCCCGGACATCGTGAGGAGCCGAACCTTGACGTGGCTCAGCTCGTCGTGGAAATGGCGATGAACGTCGAGGCTCATCCGAATCTCCCGGTTATGTACGCCTCGGTCCGCTCGTGGGCGGGCGCGGTGAAGATGCGCTCGGTCTCGCCGAACTCCACCAGCTCTCCCCGGTCGAAGAATCCTGTCCAGTCCGACACGCGGGCCGCCTGCTGCATGTTGTGGGTGACGATCACGATCGTGTAGTGCTTCTTCAGGTCGAACATGAGCTCCTCGACCCGCTGGGTCGAGATCGGGTCCAGCGCCGAGCAGGGCTCGTCCATCAGCAACACCTCGGGCTGGTTGCCGAGCGCCCGGGCGATGCAGAGCCGCTGCTGCTGGCCGCCCGAGAGCCCGGTGGCGGGGGTGTCGAGCCGGTCCTTGACCTCGTCCCAGAGCGCCGCCTGGCGCAGGCAGCGTTCGACGAGATCCGGCAGGTCGCGGCTCGGTACCAGACGATTGAGCCCCGCCCCGTAGGCCACGTTGTCGTAGATCGACTTGGGGAACGGGTTCGGGCGCTGGAACACCATCCCCACCCGCTGCCGCAGGGCCACGAGATCCGTGCTGGGGGAGAATACCGAGAGTCCCTCGACCTTGATGTCGCCGGCGTGCCGGGCGTCGGGGATCAGGTCGTTGAGCCGGTTGATCGAGCGCAGGAACGTGGACTTGCCGCAGCCGGACGGGCCGATGATGGCCGTCACGGCCTTCCGCGGGATCGTGAAGTCGAGTCCCTGAAGCACGTTGCGTTTGCCGTACCAGAACCGGAAGCCCAGGACCTCGATCGCGGGAGTGCCGATCGCCTCCGGCCGGCCCGCGGCCCTGGGGGCGAGGGTGGGTCGGGGGGTGGCGGTGAAGGGAGTGGGTGCGGGCACAGTGGTCATCCGAACCGTCCGGTGATGTACGCTTCCGTCTGCTCGCTCCTAGGAGCCGTGAAGATCTGCCGGGTCGGGCCGCTCTCCACCATGGTGCCAAGGTAGAAGAACGACGTCGTATCCGATACCCGGGCAGCCTGCTGCATGTTGTGCGTCACGATCACGATCGTGTACGCCTGCTTGAGCTCGAACAGCAGCTCCTCGATCCGCTGGGTGCCCTGGGGGTCGAGCGACGACGTGGGCTCGTCCAGGAGGACCACCTCGGGCGACGGAGCGATGGTCCGCGCGATGCAGAGGCGCTGCTGTTGCCCGCCGGACAGGGCCATCGCGTTGACGCCGAGCCGGTCCTTCACCTCGTCCCACAGCGCGGCGTGCCGGAGCGAGCGCTCCACGATCTCCTCGAGCTGGCCGTGCGACAGCCGGCCGTTGAGCCGGAGGCCCGCGGCGACGTTGTCGTAGATCGACATCGTCGGAAACGGCGTCGGGCGCTGGAACACCATGCCGACCTTCCGGCGGAGTTGCATCGCGTTCACGCTGGGATCATAGATGTCCTGCCCGTCGAGCAGCACCCGGCCCGTGATCCAGCCACCCTCGGACAGCTCGTGCATGCGGTTGAGCGTCCGGAGGAACGTGGACTTGCCGCAGCCCGACGGGCCGATGAGGGCGTGCACCCGGTTGGACGGGAACGAGAGCGTCACGTTCTTCACCGCGGTCGTCTTGCCGTACATGGCGGTGAGCTTATCCGTCTCGACTCTCGGCCGCGGCTCAGCCATTGGACACGGCGCTACGGCCAATGGCGAGGCGCGCGCCGACGCCCAGCACGAGCACCAGCAGAATCAGCACCAGCGCCGCGGCCCAGGCGTAGCGGTGCCATTCCTCGTAGGGTCCGGTCGCGTAGGTGAATACGGTGAGCGGCAACGCGGCCATCGGCTGGTTGATCTTGAAGCTCAGATACTGGCTCCCCAGCGCGGTGAAGAGCAGGGGAGCGGTCTCGCCCGCGATTCGGGCGACGGCCAGCAGCGTCCCGGTCACGATGCCCGGCAGCGTGGTCCGCACGATCACGGAGAGGCTCGTCCGCCAGCGGGGATACCCCAGCGCGAGCGCCGCCTCGCGGAGCGAGTTGGGCACGAGCTTGATCATCTCTTCCGTCGTCCGCATCACCATCGGCACCATGAGGAGCGCGAGGGCGACCGACCCGGCCAGTGCCGAGAAATGCTTCTGCCGGGCCACGATCCAGGTCCACGCGAAGACGCCCACCACGATCGACGGCGTGCCGTTGAGCACGTCCGCCACGAAGCGGCTGACCCAGGTGAGCCGGCTGTGCGGGTACTCGGCACAGTAGATGCCCGCGCCGACCCCGACCGGGATGCCGATCAGGCTCGCGGTACCGACGATGATCAGCGTCCCGACGATGGCGTTGGCCACGCCGCCGCCGGTCTCGCCGGCGGGCACCGGCATTTTGGTGAAGAAGTCCCACGACAGGCTGCTCGCGCCTTTGAGCAACAGATCCAGCAGGATGAAGAACAGCGGGAGCACGGCGAGCACGACCGCGAGCACCATCAGGCCGACCATCATGTTGCTCGCGACCCGACGCAGCACTCGCCGGTTCACAGGGCCTGGCTCCCCGCGCCCGATCCCCGCGCGACCCGCCAGATCAGAAGCCGCGCTCCCGCGTTCACCAGTACGGTGAGCACGAAGAGCAGAAAGGCGACGTAGGTCAGGGCCGAGAAGTGGAGGTCGGTGGCCGCCTCGGAGAACTCGTTGGCGATCGCCGCGGCCATCGTGTACCCCGGGGCGAAGAGGGACGCGGCGACCTCGTGCCGGTTGCCGATCAGCATGGTGACCGCCATCGTCTCGCCAAGCGCGCGTCCGAGGCCCAGGATGATCGCGCCCGCGATGCCGGAGCGGGCGTAGGGGAGCACGGCGGTGATCACGGCCTCCCATCGGGTGGCGCCGAGGGCCAGGGCCGCCTCGCGCTGGCTGTTGGGCACCGCCAGCAGCACCTCACGGGACACCGACATGACATACGGCATCACCATGACCGCCAGGATGATCCCCGCCGCCAGCATCGAGGGACCGTAGATCGGGCCCTGGAAGAGGGGGAGAAATCCGAGCACGTCGCGCAGGAAGGGGAAGGCGGTCTTCCGGAGCACGGGGACGAGGACGAAGATGCCCCATAGGCCGTACACCACGCTCGGGATGGCCGCCAGAAGGCCGATCACGAAGGCCACCGGTTGCCGCACTATCTTCGGTGCGAACTCGGTGAGGTAGATCGCCACCCCCAGCGAGAGCGGCACCGCGATCGCCAGCGCAATGAGCGACGAGAGCAGCGTCCCGAAGATGAGCGGGAAAGCGCCGAACTGGCCCGCGACCGGATCCCACACGCTGGTCCCCACGAAGTCGAGCCCGAACTTCGCCATGGCGAGACGGGAGCCGGTCCAGAGCTCGAAGACCAGGAACCCCAGCAGGATCGGGATCAGGGAGGCGGCACAGAGCAGAATCAGCTTGAAGGCGCGGTCGCCGTAGGCCGCACCCTGGAGTGACAGCGGAATCTTGGATCGCGCCGTCGCGGGCGCCGGGGCCTCGGAAGTGGCCGTAGTCATCGCGAGTGATTCTACCGGGCCGACCCCGGCGAACGGTCACGAACTTGTAACGGACGAGTCACGGTACTGAAGCGCCATTCAGCCTAGTTGGAGGGTGCAGCACCGGCCCGACGCGTCCTGAGGGAAGCGAACCGACGGCCAGACCAGCGCTGCGGGTACTGCGGGGAAATATCAGTTCTCGGCCAAGGTCTTGCCGCCGGCCTTGAGGGTCTGGATCCGATCCTTGATGAGCGCCGTCACTTCCTTCGGCAGTGGGGCGTACGAAAGAGCCACGGCCATGGCCTGCGCGTCCGGGGTGATCATCCAGGCCAGGAAGTCCTTCATCGCTTTCCCCTTGGCCGCGTCCTTCATGTCCGGGCGGACGAGCAGCCAGGTGAACGAGGAAATCGGATACGAGCCCTGGCCTGGGGCGTCGGTGATCGACACCCGAAAGTCGGTGTTCTTGTCGAACTTGGCGCTCGCCGCCGCCTGGGTCACGGACTCGAGCGAGGGGTTCACGAGCGCGCCGCCGCTGTTCTTGACCTGGCCGTACGGCAGCTTGTTGGCGATGGCGTAGATCAGCTCGACGTAGCCCAGGGCACCTTCCGTCTGCTTCACCTGCTGGGTCACGCCCTCGTTACCCTTGCCGCCCAGGCCGACGGGCCAGTTCACCGAGGTCGCTCTGCCCACCTTGTCCTTCCACTCGCCCGAGACCTTGCCCAAGTAGTCGGTGAAGATGTACGACGTTCCCGAGCCGTCCGAGCGATGCACGACGATGATGTCCTCGTTCGGCAGATTGACGCCGGGGTTCAAGGCTACGAGCCGCTTGTCGTTCCACTTGGTCAGCTTGCCGAGGTAGATGTCGGCGATGGTCGGGCCGTCGAAGTGGAGCTGCTTGTCGCCGAGGGCGGGCAGGTTCCACGTCAGGACGACCGCGCCCATCACGGTGGGGATGTGGAGGACGTGGCCGCCCACCGCCTGCAGCTGCTCGTCGTTCATCGGGCCGTCGGTTGCCCCGAAGTCGACCGTGCCCTCGGTGAACTGCTTGATGCCCCCGCCTGAGCCGATCGACTGGTAGTTGATCTGCACACCGGTCTTCTTGTTGTACGCGTCGAACCACTTGGTGTAAATCGGGTTCGGGAAGGTGGCGCCGGCTCCGGTGAGGCCCGTCTGCGCGGCGAGTGGTGCCGCGCAGAGCAGGGCCGCGCCCAGAAGCGCCGAGGTCCGCCTCGAAAGCTTGCCGATCATTGTACTTCTCCTCGTTCGGATGAGCTGGGGTCCCGAGCTTAGAACACGGCCTGGATCTGGAACAGACCCTGCGTTCGCGTCGAATTGAAGGCGTTCGTGTACACGCCGGTGGTGGTCGAAAAGTTGTCGACGTCCAGGAGCGCCCGCAGGTTCTGGTTGACCTGGTAGGAGACGCCCCCGATGATGTGCTTCAGCTTGTTCTTGACGGCGAGCGACGTGTTGGGATCCTGCAGGTCCCAGCGCGCGATCACGGCCACCTTGCTGTTCGGCACGTTCAGCACGCCGTACGCGCTGAAGATGTTGCCGTTGATCAACGGCGTCGCGGCACCGGTGGACGGCGGTCCGTTGGTCAGCGAGTCGCTCACGCGCGCGTACTCTGCGCCGAGCGTGAAGAGCTTGGCCTTGTAGGACAGTATGCCGATGAAGCGATTCCGGCGCCCGCCGCCCGTCGGCTTGCCGATACCGGCGTAGCCCGTGACGCGAAGGCCACCCACGCGGCTGTGGTCGTCGCTCTCGAGCACCCGAATGGAGAGCCGCCCCGCGACGTCCTTGTGCTCGTCGCCTTCGGGCTTGCTGTAGAACTCGCCGTCGTAGACGCCGACCTGGAAGTTCACCAGGTCGAGCCCGAACTTGCCGTCGATGCCGGCGCCGAGGTCGGAGGATGAGAGGAACCCTGCGCCCGCCGGGTTGTGGAAACGCTCGAGCGCCATGGTGCCCTGCATACGGTAGTCCCAAAGGGCCTCTTCCCAATCGAGCCAGGGCGTGTGGATCTGCCCGAGCTTGAAGGTCAGCGGGCTGCCCTCCGGCGTCCACGTCGCGAACGCGTACTTGAGGCGGAAAGCCAGGGAGCCGTCGACATTTCGGTAGACGTCAGGCGTGATGCGGGCCCCGACGCCGGAGCTGAACTTCCCGATGATGTTGATGTAGGCGCGGGTGACGTCGAAGTTGTTCAGGTTGCTGTTGGTGACCGAGTCCTTGTGGAGCTCGTACAGATACTGCGTGTAGAGCACTCCGCCCACCGTGACGCTCGGGGCCTGCGCGCTTGCAAGCGAGACGACCGACCCCACCAGCACCGTGCCGAGAACGGCAGACCGACAAGCTGCCAGGCGCATGGCCTTTCCTATTCTTTGTGAGTTGCGGCGCTGCCCGCGCCACGGGGCGTTTCAAGCAGCCCCAAAGAGGCCGGTCAGCCGTCACGCGCGGGCCATGCGGTCGTAACATCGTTGTAACGGGAGGGGCATAGGCGGGCGTCGGTCAGGCCGGCGTTGCTCCCGGAGCGGGGGAGGGGAACCAGCAGAGCACGGTAGTTCCCCGGCCGCGCTCACTCTCGGCGGTCACCCGGCCGCCGTGGGCCTCGACCAGATGCTTCACGATCGCAAGGCCGAGGCCGGTGCCCCCCTCCTCCCGCGAACGGGAGGAGTCGGCCCGGTAGAACCGCTCGAAGACGCGTGGCAGGTGTTCGGTGGCAATCCCCTGCCCGGTGTCCGTCACCCCCAGAACCACCCCGCCCTCATCGGCCCGGGTCCAGCAGGTGATGCGCCCGCCGGCCGGGGTATACCGGAGCGAGTTGTCCGTGAGGTTGGTCAGGATCTGGCGCACGGCGTCCGGGTCGGCAGCCACGGCTGGTGCGTCCGGCGCGAGAGCCAGGACCAGCTCGACGCCGTGGGCGGCGCGGTCCCCGAGTGCGGCCCATGCCTCCCGCGCCGCGCCGGCCACGTCCACCGACTCCGGCTCCGGCACCCAGCGGCCCGACTCGATGCGGGAGAGATCGAGCAGATCGTCGACCAGGTGTTGCATCCGCCTGGCGTTGCTCAGGATCGTCTCCAGGAAGCGCCGCTCGAGCGCGGGCTCCGGCCGATCCGTAAGGATGGTTTCCGCATAGCCCGAGATCGAGGTCAGCGGGGTCTTGAGCTCGTGCGACACGTTCGCGACGAAGTCGCGGCGCACCGCCTCGAGCCGCCGGATCTCGGTCACGTCGTGCAGCACCAGCAGGGCGCCGCCGGCCGGCAGCGGACGCGCGTTCACGATCAGCATGCTGCCATCCAGCTCGATCTCGCGGTTCTGCACCGGCGTCCCGTCGAGCGCCGCGTCCACGACCTCGCGAGCCGCCTTGGCGCGGAACAGTGCCGGCAGATCGGGCAGGGTTTCGTGCGCTCCGTACCCCAGGAGGCGACGTGCCGCCGCGTTCGCCGTCGTGATGCGCCCGCGGCCGTCCGCCGCGATCACGCCCTCGGTCATGGCCTCCACCAGCGCCGCCGATTCGGCCCGCTCCCGGCGCAGCTCCTCGAAGCGGTCGGCGAGCTGCCGGTGCATCTGCCGGAGCGCCCGCACCAGGGCATCGATGTCCGGGATGCCGGAGCGGGGGAAGCGGGGCAACGCGCCGGCGGCGATGGCCCGGGAGGCCCCGACCAAGCCGCTCAACGGCCGGGTGATCGACCGGCCGGCCACCAACGCCAGCAAGCTGCCGAGGGCGAGGGCGACGATGGCGCCACCCGCGATCGCGGCTTGGGCTCGGTGCACGGTCTCGTCCACGGGGGCCAGGCTCGCCACCAGACGGACGACGCCCGGCCCACCCTTTACCGCGGCGTACATTCGGTCGTCCCCGCGGGCACCGCGGTGGACGACGGGATCGGGCGCCCCGGCGAGCACCGCCTGCACGTCCGAGTCGGCGGCGAATGCCGCCGGGCCGGGCGCGGCCCCCGGGGGCAGATCGCTGTCGGCTAGGGGCCGCCCGGTGCGGTCGAGCAGCACGATGCGCACGCCGCTCTGGCGCGCGAGCCGCCCGACAGCGCCGGACCACGCCGCGCTGTCCGGCGGAATGGCGTCGCACACGAGCGCGGCCTCGCGCAGCAGCCGCCGCGCGACCGCCGACTCGAGGTCGCGGCGGAGCGCGCGCTCTGCGCTCCAGACCAGCACCAGGATAGTGAAGAGGAGAACGAGGACCGTCCCGAGCACCAGCCGCCGTGCGAAGGTCATCGGACCCGCGTTGCCCGCTCGGTTGACCGAAATCGGTACCCGAAGCCCCGCACCGTCTCGATCAGCTTTCCCGCCTCACCCAGCTTCGTGCGCAGGCGCTGGACATGCATGTCCACTGTGCGGGTCTGGATGTCCGGCTGCGCCTCCCAGACCGTCTCGAGCAGCTGCGGCCGGGTCTGCACCCGTCCCCGTCGCTCGATGAGCGTGAGCAGCAGCTTGTATTCCGTGGCCGTGAGCGTCAGCTCCTGCCCCCCGATCGTCACGCGATGCGCCGAGCGGTCGATCGAGATCGGTCCGGCTGCGAGGGTCGACCCCGCCGACACGGCGGGCGCGCCCAGCCGGCGCAGGACGGCCTGCACCCGAAGCGACAGCTCCTGGGGAGAGAACGGCTTGGTGAGGTAATCGTCCGCGCCCAGGGAGAGGCCCCGGATCCGGTCCGCCTCCTCACGTCTGGAGGTGAGCAGGATCACGCCGACCTCGCGGGTCTCCTCTCGCCGCCGCAGCTCGGCCAGGACATCGTAGCCCGAGACCCCGGGCAGCATCAGGTCGAGGACGACGATGTCGGGCCGTTCCTCCCGGGCCGCCTTGAGCGCGTCGGGACCGGTCGCGGCGGTGGAGACGCGGTACCCCGCCTTGGCGAGGTGGTAAGCCACGAGCGCCGTGATGTCGGGCTCGTCGTCCACCACGAGAATGCGATGCGCGGCATTGACGTCAGTCATCGAGCCCTCGGTGCGTCGGCCTGAAAGCACGGCGTTCGGGTCTACACCCGCGCCCGGGTGTGGGAGCGGCTGCGGTCGGCGGCCCGCTGCCGCTCGGTGCGGAGACGTTCGTCCTGGCCCAGCGCGTCCACGACCGCCGCGAGCAGGCGGCCCGGCGCGTCCGGCGAGCGGCGCAGGCGGTACAAGACGAACTGGGCAACCGGCGTGTCCGCGACCAGGTCGGCGCGCCGCAGGACCTGGAGATGGCGCGAGACCGTCGGCTGCGGCAGGTCGAGCACCGCCTGTAGGTCGGAGACGAAGAGCGGCGCGGCCGCCAGGCAGTTCACGATGCGGAGCCGGGTGGGCTCGGCAACCGCGAGCAGAAGGTCGGTGGCGGAGGTCGGGTCGCGCATATGCGCGGGGACATATATGCATTTGAGCGAATGAAAGCAAGGGAAGCGGCGGCTATATTCCCTAATGCTCCATGCCCTGCTGCTCGCCGCGGCAGTCGTTTCGGCACCCGCCGACACCATCCACCTCGTTCTCGTTGCCACCACCGACGTCCACGGCCACGCCACCGACTGGGATTACGTGTCGGACCGGCCGTTTCCGGGCGGTCTCTCCCGGGCCGCGACCGTCATCGACTCGCTGCGGGCACGCTATCCCGGGCAGGTGATGGTGCTTGACGCGGGTGACCTGATCGAGGGCGAGCCGTTCGCAGACTACTACGCCAGGGCGGAGCCGCGCGACCCCAACCCGCTGGTCGAAGCAATGAATCTCATCGGCTACGACGTCGCGACTCCCGGCAACCACGAGTTCGACTTCGGGCTGCCGGTGTTCGGGCGCGCCGTGGCCGCGGCGACCTTCCGCTATGTGAGCGCCAACATCCGGGGCCTCCCGGGCGACACGCTAGAGTTCCCGCCCTATGTGGTGGTGACGCGGAACGGGATCCGCGTCGGCGTCGCCGGCTTCACCACCCCCGGGGTGATGGTCTGGAGCCGGAAGGCGGTGCGAGGCCGGGTGCGGGTGGCGCCCATCGTCGAGAGCGCGGCGGGGATTCTGCCGGCGATGCGGCGCGAATCCGATCTCGTGGTCGCGGTGGTGCATGGTGGAATGGACGAAGCCAGCTCCTACGACACGGCGGGTGTCGGCCCGGAGAACCCCTCGGCGGCGCTGGCACGGCTGCCGGTGCGGCCGGATCTGGTCGTGGTGGGGCACACGCATCGTTTCATGCGTGACTCCGTTCTCGGGGGCGTCCACTTCGTGCAGCCGAAGCCGTACGCGCAGACCCTCGCCGTGGTCTACGTGGATCTCGTGCCGGCGGCCACCGGCGCGAAGGTCGTACGGATCCGGGCGGAATCGGTGGACCTGGCCGCGGTGCCGCCCTCGGCCCGCCTCACGGCGCGGCAGGCCCCGCTCAAGACGGCCGTGCGGGAGTGGGTGAACCAGTCACTCGGCGACTCCCGCGGAGCCATGCCGAGCGCGCTCGCACGGGCCGAGCCGACGCCGGTCATCGGCTACATCCAGGCGGTCCAGAAGGCCCGGAGCGGGGCCGACCTGTCCGCGGCGACCGCGTTCAACACCAGCGCTGGCTTCCCCGACGGCGACGTGCGGCGGCGCGATGTATTCGCGCTCTACCCCTACGAGAACACGCTCCGGGCCGTGCGGATTTCGGGCGCCCAGCTCAAGACCTACCTGGAGCAGAGCGCGCGCTACTACACGACCGACTCACTCGGCCGGGCCGGCCTCGATCCCGCCGCGCCCGGCTACAACTACGACATGGTGGCGGGTGCGACCTACGACATCGATCTGCGGCTGCCGGTCGGGAGCCGGATCCGGAACCTCGCGGTGCGGGGCCGGCCGGTCGCCCCGGGCGACAGCTTCACGCTGGCGTTGAACAGTTACCGGCAGTCGGGTGGGGGCGGGTTCACCATGCTCCGCGACGCGCCGGTAGTCTACGACCGGGACGAGAACATCCGCGACCTCCTGATCGCTGACATCCGCGCGCGTGGCCACCTGGACCCGGCCGACTACGCCCAGGCCGACTGGCGGATCATTCCGCCCGAGCTGGCCGATCAGGTGCGACGGCTTTTCGGCGGCGCCCCGCGGGCACCCGCCGCGCCGGCGCCGCAGGACTCCATCCTGCTCCGGGTGCTGGTCCTGGGCGACTTCCGCGGGGCCGTGACGCCGCGTGCGGCCGCACTCAAGGCAGCGGCGGACCGGGCCGCGGCGGAGTGCCGCTGCCCCACGGTCCGCGTGAGCACCGGGGACGCGCTCGAGGGCACACCCGCGGCGGATCTCACCGCCGGCCGCTGGTCGGTCGAGGTTCTGAACCGACTGGGCCTCGATGCCACGGCGCTGGGCGCGCGCGACTTCACCTGGTCTCTCGACACGCTCCGCCAGCGCATGGCCCAGTCACGGTTCTCGTGGCTCGGCGCCAACGTCCGGGATTCGGCGTCCGGCCGGCGCCCCGACTGGGCGGTGCCATTCAAGGTGCTGCCCGCAGGCCCGCTCAAGCTGGCGCTGGTGGGATATGTGAGCCCCTCGGCGGCGGCGCTGCTCGAAGACGCCGGGGTGCGCGGCATCACGTTCGGCGCCGGTGCTGCGGGATTGAAGGAGGCACTCGCCGCCGCGCAGAGCGAGCGACCCGACGTCACGGTGGTGCTGGCGGACGGTGGGGTAGGGTGCCGTGGCGGACCCTGTCCGGAAGACGGGCCGGAGCTCGCCCGCCAGCTCCAGGACGCGCCGGTGGACGTGGTCGTCAGCGGCGGCGAGGGATCGGCCGGGACGCGCGTCGGCCGGATCCCGGTGGTGCGGGCCCGTCCCGGGGCCGCGGAGCTCGGCGTCGTGGATCTGGTGCGGACCGTGGTCGGCTCGCGGGAGGTGCAGGTACGGCTCGAGCCGATCGATCCGGACCGGATCCCGCCCGACTCGGGCACTGCGGTGATCGTGGCCCGGGCGCAGGCCGAGGCCGATTCGCTCGGCCGCCGCGTCATCGCGCGGATGAAGCTGCCGCTCGGCCGAAACACCGAGGGCGAGTCGCCCCTCGGCGATCTCGTCGCCGACGCGCAGCGGAACGTGCTCCGGGCCGACGCGAGTCTGGTCCGGACCGCAGCTATCGGCGGGGATTTGGCGGCCGGGCCGGTGACCTGGTGGCAGCTGTTGGCCCTCCACGAGCCGCCGCGTCCGCTCGCCTTGCTTAGCGTGACCGGTGCGGTGCTGCGCCAGGCGCTGGAGCAGGTGCTGGCTACCGGCGTGCCAAGCGCCCACGTCTCCGGCATCGTGGTCGAGTACGACCCCGGCGCTCCGGCAGGGCGCCGCGTCCGTCGGGTGCGCTTCGACGACGGTCGCGAGCTCAAGGACGGCTCGAGCTATCGGTTGGCAGTGGCCGAGCCGCTGCCGGGGCGCCCCGAGTACGCGATGCTCGCGGGCCGGCCGGCCGCGGCGTCGCGACTCAGTGACCTGGACGCGCTCGTGGCCTATCTTCGCCGGCTGCCGCAGCCGGTCGCGCCGCCCGAGCAGATCCGTTTCCGGGAGGTCCGACGGTGACGGCTCGGGTCTACGTGAACGAGCGCCCGGTCGACGTGCCGGCCGCCTCCCCGGCTGCCGCCGCCGTGCGCGCGGCCGATCCCGATCTGGGCGCGGCGCTCGACGCGGGGCGGGCCTACCTCACCGACGGCCGCGGCGTTCGCCTCGCACCTGAGGCCCCGGTGTCGGCGGGGGCCATCTTGCGGGTCGTGCGTTCGGCGAAGCCCGGTGGCCCGGCGGATGGCGATGATGCTCACCCGTGAGCTGATCGCCCGGCTCCCCAAGACGGAGCTGCACGTGCACCTCGACGGCTCGCTCCGGCCCGCGACCATGCTCGAGCTGGCCGCGGGTGCAGGCGTCCGACTCCCGGCGAACGATGCCGACACGTTGCGCCGGGCGATGCTCGTGGAAGGCGCGCGGCACCTCGAGGACTACCTGCGGGGGTTCGACATCACGGTCGCGCTGCTCCAGACGGAGGAGGCGATCGAGCGGGTGGCCTACGAGATGGTGGCGGACGCGGCCCGGGAGAACGTCCGGTACCTCGAGGTTCGCTATTGTCCGGTCCTGAGCCGCGCAGGCGGGCTTTCTCTTGACGCGATCACCGCCGCCGAGCTGCATGGCCTGGCCCGGGGCGAGGCCGAGTTCGGGGTCGTCGCCCGGGCGATTCACTGCTCCCTCCGGCACCTGCCGCCCGCGCTCTCGGAGGAGATCGCCCGGCACGCAGTGGCCTGGCGGGAGCGGGGCGTGGTCGGGTTCGACCTCGCCGGGGGGGAGGCGGGTCAGCCCGCGTCACCGCATCGACGCGCCTTCGAGATCGCGGAGCAAGGGGGGCTCGGCATCACGGTGCACGCGGGAGAGGGGGCCGGCGCGGAGTCCGTCGCCGAGGCGGTACATCGCTGCCGGGCCAACCGCCTGGGCCACGGCACGCGCCTCCATGAAGATTTTGCGCTTCAGGATTACGTGCGGGATCGGCGTATCCATGTCGAGATCAACCTGACGAGCAACCTGCAAACCCACGTGGTCGCGCGAGCGGAGGAGCATCCCGTCCGGCGATACGTGGATGCCGGTCTCTCGGTCTCGCTCTCGTCGGACAACTGGTTGATGAGCGGGACGACGATCACCGACGAGTACTGGCTTGCCCACCGGGCGCTCGGTTTCACCCGAGAGGAGATCGACCGGATGATCCTCGACGGTGTCGCGGCGGCGTTTCTCCCTTGGCCGGCTCGCCGCGCGCTGCTCGAGCGGATACGGACCGAGCTCGGGACGACCCGCTGATGGGACGGTTCACCGGACTGATCGGGATCGCGCTCATCGTCGCGCTCGGCGTGGCCCTGTCGCGCGATCGCCGGGCGATCCGGTGGAGCGTGGTGGCCTGGGGCCTGGGCCTCCAGCTCGCCTTCGCGCTGTTCGTCCTCCGGGTTCCCGCCGGAAGGGAGCTCTTCCGGCTCCTGGGCCAGGGTGTGACGACCCTGCTGGGCTTTTCCTACGCCGGGTCGGCGTTCGTCTTCGGCGAGCTGGGGAAACAACACTCGAGCCTGGGCGTGATCCTCGCGTTCCAGGTCCTGCCCGGCATCATCTTCATCTCCGCTCTGTTCGCGATCCTGTATCACCTGGGCGTGATGCAGCCCGTGGTCCGGGTCTTCGCGGCGGTGATGAGCCGGCTCATGGGAGCGAGCGGGGCGGAGAGCTTGAACGTGGCCGCCTCGATCTTCATGGGCCTGTCGGAGGCGCCCCTTACCATCCGGCCGTTTCTCGCGCGGCTCACCCGCTCCGAGCTGATGGCCGTCATGACCTCGGGGATGGCGCACATGTCCGGCGCGATCATGGGCGCGTACATCGCCTTCGGGGTCGAGGCCCGCCACCTGCTCACGGCCGTGATCATGACTGCGCCCGGCACCATCATGATGGCCAAGCTGCTCGAGCCCGAGACCGAGCGCCCGGAGACCTTCGGCACCGTGAAGATCGATCTGCCGCGTCCCGATCCGAACGTCGTGGGTGCGGCGGCGCGGGGGACCGGCGAGGGGCTGTACCTCATGCTCAACGTGATCGCGATGCTGGTCGCGTTCGTGGCCCTGGTCGCGATGGTGAACGGCATTCTGGGAGCCATCCATGGAGTGGCCGGGTGGATTCCGCCCGATCTCCAGACCGTGCTCGGATGGGTGGGCAGCCCGGTGGCCTGGACACTGGGTGTCCCCTGGAAGGACTGCTCCGTGGTCGGTGGCCTCCTGGGGACCCGAGCGGTCTTGAACGAGTTCATCGCATTCTCGCAGCTCGGTCCGCTCAAGCCGACGCTCGACCCGCGGTCGTTCACGATTGCGTCCTTCGCACTGGCGGGTTTCGCGAACATCGGCTCGGTGGGGATCCAGATCGGCGGCATCGGCGCGCTGGTGCCGGAACGAAAGGCCGACCTGGCCAGGCTCGGATTCCGCGCGATGCTCGCCGGCACCCTGGCGAACTTCCTTTCCGCCGCGATCGCGGGCATGCTCCTGTGACCCCGACGGATTTGATCGCCGCCGCGGGCGGCGCGATCCGCGCCCGCCTCGGCGGCCGCAGGCCCGAGGTCGCCGTGGTACTCGGCTCCGGCCTGGGCGGGTTCGCCGAGCGGATCGGCGAGGCGGTACGGATCGGGTACGCCGATGTGCCCGGCTTTCCGCTGCCCACGGTGCCAGGCCACGAGGGGGAGCTGGTCGCGGGGACACTGGCCGGGCGGGGCGTGCTCCTGCAGCGGGGCCGGTTCCACATGTACGAGGGCCACGACGCGGCCACCTGTGCGCTCCCGATCCGGGTGTTCGCCGAGCTGGGCGTTCGCGTCCTGGTCCTCACGAACGCCGCCGGCGGTATCCGGCGCACGTTCACCCCCGGTATCCTGATGCTCGTCGCCGATCATGTGAACCTGACGTTCCGGAACCCGCTGATCGGCCCGGTGCTGGCTGGGGAGGAGCGGTTTCCCGACATGTCCGACCCCTACGATGCTGCGCTCCGCGCCGTTGCGCGCGATGTCGCGCGGGAGCGGAGCATTCGGCTCGACGAGGGCGTCTACGCCGGCGTGCTGGGCCCGAGCTACGAGACCCCGGCCGAGATCCGGATGCTCGAGCGCCTGGGCGCGGACGCGGTCGGCATGTCCACGGTCACTGAAGTCGTCGCGGCCCGTGCGCGAGGCCTCCGCTGCGTCGGCGTCTCGACGATCACGAACGCCGCCGCCGGCATCACGGCGGCCAGGCTGTCACACGCGGATGTCATGGCCGCCGCTGAGCGGGTGAAGGGTGCTCTCGGAAGCCTGGTGGAGGGGATCGTTGCGCGGCTCTAGCGAGGCAGGCGTCGCATGAGCGATGGGACCCGGCTCGGCATCCGCACGGCGCAGGTCGGCATGCTGATCAACACCGTGCTCGCCGCCGTGAAGATCCTCGCGGGCGTGTTCGGCCGCTCCTACGCGCTCATCGCTGACGGGGTCGAGTCCACCGCGGACATTTTCTCGTCGCTCATCGTGTGGGGTGGGCTCCGGATCGCGTCCCGCTCCGCCGACGACGCCTATCCGTTCGGGTACGGGAAGGCGGAGGCGATCGCGGCCGCGGCGGTGGCGCTGCTGCTCCTGACCGCGGCCATAGGGATCGCCGTCGAGTCGGTGCGGGAGATCGTGACGCCGCACCACACGCCCCGGCCGTTCACGCTGGCGGTGCTGGTCGGCGTGATCCTGGTGAAGGAGGTGCTGTTCCGCCGGGTCGTGCAGATCGGCACTGACGTCGGCAGCACCGCCGTGCGGGCCGACGCGCTGCACCACCGCAGCGACGTGATCACCTCGGCGGCGGCGTTCATCGGCATCAGCATCGCCCTGATCGGCGGCCCGGGCTGGGAGTCGGCGGACGACTGGGCCGCCCTCGTCGCCGCCACGATCATCGTGTACAACGGGGTCGGCATACTCCGGCCGGCGATCCACGATCTGATGGACCGCGCACCGGGTGAAGAGATGCGCGGGCGGGTCGCGGCGGCCGCGCGCGGCGTGCCGGGGGTCTGTGCCATTGAGAAGCTCAAAGTGCGGAAGGCCGGCTTAGGCTACTACGTGGACCTGCACGTGCAGGCCGACCCGACCCTGCCGCTGCACGCGGCGCACGTGCTGAGCGGGATGGTGAAGTCCGCCATTCGGCAGACCGTCCCGGAAGTGGCGGGCGTGCTGATCCACATGGAGCCGTTTGAATTGCGGTAAACAGTGAACGGTCAACGGTGCGCCCCCGTTCACCGTTCACCGGTGGGTGGGGCGGAGACAGTGTGGTTCAGCGGCCCCGCTCCGCCGCCGATCGGTGGGGCGGCAACGATGGCTCGGTGCACGAAGTCGAGGGCATCCGTCACCGCCTCCTCGAGCGGCCGGCCGAGGGCCAGACCCGCCGTGATCGCGGCGGAGAGCGTGCAGCCGGTGCCGTGCATGGGGCGGGCACCGATGCGGGCATGGGTGAAGCGGCGAGCTCCGTTGCGGGTGACGAGCACGTCGGTGAGGACGTCCCCGGGAAGGTGGCCCCCCTTCACGAGCGCCGCCGTCGCTCCCGACGCCACGAGCGATGCGCCCGCCCGCTCCATCCCCGCGGCGTTGGTCACGGGCCGGCCGGTGAGGATGCCGGCTTCGTCGAGGTTCGGGGTCACCAGTGCGGCCAGCGGCAGTAACGCCTCGCGGATCGCGGTCTCGCCGTCGGCCGTGAGCAGGCGATGGCCCGACGTCGCGACCATGACCGGGTCGACGACCAGCGGGCGCCAGGCGTTCGCCCGGATCGCCTCCGCTACAAGGCGCACGAGGCCGGCCTCGGCCAGCATGCCGGTCTTGAGCGCGTCGGGGGGCAGATCCTCGGCCAGCGCTGCGAGCTGCGCGGTCACCAACGCCGGCGATACCGCCTCCACAGCGCGCACACCCCGGGTGTTCTGGGCGGTGACGGCGACGATCACCGACGTGCCGAAGACGCCGAATTGGTGAAACGTCTTGAGGTCGGCCTGGATCCCGGCGCCGCCGCCGGAATCCGAGCCGGCGATGGTGAGAGCTATCTTCACGCGGCCCCGCGGCCGAGGACGCTGCGCATGTCGGGCTCCTTGCAGACCTTGATCCGGGACCTTCGGCTTCGCCGAGGTCGCGAGCGTCGCGGTCTCGCCCTCGCGGAGGGCGTCCGCCTGATCGAGGAGGCGCTGGCGACCGGCATCGGATTCCGGGGCGCCGCGGTCGCCCCGGCTCTCGAAGGTACCACCCGCGGCACGGCGCTCAAGGCGGCGCTCGAGCGCGCAGCCGTCGCGCTCACGCCGGTGACCGATCGGGAGCTGGTCGAGCTCGCCGACACCGAGCATCCGCAGGGTGTCGTCGCCGTGATCGAGCCGCGTCGCTGGAGCCTGGCCGACGTCCCCACCGGTGTCGGCGCCGTCGTGCTGGTGCTCGACGGCGTGCAGGATCCCGGCAACGTCGGGACCATACTCCGGACCACCTTCGCCCTGGGCGGCAGCGGGGTCATCGCGCTCAAGGGAACGGCGGAGCTCTACAGCCCCAAGGTGCTGCGCGGAAGCATGGGGGCGCTGTTCCGACTGCCGGCCGTCTCCGCCGACCATGCGGAGTTCGGGGAGTGGGCGGCGGCCCAGGGAGTCGAGCTCTGGGTCGCCGACGCCCAGGGTGCGCCGGTCGAAACCGTGGCGGGCGGGCCGAGCCGCCGGCGTCCCATCGCGCTCGCGCTCGGCAGCGAAGGCGCGGGCGTGAGCCCCACGCTGGCCGCGCTCGCCGTCCGCCGAGTCGGGATTCCGCTCCTGCCGGGAGCCGAGTCGCTCAACGTCGCGGTCGCTGCGGGAATCCTTCTCCATGAGGTGAAGCGTGCCGGCTGATCTGGCGGAGGTGCGACCGCTCCTGATCCTCCTGGCCGGCGTAGTCGGCGGCGTCTTCGGCAGCTTCCTCAACGTGTGCATCCTGCGCTGGGGGGCGGAGCCGAAGCAGTCGGTCGTGCGCCCGCCGTCCCGCTGCCCCCGATGCGCTGCGGGCGTCGCGTGGTACGACAACGTCCCCGTGCTGTCGTGGCTCCTGCTGCGGGGACGCTGTCGCCACTGCGGCGAGCCCATCTCGATCCAGTACCCGCTCATCGAGCTGACCACCGCGCTGATCTGGGCGCTGATGGTCTGGCGCGCCGGCCCCACCATCGAAGCGCTCCGGGGTGCTGTGTTCGGCACCGTGCTGCTGGGGATCGCCATGACCGATGCCCGGGCCTACATCATCCCCGACGAGTTCACCTGGGGCGGACTCGGCCTGGGCCTCCTCTTCGCGCTGGCCGGCGGGGTTCAGGCCCTGGGGCAGGCACTGCTGGGCGCGTCCGTCGGCTTCGGGCTCCTGTGGCTCGTCGGGGCGGCAGGCAGCTGGATGCTCAAGCAGGATGCGATGGGCGGCGGCGACATCAAGATGATGGCGATGGTGGGCGCCTTCCTCGGCTGGCAAGGCGTGCTGCTCACGATTTTCCTGGGAGCGCTGCTGGGGAGCCTGATTTTCGTGCCGCTGGCCCTCGCAGGCCGCAAGCAGCTGGTGCCGTTCGGGATCTTCCTGGCGCTCGGCGCCGCTGCGGCGTACGTCGTCGGTCCGCCGCTCTATGCCTGGTACCTGGGCGCGATGGGGATCGCGTGAGGCGCGCCCTGGCCGCCGCTGCCGCCGCCGTCGCACTCACGCTCGCGTGCCGGGGCAAGCCGGTCCGGGCGCAGCGGGATGCCGGCCTGGCCCACCTCGTGGACAGTCTCAAGCCGGCGGTGGAGCGGGCGGCGGGGCTCCGCTTCAAGCGCACGCCCAACTCGGCCTTGAGGAGCCGGGAACAGGTCCGAAATTATCTCATCGCGAAGCTCCGCCAGGAGCTCCCGGCGGAACGGGTGCGCGGCGTCGAGGCGGCGTATCGCCTGCTCGGGATGCTTCCTGACACGCTCGATCTCGAGCGCCTGCTCGTGGACCTCTATAGCGAGCAGGTGGCCGGCTTCTACGATCCCGATTCGACGATGTTCTTCGGCGTCGCGGGTGCCGATCCGCTCCAGCTCAAGCTGGTCCTGGCGCACGAGATGGTGCACGCGCTCCAGGGCCAGTATCTGCCGCTCGACTCGATCCTGCACGACATCCACAGCAACGACCGGCTGACCGCGGCGCAGGCCGTGCTCGAGGGCCAGGCGACCTTGGTGTCCATCCGGGTGCTCTCCCCGGGGCAGGACGTCACGGCGGAGCCCGAGTTCTGGGAGGCGTA
>JBGQIW010000008.1:0-44452 GCA_041498715.1 Gemmatimonadota bacterium | reverse complement strand
GACGATCGACCGGGCCATCGGACGGGAAGGGTGGAGGATCGTCCTCCTGCTGCGGCTGTCGCCGGTGTTCCCTTTTATCTGGCTCAACTACGGTCTCGGGCTCACCCAGGTCCGCTTCACGGACTTCCTCCTCGCGATGCCCGGGGTGCTCCCGGCGTCCCTGATCTACGTTTACTCGGGCAAAGTCGCAGGCGACGTGGCGGCGCTTGCCGGCGGGGCGGCGCCGCCCCGGGGCGTTGGGTACTACGCGGTGCTGGGCATTGGCCTCGCCGCCACGATCGTCGTCACCGTGCTGATCACGCGCACCGCCCGCAAAGCGCTCGCCGAGGCCACGGCCGACACACCGGGCGCGAGCGCTCCAGCCTAGCGTGCCCGATCCCCAACTCCTGATCCAGCCGCTCGACGAATACAACCGCAGGTTGCTCGAGGAGGTGCACCCGCCGGGGTGGGCGAACCCGGCCCCCAAGCCGCGCTACCATCTCGTCGTGATCGGAGCCGGCACCGGCGGTCTGGTGAGTGCCGCTGTCGCCGCCGGGCTGGGCGCGAGGGTCGCACTGGTCGAGCGGCACCTCATGGGGGGCGACTGCCTCAACGTCGGGTGCGTGCCCTCGAAGGGCGTGATCCGCGCCGCGCGTGCCTGGCGGGAGGCCGCGCGCGCGCGGGACGACTTCGGCGGCCCCGCGGTGACAGGGCCCGGCGACTTCGGGGCGGCGATGGCCCGGATGCGCCGCCTCCGCGCCGACCTCAGTGGCATTGATGGCGCTCCCCGCTTCCGGCACATGGGCGTAGACGTCTTTCTCGGCGATGCCCGCTTCGTCGGACCAGACTGCATCGAGGTCGACGGCAGACGGCTGAGCTTCCGGCGGGCGATCATCGCGACCGGGGCCCGACCCGCGGTGCCCGATGTTCCGGGGCTCGCGGGGACGGACTACCTCACGAACGAGACCGTGTTCGAGCTCACGGCGCTTCCGGCGCGCCTCGTGCTGATCGGCGGCGGCCCGATCGGCTGCGAGCTGGCGCAGGCGTTCGCGCGGTTCGGGAGCGGGGTGACGCTGGTGGACCGCGGGTCGCACGTCCTGCCGAAGGAAGACGCCGACGCGGCCACGCTGGTGGAGCGGGCCCTGGCTCGCGACGGCGTCCGGCTCATGCGGCCGGCCCGAGTGCTGCGAGTGGAGCGGGAGGGGTCGGCCAAGCTGGTCGTCGTTGCGGCTGAAGGATTGGAGGAGCGAATCCCCGCGGACGCGCTGCTGGTGGCGACGGGGCGGTCGCCTAACGTCGAGGGGCTGGGACTGGACCTGGCCGGCGTGCGGTACGACACGGGCGGGGTGGTGGTGGACGACCGGCTGCGCACATCCAACCCGCGGGTGTTCGCCGTGGGCGACGTGGCCTCCCGGTTCAAGTTCACCCACAACTCGGATTTCCAGGCCCGGCTCGCGGTCCAGAACGCACTCCTCTTCCGGCGCCTGCGGGCGAGCCGGCTCGTGCTGCCCTGGTGCACGTACACCAGCCCCGAGGTCGCGCACGTGGGCCGTTACGAAGCCGAGGCCCGCGCGGCCGGAACCCCCGTCGAGACGCTAACCCTGCCGCTCGAGGACGTGGATCGTGCCGTGCTCGACGGCGAGACCGAGGGCTTCTTCCGCGTCCATCTCCAGCGCGGCAGCGACCGCATCCTCGGCGCGACCCTGGTGGCCGAGCACGCCGGCGACATGATCAGCGAGATCGGAGTGGCGATGGTGAACGGCGTGGGCCTCGAGGGGATCGGTCGGACGATCCACCCCTACCCGACGCAGGCGGAGATCTTCCGGAAGGCGGCCGACGCCCGGCGGCGCGGGAAGCTCACCCCCGCCGCGCGACGGCTTTTCGATCTGTTCTTTCGGGTGTTCCGGTAGGCGGCTGGGGCTAGTCCTGGTGCAGCCGGCGGCTCTGCCGGTAGGGGAAGAAGTCGAAGATCTCCCCCTCTGCGAGCCGCCGCTGCACGCCGGTCCAGAAGTCCACGTTCAGCAGATCACCGTGCGCGCCGAGGAAGGTGGCTCGAAGCCGCTCGCCGGGGACGAGAAAGGGGGCGAACTCTTCGGGGAACACGTCGTGCTCTCCCACATGAAACCAGGGCTCGGCCGCCATCTCGTCCTCGGGCGAGCGGGGCGGGGGCAGCCGACGGAAAACGCACTCCTGCAGCAGGCACAGCTCGTCGTAGTCGTAACAGATCACCCGCCCGTTCCGGGTCACGCCGAAGTTCTTGAGCAGCATGTCGCCGGTGAAGATGTCCGCGCCGGCGAGATCCTTGATGGCGTTCCCGTAGTCGAGGATCGCGTCCCGCGCCGTGCCGGCGTCCGCCTGTGCCAGGAACAGGTTGAGCGGGGTCACTCGCCGCTCGGTGTAGACGTGCTTCACGACCACGGTCTCGCCCTGCACCTCCACGCTCCGGGCCGCCTCCCGCTGGAGATACGCGAGCAGGTCGTCGGGGAAGCAGCGGCGGCGAAACTCGAGGTTCTCGAACTCCTGCGCGTCGGCCAGGCGGCCGACGCGGTCGCGCTGGAAGACGAAATGATACCGCTCCATCACCGCGCGACGCGTGGTGTTCTTGGGCGCGCCGAACCGGTCCTTGATGATCTTGAAGACCACGTTGAACGTCGGCAGCGTGAAGACGCACATCACCATGCCCTCGTCGCCCTCGGCGAAGGCGAACCGGGCATCGGGCCGCTCGAGATGGCGGAGCAGGGCGCGGTATAGCTCGGTCTTGCCGTGCTTGTTGTAGCCGATCGACGTGTACAGCTCGTCCGCCCGCTTGTGCGGCATCATCGACTGGAGAAACGTGATCAGCCCGCGCGGGTGGGGCGCGTCTACGAAGAAGTAGGACCAGCTGAAGCCGAAGACGACACTGGCCTCGTCCTGGGTGAGCAGCACCGCGTCCACGACCACGCCGCGGTCACCATGCACCAGCGGCAGCACGAGGGGGATCGGCTCGCGCCCGCCGTGGACCCGCCCGACCAGATACGCTCCCTTGTTCCGGTAGAACGGCGACCGCAGGACGTCGATCGCGAGCGGTTCCCCGCGCCAGCCCAGCTCGGCCAGCCGGGCATCGACCGCGCGGGCCACGAGGACGGCGTCGCCCGCCGCGTTGGCGTACGGCACCTGCCAGGCGCAGGCGCCGAGCAGCCGCTCGATGGCATCGTGGCTGGAGCTCTCGGCGCGATAGGTGTCGAAGACCATGGGGCCGCTGCGGGCGAGCGGCCCGCTGGCGGGAAACTCGAGGAATTCGGTGTCCGGGTCGGCGCCGACGGTTCCCAGCACGCCGCGGCTCGCGGAATTGAAGAACGTCTCCGCCAGCTCGGCGTCCGGGCGACCCTCGACCAGCCCGGCATAGACCGGGCGCACCCGGGCCCAGGTCGACCGCTCGCGGACGGCCGCCCCGAGCAGCTCGGCCACACAGGCAACCGCGGCGTCCACGTGCCGGCGGTAGAGCGCCAGCCGCTCGGCGGCGTCCGCCTGCGTGCCGTGCCAGTCGCGGGCTTCGAACCGCCGCTTGGCCCGGCGGGTGACGTCCGCGAACGCCGCGGTCCAAGCGGCGTACTCGCCGAAGAGCACGGCAGTGGCGCGATCCGCGCGAGCGTTGCCCTTCATGTGCGGGCAACTAACTTACCGGGGACCACTTCACTCTCTCGCCGGCCGCTATGCCCACGCTCTCCGCACCCGCATACAAGCATCTCCACGCTCCTGCCCAGGGCGACCCGATCATCATGCGAAACGGGCGTCTCGAGGTTCCGAGCCATCCCATCATTCCATTCATCGAGGGCGACGGCACCGGTCCCGACATCTGGCGCGCGGCGCAGCAGGTGTTCGACGGTGCGGTGCGCAAGGCGTACGGCTCGACCCGCGGGATCGTCTGGTTCGAGGTGCTCGCGGGCGAGAAGGCCAAGAACCGGCTCGACAGCTGGCTGCCCGACGACACGCTGGCCGCCATTGCGCATCACCTCGTCGCGATCAAGGGGCCGCTCACGACGCCGGTGGGGGGCGGGTTCCGCTCGCTCAACGTGGCGCTCCGGCAGAAGCTCGATCTGTACGCCTGTGTTCGACCCGTCCGGTATTTCGAGGGCGTCCCCTCGCCTGTCAAGGCGCCCCAGGACGTGAACATGGTGATCTTCCGCGAGAACACGGAGGACATCTACGCGGGGATCGAGTACAAGGCGCGCTCCGAGGAGGCCCGGGCGCTGATCCGCTATCTCCGTGAGGAGCTCGGGGTGCAGACGATCCGCTTTCCGGAGTCGAGCGCCATCGGGATCAAGCCCGTGTCGGAGGAGGGAAGCAAGCGGCTCATCCGCGCCGCGATCGACTACGCCGTGGCCCACAAGTGCGCCAGCGTGACGCTGGTCCACAAAGGCAACATCATGAAGTTCACCGAGGGCGGCTTCCGCGACTGGGGCTATCAGCTGGCTCGCGAGGAGTACGGTGCCGTCGAGGTGGACGGCGGCCCCTGGTGCCGG
This sequence comes from Gemmatimonadota bacterium, assembly GCA_041498715.1. Taxonomy (GTDB): domain Bacteria; phylum Gemmatimonadota; class Gemmatimonadetes; order Gemmatimonadales; family GWC2-71-9; genus DASQPE01. Next base: position 39,971 of record JBGQIW010000008.1, on the reverse strand, counting down.
CTGCCGGGCGGCGTCGTGATCAAGGACGTGATCGCCGACGCGTTCCTCCAGCAGATCCTCACTCGACCGAAAGAGTACAGCGTCATCGCCACCATGAACCTGAACGGCGACTACATCTCCGACGCCCTCGCTGCGCAGGTGGGCGGGATCGGCATCGCGCCCGGCGCCAACATCAACTACCTCACCGGCCACGCCGTGTTCGAAGCGACCCACGGCACGGCGCCCAAGTACGCCGGCCAGGACAAGGTGAACCCCGGCTCCCTCATCCTCTCGGGCGAAATGATGTTCCGGCACCTTGGCTGGCACGAGGCGGCCGACCGCATCATCGCCGCGCTGGAGAAGACCATCGCGCAGAAGCGGGTGACCTACGACTTCGAGCGTCTGCTGCCCGGCGCGACGCTCGTATCCACGAGCGGCTTTGCCCGGGCGATGGTCGAGAACATGGGCTGAGCCGCGGGGGCGGTCAGTCGCGGCCGCGGAACCGGTCAAGCTCCCGCCGGTCCCGCTTGGTGGGGCGGCCCTTCTCCTCGAAAGCCCAGGCGGCCGCGCCCAGCTTGAGCTGCTCGGCCACCCGCTCCCGCGCGGCCCGGCTCTCGGCTTGCTCCTGGTACAAGGACGCAGCGACGCTCGCAGGGCCGCGCCGCTCCGCCAGCCCCCGCACCAGCAGCACGTACTCGTAGGGTCCCTGACGGAGCCGGACCTCGTCACCGGCCTGGACCGGCTTCGCCGGCTTGGCCCGCTCCCCGTTCACCTCGACCTTGCCGCCGGCCACGGCCTCGGTGGCGAGCGAGCGGGTCTTGAAGAACCGGGCGGCCCAGAGCCACTTGTCGATCCGGACCCGTTCGTGCGTGTCGCTCATCACTGAATAATGAAGTGCGAGGCCGCCGGTGGCGCAAAGGCCCCCGCGCGACTTTGCTTGAGCGCCCTCTCCCGCCAGATTCCCCGCACCGTGATCCGCTCGCTCTCGCTCGCCGTCGTCCTGCTGCTCGGCCGCCTGACCTCCATCGTGGCACAGTCCCCGGCCGCCGCCGAGTCCTCGGCCGTGGTCGTCGCCGCGTCGGATACGCTGCTCGTCGCCGCGTCCCAGGCGATCGCCCGCGGCCTGCCGTATCGCGCCAGCCGCATGCTGGATCCCGTGCTGCGCGACTCGGCTCGGCGGACACCCGAGGCCCTCCTGCTCGCAGCGACGGCCGCGAGCCGCTGGGGCGGGTGGGCCGAGGTCGCCCGGCTATTGGAGGGCTCGGCCTGGTCCGATGCCCGTCTCCGCGGGCCGGCGCTCCTCCTCGCCGCGCGGGCCGCGGTGGAGCTCGGGCGGGACACCGTGGCCGGTACGCACGCCCGGGAGGCCCTGGAGGCGCTCGGCGATCCGAAGGCGAGGGCGGAGGCACTGGTCGTTCTCGGACGCGCGGAGGACCGGCTGGGCGCACGCGACAGCGCGGCCGCCGCGTACAGCCGGGCGGCTGACCTCGTGCCCACCGTGGGCGACTGGTTGCGGCTCCGGGCCGCTGCCGTCACAGCCGATACCCTCGGCCGGGCGACGTTGTACGCGTCCACGCGGCTCACTGTCGCGAAGGGGCGCGTTCCCGCGACCGAGGCGTCGGCGCGGGAACGCTTCGGCGACCTGATCGGCGCCGGGACGTTCTATCTGCGGCTCGGCAGCCCGGCGACCGCGCTCCGGCTCCGACTCGCCGCGTCCGCCGATACGGTTGGCCGGAATGAGCTCCGCCACGAGCTCGTGGCGTTCATCGGCGCACCGGCGCCGGCGGCCGACGCGCGCGCGGCGATCGGCGTGCTCGACAGCGCCTTCGGCAAGCTCGCCCCCGAGGAGGAGCTGGTCGTGGCCCGGGCGGCCGGACCTGCCGGCATTCCGGCGCGCGCGGCGGATGGATTCCCCCGGGCCTTCGCGGCGGGCTTGGGCGAGATCCAGGACCGGTTCGACTATGCCGGGGCGCTGTTCCGGCTCGGCCGCTACACCGACGCTGCGGTGGCCTACGCCGGCGTGCCCGCCCGTGAGCCATTGGGCGGGACCGCGGCCTACCAGCGCGGGCGCGCTCTGCTCCGAGCCGGGCAGCTGGACGAGGCGAAGCAGGTTCTCAGAGATGTGGCGCGACACTTCTCCAAGGACACGACCGCGGCGACCCCGGCGCTCTGGGTGCTCGCCGATCTCGCCGCGGACGACCGCAACGACGACGAGGCACGCAAACTCTTCCAGCAGCTGGCTCATCGGTTTCCGGAGACGCGCTTTGCGCCCGGTGCGCGGCTCCAGGCGGCGCTCATCGCGCTGCTTCGCGGGCACGCCAAGGACGCCGCACGGGAATTCGAGTCCCTGGCGGCGGCCCCGCGCGCCGGAGACGAATCCATCGCGGCTCTCTACTGGGCGGGACGGGCATGGGCCGAGGCGCGTGACTCCGCCCGGGCGCGCGAGCGCTGGCGCGGGGTCATGGATCGCGATCCGGCCTCCTACTACGCAGGCCTCAGCGAGCGCCGGCTCGACGCGGCGACCTGGAGCCCGCCGGCGGTCCCCGATTCGTTCGTGCCGGTCCCCGACCTGGACAGCGCGATGGCCCGCGCCGCGCTCCTCAGCCGGCTCGGGCTCACCGACGAGGCGCGCTATGAGCGCGAGGAGATCGCCCGCGACGCGGATCGCTCGGTCGATCGCCTGCTCGCGGCGGCGGGGGCCTTCCGGTCGGCCGGGTTTGCATCCTTGGGCATTCGGCTCGCACGGCGGGCGGTGGCCCGGGGGGCGACGGCCGACGCACGGCTTTACCGGCTGCTTTATCCGGTGGTGAGCGCGGACGCGCTGGTCGCGGAAGCGAAATCCCAGGGCTTGGAGCCGGGGCTCGTGGCGGCGCTGATCCGGCAGGAGTCGCTGTTCGACCCGGCCGCCACCTCGGGCGCGGGCGCGCGCGGCCTCATGCAGGTGATGCCGGACGTAGGCGCGACGGTCGCCCGGGGGCGGGGCTTCACCGAATGGGATCCGGTGCTGCTCTGGCAGCCGGACGTCAGCCTGGCGATCGGCACCGTCCATCTGGCGGAGCTGCTCGCGCGGTATCGGGAGCCGGTGCGGGTCCTGGCGGCATACAACGCCGGCATCTCCCGCGTCGACCGGTGGGCGCAGAAGAACGGCATGGACGACGCCGAGGTGTTCGCGGAGCGCATCGCGTTTGTGGAGACCCGCGACTACGTCCGGATCGTGCAGCGCAATCGGGATCTCTACCGGGTGCTGTACGGATGGTGAAGCGTTCCGTTATCTTGCCGCTCGTCCCCCTGGTAGACTCCCGTACCGAGGCCCGATGGAATCTTCCGCCGCGGAGCGGGTAGAGGCGACACCCGGTCCCGAGCCGCGTCGAATCGGCCGGGCTTCGCTCCCCACCCAGCGCACGCTGCTCACCTGGCTGTTCATCGGCCGGCTGGTCCTTGCCCTCGCCGTGCTCGTGGGCGCCTCGCTGGTGTCCCCGAAGCAGCCGTACGCGTCATTCATCAGCGCGACGGCGGTCATCTTCGCGCTCACGTTCACGGGTTACGGGGCGTGGGCGGTCTTCGTTCGCGGCATCATCCCCAGCCGTCCGTTCCTCCAGATCCAGGCGCTGGTGGACCTGGGGCTGGTGACGGCACTGGTGCAGCTGTCGGGCGAGCCCAAGTCGGCCTTCCCGGCGCTCTACGTGCTCGTGGTGGCCGCGTACACGATGCTGCTGCCGCTGGGCGCCGGTGTCTTCACGGCGCTGGCGGCGTCGCTCATGTTCCTCTCGGATGTCGTGTGGGGGCAGTCGATCGTTCCCGACACGGCGTTCTGGGTCCAGTTCGCGGTGTTCAACATCGTGTTTCTCCTGGTGGCCGTGCTGAGCAACCGGCTGCGCGAGGCCAATGCGGAGCAGGCGTCGCTGGAGACCGAGCTGACCCGGGTGCGGCTCGAGGCGGACGACATCCTGCACAACATCCGCTCGGGGGTGCTTACGGTAGACGGCCTCGGCCGGCTCGCGTTCATCAATCCGACGGCCGAGCGGCTCCTGCGCCTGGACTCGGAGGCATTCATGGGGCAGCCGGTGCTGGACCAGCTCCGGACCCGCTCATCCGAGCTCTGGTCGGCGATCTCCACCGGCATCCGCAACGGCCGGAAGATCAGCCGCGGCGAGGGGCTCGTTGCGTCGGCCCAGGGACGCCAGTTTCCCATCGGGCTCAGCACGACGGTGTTCCAGCAGAAGGCGCAGGAGGCTCCCTCGGTGACCGCGATCTTCACCGACATCTCCGATCTGAAGCAGCTGCAGGAGCTGCATCTGCGGGCGGAGCGGCTGGAGGCCGTGGCCGCGCTGAGCGCCGCGCTGGCGCACGAGATCCGCAATCCGCTCGCGTCGATCCGCAGCTCGGTCGAGCAGCTCGCCCGCTCCCGCTACGCGACCGACGACGAGCGCTTCCTGGCGGTGCTGATCGTGCGCGAGAGCGACCGGCTCAGCCGGCTGCTCAGCGAGTTCCTGGACTTCTCCCGGGTACGGGCCACCGAGTTCGTGCCGGTGGATCTGCGCGAGGTGGCGATCGCGGTGACCCGGCTGGTCAAGGAGCACCCGGATTGCTCGGAGGAGGCCGTCATCGAGGTCGAGGGCCCGCGGACCGTCATGGAGGGTGACGCCGACCTGCTGCACCGGGTGATTCTCAACCTGGTGCTCAACGCGGTGCAGTCGGCCCGGGGGCGGGTGCACGTGACGGTCACCGTCGGCGAGGCCGACGCGTCCCAGCTCCCGCACGGGCCACTGGACCATGCCGTGAAGCTCGAGGTGAAGGACGACGGGCCGGGCATCCCGTCCGAGATCCGGGAACGGCTGTTCCAGCCGTTCGTCTCGGGACGTCCCGGCGGCACCGGGCTGGGGCTCGCCATCGCGCAGCGCGCAGTCGAGACCCACCGTGGGCTGGTGCTGGTGGACTCGAAGCTCGGCGCCGGGACCACGTTTACGATTCTGTTGCCAGCTCAATGGACGCCTGAGGAGGTCGCATGAGCCAGAAGCCGTCGGTGCTCGTCGTGGACGACGAGTCCGGCATTCTCGATACCCTCCGCATCCTGCTCCGGAACGAGGGCTTCGAGGTGACCACCGCGCAGGGCGGGAAGGCCGGGCTCGAGCAGATCCGGAGTGGAAGCCACGACATCATCCTCTCGGACGTCCGCATGCCCCAGGTCTCGGGGCTCGAGATTCTCCAAGCGGCGCACGAGCAGGACCCCATGACCCCCGTCATCCTGATGACCGCCCAGGCCTCGCTCCAGACCGCGATCGCCGCCGTGAACTCGGGGGCGTACCAGTATCTGCAGAAGCCCTTCTCCAACGACGACCTCGTCACCATCCTGCGCCGCGCCTGCGAGTTCCGGGCGGTCCGCGTCGAGAACAAGCAGCTCAAACAGGAGATCCGCAAGCGCGAGCGCGCCGGTGCCACCGTCACCCGCCCGATCGGGAAGGCCAAGCGCTTCCTCGAGGTTCTGCGGCTGGCGGAGCACGTCGCCCCCACCGGTTCCACCGTGCTGATCGGGGGCGAGAGCGGGACCGGCAAGGAGGTCATCGCGCGCTACATCCACAACCTCTCCACCCGGAACGACGGACCGTTCCTCTCGATCAACTGCGGGGCGCTGCCCGAGAACCTGCTCGAGAGCGAGCTCTTCGGGCACGTGAAGGGCTCCTTCACCGGGGCCGTGCGCGACAAACAGGGTCTCTTCGCCGCGGCGCGGGGGGGCAGCTTCTTTCTCGACGAGGTCGGCGAGATGCCGCCCTCGCTCCAGGTGAAACTGCTGCGCGTCCTGCAGGAGCGTGAGGTGATTCCGGTCGGCGCCACCGAGGCGATTCCGGTCGACGTCCGCATCCTCGCCGCCACCAACCGGGATCTCGAGGAGGAGGTCCGCCGGGGGAACTTCCGGTCCGACCTGTTCTACCGGCTCAACGTGATCGCGGTGAATCTGCCCCCGCTCCGGGAGCGGCGTGACGACCTGATCCCCCTGATGGAACAATTCCTGGAGAACATGAGGCAGGAGGGCGGCGCCGAGCTCAAGGCGCTGTCGTCCGACGCGCTCGACGCGGTGGCGGTCTACGAGTGGCCCGGCAACGTCCGCGAGCTCGAGAACGCGCTGGAGCACGCCGTCGTGCTGACCAAGGGCAATCTCATCGACGCCGCGGCGCTGCCGGAGCGGATCACCAAGCGGAAGAAGGAGCCTCTGGTCGCGGAGCGGTCCTACAAGAATCCCACGCTCGAGGTGATCGAGCGCGCCTACATCATGTACGTGCTCCAGGCCGAAGGAGGCAACAAGACCCGCGCAGCCGAAGTGCTCGGGATCGATCCCTCCACGCTGTACCGCAAGCTGTCGCGTTACGAAGGTGAAGCGGTTTAGTCGCTTCGGACCCATCGCCCTCGTCGTCGTCGTCGCCTGCGCCGTCTACGCCCAGACGGTGAGGTACGACTTCACCTTCGACGACGTGCTGGTGATCGTGCGGCGCCCCCTGTTCCACGACATCGGGGCCTGGCGCGACATTTTGGGTGCGAGCTGGTGGACCAACAAGACGCTGTACCGGCCGCTCACCGCGCTCACCTTCGCGGCCAACTGGTCCCTCGGCCACGGCAGTCCCCACCCGTTTCACGTCCTCAACGTGCTGCTGCACGCGGCGACCTGCGCCATGGTGCTGCTCCTGGCCCGGCGCCTCCTCGGACCCGCGGCCGGTCTCGTCGCCGCGCTGCTGTTCGCCGTGCATCCCGTGCACGTCGAGGCCGTCGCCAACGTGGTGGGACGGGCGGAGGTGCTCTCGACCCTCTTTGCGGTCCTGGCCGTGCTCTGCTACCAATGGGACGGAGAGCTGGCCGACGCGGGCGACCATTCCTCGCTGCGCCGCGTCGGGGCGACACTGGGCACGATCGCCTGTACCGTGCTGGCACTGGCCTCCAAGGAGTCGGCGTTCGCCGTGCCGGGCCTGTTCCTCCTGAGCGATCTGTTCGACGCGGACCGCGCGGGGCGGCCGTTCGAGGAGAAAGCGCGGCGGCACATCCTGCTCTGGGTCGCGGTAATCGTGGTAGGGCTCGTCTGGCTCGCCCTCCGGGCCCGCGTCGTCGGCGACCTGACCGGGCGTGAGGTCGCTCCCGGGCTCGAAGGCCTGGGGCTGGTCGGCCGGACGAAGGTCATGTTGGCGATCGTCCCGCACTACTTCCGTCTACTCTTCTTCCCCCTCAAGCTGTCGGCGGACTACTCGCCGGATTTCCTGCCGGCCATCGCGGAGTGGACGGTTCGTGGCGTGTTCGGCGCCGCACTGGTGCTGCTCACCGCGGGCGTGGCGCTCGCGGCCCGGCGCCGGGCGCCGATCGTCACATTCGCGATCGGCTGGATGGCGGCGACGATCGCGATCGTGGCGAACGTACTGGTGCCCACGGGTGTGCTGCTCGCCGAGCGCACGCTGTACCTCCCGTCGGTCGGTGCGGTGTTGCTCCTCGGCTGGCTCTGGACGCTCCTCGACCGGTGGCGGCCGGCCGCGGCGGTGGCGACGGCTGCGCTGTTCGTACTGGCGGGCACCGCGCGCACCGTAACCAGAAATCCGGTGTGGCGTAGCAACGCTACCGTGCTCCCCAGCCTGGTGCGGGACGCCCCCGGCTCGTACCACGCGGTGTGGGTCGCGGGGATGCTCGCCGCGGAGCGTAATCGGGCCGACTCGGCTGAGTGGTACCTGCGCAAGGCGCTGGTGATCCGGCCGCTCGCGCCGCCCGTGTGGCGGGACCTCGCCTCACTGCTGGACCTGGAGGGACGCTACGGGGAGTCGGCGACGGCCTTCTGGACGTCATGGCGGCTGGATCACGAGCGGTTGATCGAGCTCGAGCGCGCCGTGCTCAACGGCGTGAAGGCCGGCCAGGTCGACACCGCCGAGGCCCGGTTGAACGAGGCCCTGAGCGTCGTCCCGAGGGACCGTGCCGAAGTGCGGCTGGCGCAGGCCGAGATCGCGATGGCCCGGGGTCAGCCCCGCAAAGCGATGACCTTGCGGCGCCTCGTGGCGTTCGAGTTCCCGACGTTCACCCGGAGCTGGGAGCTGACCGCGGAGGCGGCGCTGGCCGCGCGCGATTGCATCGAGCTGGCCCGGTCCACGAGCCGCATTCGCGCCATCGATTCGACCCTGGCCAGCCTCCCCCGACTCGAAGGCGGCCTGCGCGAGCTGGGGTGCTCGCCACCGGCAACGACGCCGCGCTGACCGGCAGGACTCAGCGAGGCCGGGGCCCGGAGTCCGCGACGGCTGGCTTGCCCTGCCCGGCGCGCGCCATCACCAGCTGAAAGAACCACTGCCCCCGCTTTGCTCCTTCAGCGGCCAAGGCCATCGCACCCGCCGTGTCGCCCAGCTCCAGCATACAGGTGTAGAGCCGGCCCCGGGCGTTGTAGAGGCTCGGGTCGATCGAGAGGCTGCGCTGGAACAGCGGCATCGCGCGCCGGCACCCGTGCTCGAAGCGCACCAGCTGGCCGAGATCCTCGTACACCCTGCCGTCGTGGTGGAACAGACCGGCCGACCGCAACATCGCCGCCCCGGCTTCGGCCGTTCTCCCCTGGGTGCGCAGGTACGCCCCGTACATGAGCCACCCGCGATAGTTGAGTGGTGCGTCCAGAACCAGCTGTTGGACCACGCTCGGAGTGTCCCGCCAGACGTACTGCCGCTCTGCCGAGCGGATCATTCCCACGATGAGCAGCGCGCCGAGCCCGACTGCCGCACCCCCCGCGAGCGCCCTGCCGGCCGCCTGCGCGTGGCGCCAGGCCGCGGCGCCGATCGCGCCGGCCGCCAGCGTCACCCCCACGCTGGGCAGGAGCAGCGTCCGCTCCGCGAGGAGGACTCCGGTTGCCAGCAGGATGTTGCTCACCGGCACGAGCGCGAGCACGGTCCAGGCGATGCCGAAGGCGAGCGCGGGACGGCGTCGGCGGGTCACGAGGGCCGTCGCCAGGGTCACGAGGACCAGCGCGAGTCCCAGCGCCTGCGGGCCGCCGAACCGGTCGGTCGCGACGTACTCTGCCGGTCCATAGTCGGCCCGGAGGTGGGCCGGCCAGAGGAAGAGCCGGACCCATTCGGCCACGATCCCGAGCATCGTGAGACACCGGTCCCGGAGGCTGAGGTCCCCAAGTACGAGCGTCGGGTACTCACCGACGGTGGCACCGAGCGCCGCGCGCCGCGCGAGGAGAAGCAACCCGGCCCCGAGGACGAGCAGGAGATACGTGGGCAGGAGCGCCCTCACCCGAACCCCGAGCGGGCGCGGGTCGGCGATCACCGTGACCTCGGCGGCCGCGAGGAGGGGGAGCAGAATGATGCCGTTCTCCTTGCACAACGCGGCGGTCAGGAGCAGGACAAGGAGGCCGACGCTGTCGCGTGCGGAGAGCTCGGGGCGCCGCCGGGCCCGGAGGTAGAGCCAGACGCCGAGGCACACGAAGAGCGCCGTGGTGAGCTCGGCCTGGCCGACGACGTTGCCGACCGCCTCCACGTGCACCGGGTGGACGGCGAAGAGTGCGGCGGCGAGCCATGCGCCCGGGAGCGGGAGAATCTCCAGCGCCAAGCCGAAGATCGCCAGCGTAAGCGCGACGTACGCCGCGAGGTTGACCGCGTGGAAGATCCAGGGCGCCCCGTGTCCGATCACCCATTGCACGGTGAAGGCTGCGAGCGTCAGCGGGCGATAGAGCGCCCCGCCGTGCTCCCTCGGCCAGTATCCCTGGACGAAGTCGAACGCCCACTGGCTCAGCGAATGGATCTGCGGGTTGTCCCGCACAATCAGCACGTCGTCATAGGCGAAGCCGTTGCCCAGGCCTGAGGCGCTGGCGCCCAGAGCCAGAAGCACCAGGGCACCCAGCAGCAGGGGGAGTGGCAGGAAGCCAGACGGACGGTCCGCGCTCGAGGGCTGACCGGATGCGGGAGGGGCGATCAAAGTCCAAGCCTCTCTGAGACTTGTGGTTCGGAAATCCAACGGGGCATGCCGATTGCCCCTCGCCAGAAATGTTCCAGTCGCATCGTCGAGGCACCAGCGCGGCCGAGCCGCACGACCGAGGATTCTATATGGCCACCCGCAAGGGCTTTACGCTCATCGAGCTTCTAATCGTGGTGGTGATCATCGGCATCCTGGCCGCGATCGCGATTCCGAAGTTTGCGAACACTAAGGAGAAGGCCGTCAAGTCGAGCCTGCTCTCCGATCTGCGCAATCTGGCGACGGCGCAGGAGGCGTTCTTTGCCGATTCGTCTCACTACGCCACGACGTATGGGACGACGATCGCGACGGGGCAGGTGACCCTCTCTGTGAGCCAAAGGAACTCCCTGGTCATCAACAGCGCGTCGAACGCCAGCGGCTGGGCGGCGACGATTTCGAACCCCGGCTACTCGCCGGGCTCATGCGGTGTGTTCGTCGGCTCCACCTTCTCGGGATCCGGTACTCCGGCCGCAGCCACCCAAGAGGGTGTGCCGATCTGCCCCTGACGGGTCTTGCAATATCCGGCCTCGGGTTGCGGCGCGAGGGTGCGCGTGGGCTTGACAGTACGTTGCTAAATGTATGTGGCGAAGCGCGTTGCCACGATCAGGCTCGGGATGTGGCATACGTGTTGCCTCATCGGGCGGCGGGACAGACGAACCCTCGGCTGCCACCGCTCACGCAAGCAAGCGAACCTGTATTGGAGGGACAATGTCGAACCGCAAGGGCTTTACGCTCATCGAGCTTCTGATCGTGGTCGTGATCATCGGCATCTTGGCCGCGATCGCGATTCCGAAGTTCGCCAACACCAAGCAGAAGGCCGTCAAGGCGAGCATGATCTCGGATCTGCGCAACCTGGCGACCGCGCAGGAGGCGTTCTACGCCGACTCGTCCAAGTATGCGACGACCTACGGCACGACCATCGCCACCGGCCAGGTGAACTTCGCGCCGAGCCAGAACAACACGCTGGCGATCAACAGCGCGTCGAACGCCAGCGGCTGGGCGGCGACGATCTCGAACCCGGGCTACTCGCCGGGCTCGTGCGGCATGTTCGTTGGCTCGACCTTCAACGGCTCGGGTACCCCCGCTGCCGCGACCCAGGAAGGCGTGGGGGTCTGCCCGTAAGTTCGGCGAGAGGGTTCGCAGCGTAGCGGTGGGCAGGGGCGGAGATCTTCTCCGCCCCTGCTGCCTTTTCGGCGGGCCGGCACGGCCGCGGAAGTCTTGCAATTTTCGGCGTCCTGACGCGGCGCCGGGGTGTGAATCCGGCGCCCTTTCTTTCGCTAAGTAAATGGAGTCAAGGGCGTTGCCCTGTCCCGGCCGACCGCGGCATATGTGTTGCCCTTCAGTCGTTTGGACAGACCCAGCTCCCCCCAGCTGCCGTCCTTTACCCCAGAGCCACACTCCTGCGGAGGTCTCATGTCGGGTCGTAAGGGCTTCACCCTGATCGAGCTTCTGATCGTGGTCGTGATCATCGGCATCTTGGCCGCGATCGCGATTCCGAAGTTCGCCAACACGAAGCAGAAGGCTGTCAAGTCGAGCATGATCTCGGATCTGCGCAACCTGGCGACCGCACAGGAGGCCTTCTACGCCGACTCGTCGAAGTACGCCACGACCTACGGCACGACCATCGCCACGGGGCAGGTGAACTTCTCCGTCAGCCAGAAGAACACCCTGGTCATCAGCAGCGCGTCGAACGCCAGCGGCTGGGCGGCGACGATCTCGAACCCGGGCTACTCGCCGGGCTCGTGCGGCATCTTCGTGGGCTCGACCTTCTCGGGCTCTGGTACTCCCGCGGCGGCGACCCAGGAAGGCATCGGGGTGTGCCCGTAGGCGGACTGTGACGACGAAAGCTGGGAGGGGCATGGGTGGTGGAGCTCACCACTCATGCCCCTTGCTCTAGAGCGGAGAGTTCGGGTGGGTCGCACCCGCGCGCCCGGTCCGTCGGACCGAGCGCGCAACCCGTTCCAACGATCCTTCGGGAAGGGCAGGTCCATGGTGCTGGTGGCTGGCGGACGGTAGGGGCCCCCGGATGAAAAGCCCCCCGCGCTCGCTCCGCACGGAGCTTCTCGTGAACTTGGGGTTCGTCACCTCCGCTGCGGTCATACTCGTGGGGCTCACGACCGTGGTGATCGCGGGAGGCGACCTTGAGGAAACGCTCGAGCCGCTGCTCATGCTCTGGCTCGGCAGCACCGTGGTCTTCGTGCTCTTCGGCGCCCATCTCGTGCGCCGGCTGGTGGTGACCCCGCTGCGGCGGCTCTCCGCCGAGGCGGACACCTTCTCGGCCGGCCGGCTGGACGAGGCGCCTGGGGACTACGAGAGCATCGAGCTCACGCATCTCTCCGGGCGCTACCGGGCCATGGCCGAGAGCTTGCTGGATGCGCAGAGTCAGATGGTGCGGGTGGAAAAGCTGGCGGGCATCGGCAGCCTTGCGGCGGGCGTCGCCCACGAGGTCCGGAACCCGCTCGGAGCGCTCAGCACCTACGTGGACGTCCTGCATCGGCGCGGCGCAGACCACGAGGTGACGGACGCCATGCGCGGCGCCATCGCGCGCATCGAACGGACGGTCCAGAGCCTGCTGACCTACGCCCGGCCTGGCGTGACCGCCGGTGCGGTGGACCTCAACGAGACGGTCCGGGCCAGCCTCGACTATCTCAGCGCCCAGGGTCTGCTCAAGGAGCAGTCGGTCACCGTGGAGCTCGAGCCCGACCTGCCGCCGGTGCGCGGCGACCGGCATCTGCTGGAGCAGGTTGTGGTGAACCTGGTGATGAACGCGCGTCAGGCCGCGCCTCGGGGCAGGCTGGTGGTGGGGACGACGCGCGAGCTGTTCGAGCCACGCCATCGGAGCGCGCTCCGCGCGGAGGACGGCCGGAACGCGGCCGCCGATCAGAAGCGCGCCGCCCGTTACGCGGGACTGTCCAGTCGCCCGCGGCCGGACGTGTCGCCGGGCACGCCGGGAGCGCTGCTCTACGTGGCCGACGACGGTCCCGGAGTGCCGGAGGCGGACCGGGAGCGCGTCTTCGACCCGTTTTATACCACGAAGGAGCCGGGCGAGGGAACCGGGCTGGGCCTCGCCATCGTCGCCCGCACCGTGCACGACGCGGGCGGCACCGTCTGGGTCGATCGCGCGCGCGAAGGCGGTGCGGTGTTCAAGGTGTTCATGCCGATCGCCCTGAAGCCCGCGCTGGTTGCCGGGGAGCCGAGCTATGCGACTGCTCATCGTTGACGACGACGCCGACCTCCGCCAGTCCCTGAGCCTGCTTGTTCGAGAGGCCGGGTACGAGGTGGTGGCCGAGGCTGATCCAGAGGAAGCGCTCCGGCGCGCGATCGCCGAGGAGTTCGATCTCATCCTCTGCGACGTGAAGATGCCGAGGATGGACGGGCTCGCGTTTCTGCGGCGGTACCGCGCGGAGCGGGGCGCGGCGCTGATGATCATGATGAGCGCCTACGGGACCGAGGATGCCGCTCTCGCAGCGATGCGCGAGGGCGCCTACGACTACCTCCGAAAGCCGTTCCGCCCCGACGAAGTCATCATGACGGTGCGGAAGGCGGAGGAGCGGGAGCGCCTGCGCCGCGAGGTCGAGACGCTGCGCTCGAGCCTCGGGGCCGACGCGGTCCGGGACCTGGTGGTGGCGGAGAGCCGGGCGATGCGGGACCTCCTCGAGCTCGCGAGCCGGGTGGCCCGCCACAACACCACCGTGCTCATCACCGGCGAAAGCGGCACGGGCAAGGAAGTGATCGCCAAGGCCATCCACCGGATGAGCCCGCGCCACGACATGAGCTTCACCGCCATCAACTGCGCCGCCATTCCGGAGCAGCTGCTCGAATCCGAGCTCTTCGGCCACACCCGGGGCGCCTTCACCGGCGCCACGTCGGACCGGGCCGGTCTGTTCGAGGCCGCGCACCAGGGCACGCTCCTGCTCGATGAGATCGGCGACCTCCCGCTCGGTCTTCAGGCCAAGCTGCTCCGCGTGCTGGAGGAGGGTGAGATCCGGCGGGTCGGCGGACGCGAGGGCAAGAAGGTGGACGTGCGGGTCATCGCCGCCACCGGCAAACCGCTCGATCAGGCGGTCGAGCGGGGCGAGTTCCGCGCAGACCTGTACTACCGGCTCGACGTCGTCCGACTGCATATCCCGCCCCTGCGGGAGCGTCCCGAGGACGTCCCGGCGCTGCTCACCCATTTCGCACGGCAGGCGGCCCAGCGTCTTGGTCACTTGGTGAGCATCACGCCGCAGGCGCTGGCGATGTTGTCCCAGCACTCCTGGCCGGGCAACGTGCGCGAGCTCCGGAATGCAGTGGAGCGGGCGGCGGTGCTCGGCGGGGCTAAGCCGCTCGACAGCGCCGATTTCTCGCTGAGCTCGAACGGAAACGGGAGGAACGGGATCGCGGTGCTGCCGCAGAACGGGACGTACGATCTGCGGAGCCAGGTTGAGGAAGTGGAGCGGGCGCTCATTCTCAAGGCCCTGGATGCCTCGAAGGGGAACCGGCGCGAGGCGGCCCATCTGCTGGGGATAAGCCTGCGCACCCTGTTCTACAAGCTTCGCCGGGTGCACGCCGCGTAGGGGATTGAGCTGCAAGATTTCGCGCCAGTGCTTGCAGTTCGCGCAGATATTGGCGCGCTTCTGAACATCCGCAAAATAGCAATCTGCTTTCGCACAACGGCTTACGATGTGGTACGCCGTCTGCTTTCTAATCGCACGTGTTCGCGCTTCAACCGTCGCCACCGCCATCCGGAAGGCATCAAGTGCCCAGACTCGGCTCCCGTGGTTTTACCCTCGTCGAGACGCTCGTGGTACTGGGCGCGGTCGCCGTCCTGTTCGCGATCGGCTTTCCCCGGGTCCGGACTGCCATGACCAAGGCCAACGTCCGCTCGGCGCGGAGCTCGGTCATCACGCTGTACAACCAGGCCCGGAACCGCGCGGTCCGAGAGAGCCGGTCCATGACGCTCCATTTCTCTTCGGCCAATGCCTGGATCACCGGCAGTCCCCGCCGCACGGGGACGACCACCTGTGGCTGTGACACCGTCGGCACGGTCCAGTACCTGAGCTCCGCCTACGGCGTCACCATCTCCGCCTCGCCGGACACGTTTCACATCGATCCTCGCGGCCTTGGGGTGCAACCATCCGCTACCGGGACCGTGATCACGTTGGCCAAGCTGGGCTTCCAGGATTCGGTCCTGATCTACGGCTACGGGAGGGTGAGCAAGTGAGTCCGAACGACAGCCGCGGCTTCACCGTCATCGAGGTCCTCGCGGCCGTGCTCATCCTGGGTATCGGGATCACGGCGCTGGTAGGGTCCTCGGCACTCGTCACCCGGCAGATCGGCCGTGGGCGCATCCTGACCATCGCCTCCGAGGTCGCCACTCAGCGGCTCGAGAAGCTCCGGCTGCTCTCCCGGCCCGTGAGTGGCGGGAGCCCCTGCACCCAGGGCGGCTTCGCGACCAGCACCGCGCCGGATACCGTGCGCAGCGTCGTCGAGTCGTGGGCCGTCTCGGGCAGCGGCACCAGCCGCACCGTCACCGTCACGGTCGCGTACCCCCGACAGGGCGGCACGAGCACGTTCACGCTGTCCACCATCGTGGGGTGCTACTAAGATGACGTCCCGGCGCGGTTTCACCCTCATCGAGCTGCTGGTCGCTCTGGTGCTGTTTCTGATCGTCTCGGCCGCGATCTACACGCTGCTCAACAACACCCAGCGGGTTTCGCGGGCGCAGGCGGAGCGAGTGGACATGCAGTCGAACATGCGGGCCGGCGCGTTCATCGTACCGGCCGATCTCAAGATGATCGGCTACGACTCCGTGCCGGGCAACGCCACGGTGACGTCGGACATCGTGGCGATGGGACCTGACAGCATCATGTTCCGCGCCATCCGGGCCAGCGGCATCATCTGCAAGTTCTCCGCGACCAACACGATCGTCATCGACACCTCGGCCTCGCGGTACTACGCGGCGTATCGAGCACCGGTCAGTGGCGGGCGCGACCAGCTCATGCTGTTTTTCGACATCGACTCCACCACCAGCTCGGACGACCGATGGGTCTCGGGGCGGTCGATCACCAGCGTTGGTACCGGCACGTGCACCAGCAACTACGGGTCACGCTCCGGGCTCCAGCTCGGCACGTCGATCGGCTACCTCGGCACCAGCAACGACAGCCTCAAGGTCGGGGCGCCGTTCCGGACCTACGAAGTGATGGTGTACCACCTCTACCAGAGCGGATCCAAGTACTATCTCGGCGCCCGCTCGTCCAGCAACGGCGAGAACTCATTCCAGCCGGTGCTCGGCCCGCTCAGCTCGAGCGGCTTCCGGCTCGACTACTACGACTCGACCGGCACGACGGTGACAGCGGTACCCAAGAATGTCCGAAGCATCCAGGTGACTCTCATCGGTCAGTCGGACCAGGCGATCAACGGCGCCGGCGGGGGAACCCAGAGTGTCAAGAACGACAGCGTCGTCACCCGAGTGACGCTGCGGAACGCGCTGCGCTAGTCCTTTGACCATCGGAGCTTTGAGTATGCGGACCCCGAATCTTCGGAGCGAGCGCGGGATCGCGCTGGTGGCGGCCATCGTCGCCCTGGTCGTGATCGGCGCGATCGTCGCCGGCACCTTCTTCGTCAGCACCCTGGAGCAGAAGACCGCCGAGAACTCGGTGGACGCGGCCCAGGCGTACCAGGCGGCGGAGGCGGGCCTCGTCAAGAACGTCGCCACCTGGAACACGGCCAACAACACGCTGGCGGTGGACGGCAACACCACCATCGCCCAGGACTCGGTCGCGACCGGGACGTACTTCGACGTCACGATTTCCCGGCTCAACAGCAATCTGTTCTTCGTCCGGTCGGTCGGAACGCGGAACGGCACCACCCAGTCGCTGGCGAGCGTGCTGCGCACGGTCACCGTCAACCCGAACGTCGGTGCCGCCGTGACGGCCAAGGGCAACGTCTCCGTCGGCGGCAACGCCGACATTGACGGCACCAACACCAACCCCCCGGGCTGGTCCGCGTGCGGCAGCGCGCCCAGCATGGGTGGCATCCGGACCAGCGGCACGGTCAGCACCAACGGCAACCCGACCATCACGGGCAGCCCGGCCAAAATCCAGAACGACTCGTCCGTGAACAACGCGCTGTTCCAGACGCCGTTCAACCAGTTCAAGGCTATGGCCACCATGTCGCTCGCCGGCTCCTCGGGGAGCGGGAACTACACGGTGTACAACGGCATGGTGCCCAGCACGACGGGATCGCCGCTCAAGTGCAACCAGGCCGACGCGAACAACTGGGGGGAGCCGCTCCGGACCGGCGGGTACACCGCCGAGTGTACCAGCTATGCGCCGATCATCTACTTCGGCGGCAACGCCAAGTTCACCGGCGGCCGCGGCCAGGGGATCCTGCTCGTGGACGGGGACCTGTCGATCGCGGGCAACTTCCAGTGGGTCGGGCTCGTCATCGCCATCGGCCAGGTCAAGACCGGCAACGGCACCGCGAATATCGATGGCGCCATCATGTCGCAGGACGCCAACATCGGCGACCAGACCAGCTTCTCCGGTACACCGGTGGTCTCGTACTCCAAGTGCGCCATTGATTACGTCCTGAACAGCTCGGCCGTCGCCCGGCCGCTGTCGATGCGGTCCTGGGCCCAGGTTTTCTAGCCCGCACAAAGGCTCCAACGATGGCGGCGGGGGTGGCTCCAGGACGGGGCCACCCCCGCCGTTTTGTCGTGGCCGGAAGGGCCTCAGGCAATGCGAGAGACCGGTTGCGAAACGGGAGGCGGAGCCTTCATTCGCTGCCAGCGGCACAGCTCGGAGCTGAAGCATAAGACCTTTTCCCCCAGTGGTTTATTCACCGAAAGCCGGAGGCGGCACATGGGTTGCACCCGGGGTGCAAGTCGGTTCCTGACTTACTGGGCCGGCGCTCAGGATTCGGATACCCAGCGAAAGCACCTGGATCAGAGTCCGTCCGATCGCATCGAATGGACAGCTCGATCCGATCGCGTAAATACAGATACTGCTTGCGCTTGAATGGGTTCGCCCGACGCGTACAAGTGATTGACAATCTGTTGGTGCGGTGGTAGCGTAGCTCGTTAACCCCTATAACAATCGGGCACCTATGGCACTGTTTGGTCGGAACTCGACCACCGTGGGCCTGGACATCGGAAGCGGGCTGATCAAGCTCGTCGCCGTATCCCACCGCTCCGGCGAGCCGGTTCTCACGAAGGTCGCGTTTGCGTCCGTCGTGAGCGACGCGATCGTCGAGGGCGAGGTCATGGACCCCGCGCTCGTGGCCGACGCCATCAAGGGCCTCATGGCCACCGCGGGCATCAAGACGAAACAGGTCGTCACGGCCGTAGGCGGCCGTGACGTGATCATCAAGAAGATCTCGATGGACCGCATGAAAGAGGCGGAGGCCCGCGAAGTGATCCGCTGGGAGGCCGAGCAGCACGTGCCGTTCGACATGGACAACGTGGAGCTCGACTTCCAGATCCTGGACCCCGAGGGTGAAGGGCTCCAGATGACGGTGCTTCTGGTGGCCGCTAAGCGCGAGCTGATCGAGACCAAGCTGGCGCTGCTGGCCGAGATCGGGCTGGAGCCCAGCATCATCGACGTGGACGCGTTCGCCCTGCACAACGCCTTCGAGGTGAACTACCCCGAGGCCATGCGCGGCGTGGTCGGGCTGGTGAACATCGGCCACGAGACCACCAACATCAACATTCTGGACGACGGCATCCCGGTCCTCACCCGCGACATCCCCGTCGGCACCCGGCGCTTCCGCGAAGATCTCCAGCGCGAGCGTGGCGTCTCGGCGGACGATGCCGACAAGATGCTGCAGGGCACCGAGCCCAGCGATCTGCTCGAGCCGTTCCTCGAGTCGCGCGGCGAGGAGCTCGCGGTCGGCATCGAGCGCGCGGCCGCATTCCTCCAGAGCGCCAGCCGCTCGGCGGGCGGGATCTCCCGGCTCTACATCACCGGTGGCGGCTCCCGGATCCCGCGGCTCGGCAAGGTCCTTGGCGACCGGCTGCGGCTGCCGGTCCAGGCGGCGAACCCGCTCGAGCGGATCCAGGTGGCGGACGGCGTCTTCGGCGCGATGAACGTAGACGAGGTCGCGCCGCTGTTGATGCTTCCGATCGGCCTCGCGCTCCGCTCGGCTGCGTGATCACCTTCACCGGACCCGTCGCCTCATGATGATTGCCGTCAACCTCCGACCCGGCCTGAAGCGCAAGCGCGCGGGCTCGCCCCTCGCGGGGGTGCTGGCCGGCGTCAAGGCGTTCGGGAGCAAGGTGAAAGACCCAGCCCTGCTGGTCGCGGTCGCGGCCTGGCTCGGCGTCGCCGGCTGGCTCGGGTATACCTGGCTCACCAACACAAGCGAACTCAGGGCGCTCGAGCCCCGGCTGGAGCAGACGCGCGCCGAGCACAAGCGGTTCAAGACCTTCCTCGACCAGAAGCACAAGCAGGAGCAGATCCGGGACTCGCTGCTCACGCAGATCACCACGATCCGCAGCGTGGACGGCGATCGCTACGTCTGGCCCCACGTGCTCGACGAGGTGACCCGCGCCCTGCCGGCGTATACCTGGCTGGTCGACATGTCGCCGGTCGCGGCGCCGCCGCCGCCGCCGGCCACCGCCGCCCAGGCCAAGGACAAGAAGGCGCAGCCGGTCGACTCCGCGCCGAAGAGCCTCTCGTTTCAGGTCAACGGACGGACGGTGGACATCCAGGCCTACACCCGGTTCCTCCGGAACCTGGAGGCCTCGCCCTGGATCTCCGACGTCCAGCCCGTGTCGGCCCAGACCATCGTGGAGCAGGAGCGGGCGGTGACCGCATTCACCATCCGCGCCCGGTTCAAGCAGGCCGACTCGGCCTACATCAAGACTGTCCCGCTCAGCCAGTCGGTGAGGTAGGCCATGTCCTCCAAGACGACTCCAATTTTCATGATCGTGCTCGCCGCGATCGTCGGCTATATCGCGTACGCGGGTCTCGAGGTCGCCGGCGTGCCGGGGCTCTCAGCCCAGAAGGACCGGGTCGTGGCAATCCGGGACACGATCACCAAGCTCGAGGCCGAGACCGACAAGGCCAAGAAGGAGCTGGCTAAGGGCACGGTGGAGGACCTGCGCAAGAAGCTGGAGACGTACCGCGCCAGCCTCGCGCTGCTCCGCCGCCTGGTCCCGGACCGAAACGAGGTCCCGAACCTCCTCGACGACATCTCGACCCGCGGCAAGATCCGGGGCGTGACGCTGTCGACGGTGATCCCGCTGCCGGTCGAGTCCGGCCCGGCGCCGTTCGACACCTACAAGTACACGCTCTCGGTCATCGGGCACTACGACCAGATCGGCGAGTGGCTGGCCGACGTCGCGAGCCTCCAGCGGATCATCGTGCCGCAGGACGTGTCGCTCGTGGCCGCGAACGCCGCGGCCGCCAAGGCCCTGGGCGACACCTCGGGTGCCTTGCTCGAGGCGAAGCTCCAGATCCGGACCTTCGTGAAGTCCGGCGCCGGCGCGCCGGAAGGAGAGAGCAGTGGCACCTAGGCGCCTCATGGCCCTCCTCGTCGCCGCCGGTCTCGGTCTTGCGAGTGCCGCGGCCGCGCAGCAGAAGGGCGTCGACGTGGGCGCGGTGAAAGCCCGCCCCGATACCGGCAAGAAGGCCCAGGCCGCGGCGGCGCCGGCCGATTCGACGTCGGCCGAGCCGTCCGAGACGTCGGTGATGCGCGAGACGTTCAGCTACGGCGGCGCCTCCCGCGATCCGTTCGCCTCGCTGATCAAGAGCGCACGCGCGGGCCCGGAGATCACCGATCTCCAGCTGGTCGCGATCTACGAGGACCTCCGTTACTCCGGCAACAGCATCGCGGTCCTGCGCGAGAAGACCAGCGGCAAGCGCTACAAGCTCCGCCAGGGCGAGCAGGTCGGCCGCCTGCGGGTCTCGCAGGTCCGCTCGAAGGACGTGGTGTTCACGATTCAGGATTTCGGCTACGAACGGCAGGAAACTCTTTCGCTCCGCAAGCAGGAGGACGTTACGCCATGACCCGTATGCACTGTGTGCTGCTGGCCGCCGCCGCGCTCCTCGGCCTGGTTTCCCCGGCGCTTGCCGAGGGCGGCCCCGAGGGCGGAGAGGTGACGGGCGTAAGCGTCCTGGCCTCGCCCGGCAAGGCCGAAGTCGTCATCAACGTGCACGGCGCCGTCCAGGTGCGCGACTTCATGCTCCACGCGCCGGACCGCCTGGTGGTGGACGTGGTCGGTGCCACCCTCTCCACCCGGCGCGCCCTCTACGACGGCGTGAACCGGGGCGGCGTGGTCAATCTGCGCTACTCCCAGTTCCGCCCCGACGTCGTGCGCATCGTGCTCGACCTCGACGGCGCCAAGGACTACAAGCTGGCCCGCGCGAACGACGAGGTACGGGTGAGCTTCGGCAGCGACAAGGTGTTTGCCGCCTGGTCCTCGGCGAGCGTGACTCCGCTCGCCGAAGCGACCGCCGTCACGGGCGACGCGGTGGTGACGCCGCCCGCCCGCGAGCCCGAGGTCAGGCTGGCCCAGATGAAGGGCCAGACGCCCTTGTTCCGCACCGAGCAGCCGCGGATCACGGTCACCTGGGACCGCGCCAGCATCGCGGACGTGGTCGCGGGCTTTGCCGCCTTCAGCGGCCGGACCATCATTCTCGGCAAGGACATCAAGGGCGAGGTCACGGCCGAGATCAAGAACCAGCCGTGGGACCAGGCCTTCCAGGCGATTCTCGCCACCCAGGGCCTCTCGGCCACCGAGATGTCCGGCGGGATCATCCGGGTGGACGCGCCGGCCGCACTCGCCGCGCTCGACTCGCTCGAGCCGCTCGAGTCGCGCCAGGTGCCGATCAACTACACCCCGCTCGCGCAGATCACCAAGTCCGTGGCGGCGCTGCTCACCAAGGGGCGCGGTCAGGTGGTCGCCGACTCCGCCTCGAGCAGCCTGATCGTGACCGACACGCGGAGCCGGATCGACGACGTCACCCGGTTCATCGCGAACCTGGACAAGAAGACGCCGCAGATCCTGATCAAGGCCAAGATCATCTTCGTCGACCGGACCGACCTCGAGGAGCTGGGTCTGCGCTACGACCTGGGCTCGGCGAACCAGTCCTACAACTCGCTCATCACCCGCCCGGTCCCGGTTAACGGCGTACCGTTCTTCCCGCCGCCGGGTGAGAACGGCGCCGGCATCGTGGACCTTGGCGGCAACACGCTGTCGCTCATCGGCAACGCGAGCGGCCCCGTGGCCAACGCGGCCCTGAGCCTCGTCTTCTCCACCGTGGTCGGCGGGAGCACACTCACCTCGTTCCTGAGTGCACTCCAGCAGCAGCAGCTCGCGGATATCCAGGCGGAGCCGACCATTGCCACGCTCGACAACCGCAAGGCGGACATCCTGGTCGGTGAAGAGACGCCGGTTCCCGGCGCCCCGCCGGCGCAGGGATCGGCCGTGGCGGTGCAGCAGACCCAGTTCAAGGAGACGGGTATCCGGCTGACGGTGACGCCGCACGTCACCAACAGCGGCCAGGTCCTCATGTCCCTGCGCACCGAGCGCTCGGCTGTCCAGAGCCTGCCGGCGTCGCAGTTCGGCTTCAACTTCACGAAGCAGACCACCGAGAACCAGCTCCTCGTCAACGACGGCGAGACCGCGGTCATCGGCGGCCTCACCATCACCGAGGTCAACCGGACCCGGTCGGGCATTCCGCTGCTCTCGCAGCTGCCGATCATCGGCGGCCTCTTCAGCACCACGACCAACTCCGAGCGCCGGCGGGATCTCATGATCCTGGTGACGCCCCGAGTGGTGGACGACGCCTCCGCGGTGAACTGACTCGGGGCTTGGCCGGGCACGGCCGGACCGGGTAGCTTCGAGCCCGACCTCACGGCGTCGGGCTCGTTTGCTTGAGGCGGGAGAACGGTGAACAGTGAACGGTGAACGGGCCGCCCCGCCCCCCGTTTACCGTTCACCGTTTACCGTTCAGTGTGAGAGGAGCAACGGCGTGCACCTGAAGTTCACCACCGCAGGGGAATCGCACGGCAAGGGCCTCGTCGCCATCGTCGAGGGTCTGCCGGCAGGCCTGCCCGTCAGCGCCGACTGGGTGGACCGTGACCTCGCCCGGCGCATGCTGGGCTATGGTCGGGGCGCGCGCATGAAGATCGAGCGCGACCGGGTCGAGTTCCTCTCCGGCGTGCGTGCCGGCGAGACGCTCGGATCCCCGGTCGCGCTGCTGGTCCGGAACCGGGACTGGGAAAACTGGGAGGACGTCATGGCGGCGGAGGGCACGCCGGGCGATCTCCGCCGCCGCCGCGTCACCCGTCCCCGCCCCGGCCACGCCGATCTCGTGGGCGTGCTCAAGTACGATCGGCTGGACGCGCGCGACATTCTCGAGCGCGCCAGCGCGCGGGAGACGGTCGCGCGTGTGGCCGCCGGCGCGCTGGCCCGCCGCCTGCTCGACGAGTTCGGCGTCGATGTCGGGAGCCATGTCGTCTCCCTCGGCGGCGTCCGGGCGGCGCCGCCCGCGGAGCTGCCGTGGCCGCTCAACGACGCCGCGGACCGGTCCGAGATCCGGGTGCTCGATCCCTCGGTCGAGGCGGCGGTCGTCGCCCGGATCGACCGCGCCAAGAAGGACGGCGACACGCTGGGCGGCGAGATCGAGGTGGTGGCGCGCGGACTGGTAGTCGGGCTCGGCAGCCACGTGAGCTGGGATCGCAAGCTGGACGCTCGGCTGGCGGGCATCCTGATGTCGATTCCGGCGGTGAAGGGGGTCGAGATCGGCCTCGGCTTCGAGGCGGCTCGCCGACCCGGGTCGGCCGTGCACGATCCCATCCAGGCCGGCGCGGACGCGGGGCCGGCCGGTGGCGAGGGTGCTCCACCGGTACCGGGCGACGCGCGCGGCGGCTTCGCCCGCCGCAGCAATAACGCGGGCGGGCTCGAGGGCGGCATGACGACCGGCGAGCCGCTGGTCGTCCGGGTGGCCATGAAGCCCATTTCGACCCTCATGGCCCCGCTCCCGACGGTGGACCTGGTCTCCGGCGCTCCGGCCAGCGCGCAGAGCGAGCGCTCCGACGTGACCGCGGTGCCGGCCATGGGCGTGATCGCCGAGGCGCTGGTCGCGATCGTGCTGGCCGACGCGATGCTGGAGAAGTTCGGCGGCGACAGCCTGACCGAAATGAAGCGCAACGTCGCGGCCTATCTCGCGGCGCTCGGAGCGCGGTGGACCGCGCTTCGCTCGGAGGGTGTGGAGGCGGGGTGAGCCGGCGCCACGTGCTTCTCGTCGGGCTGCCCGGCGCCGGGAAGAGCGCGGTCGGCCATCTCGTGGCCGAGGCCCTCGGGGCACCGCTGATCGACGTGGACCAGCTCCTGGTCCGCCAGATGGGGATGCCGGTCGTCCAGATCTTCGGGATGCTGGGCGAAGCCGAGTTCCGGCGGATGGAACGCGACGCGGTGCGCGCGGCGTGCTCGGCCGGACCGGCCGTGATCGTGCCCGGCGCCGGGTGGGCCGCCCAGGAAGGCGAGCTCGAGCTGGCTCGCGAGACCAGCTGCATCATCTATCTCAAGTGCCAGCCGAGCACCGCCGCCAAGCGGACGGAAGGGGGCGAGGTCCGTCCGCTTCTCGCCGCCGATCCCGTCGCCCGAATGCGGGCGTTGCTGCAGGAGCGCGAGGTCCACTACACCCGGGCCGAGCACCAGGTGGCCACCGACAGCCGGACGCAGCAAGCCGCGGCGGCGGAGGTGGTCCGGATCGCCAGAGAATCGGCAGAATGGTCTTAAGCTATTGCTTTACAATGTCTTATGCAACTCGTCCTTGCCATCCGGGAACCGGGTGCGTTTCTTATGCGACTCGACGTTGACCCGGGAATGACCGGGGACGATACCGTGAAAGCCATGGCAAAAGCGAAAAGCAAGCGCACCACCGAAACGAAGACGAGCTCCCCCACGAAGGCGGCCAAGAGCGACGCGCCGAAGTCGTCCAAAGCCAAATCGGCCACCGGATCGCGGGCGAAAGCCGCGGCCCCGGCACCGCCCAAGGTCCAGACCCGGCGGCGGGGCGAGGCGCTCGTGATCGTGGAGTCCCCCACCAAGGCCAAGACGATCGGGAAGTATCTGGGCGCCGGTTACGCGGTGAAGGCCACGATCGGCCATGTGCGCGACCTCCCCACCCGCAAGCTCGGTGTCGAGATCGACGGGGGCCGGTTCACTCCCGAATACGTCGTCATCAAGGGCAAGAACCAGACGCTCATCGACATCAAGAAGGCGGCCAAGGTGGCGAGCGAGGTCTACCTCGCAACCGACCCCGACCGCGAGGGCGAGGCGATCGCCTGGCACGTGGCGAGCCAGCTCGACAGCGGGCTGCCGATGCATCGCGTGCTGTTCCACGAGATCACGAAGGACGCGGTGCAGGAGGCCATGCGGAAGCCGGGCATCATCGACGAGCAGAAGGTGAATGCCCAGCAGGCCCGGCGCATCCTCGACCGGCTCGTGGGCTACAAGGCGAGCCCGCTCCTGTGGAAGTCGATCAAGACCGGCCTCTCCGCGGGCCGGGTGCAGACGGTCGCGCTCAGACTTCTGGTCGAGCGGGAGCGGGAAATCCGCGCGTTCCGGCCGCAGGAGTACTGGACCATCGAGGCGGAGTGCGCCAAGAGCGGCCAGAGCTTCGAGGCGTCGCTCCACAAGCTCGACGGGCACAAGCCGCAGCTCCACGCCGCCGAAGAGGCGCAGTCGGTCGTGGACGAGGTGAAGACGCTGCCGTTCGTGGTCACCAGCGTCGAGCGCAAGCAGCGGCGGAAGCGGCCCGGCGCTCCATTCACGACCAGCACGCTGCAGCAGGAGGCGGCCAAGCGACTCGGGTTTTCGTCCCGCCGCACCATGCGCGCGGCGCAGGACCTCTACGAGGGCGTCGACGTGGGTGAGGAGGGCCCGGTCGGTCTCATCACTTACATGCGGACCGACTCGATGCGGGTCTCGGACGCCGCGATCGCGGCCGTGCGGGAGTTCATCAAGAAAAGCTACGCCAAGCCCTACCTGCCCGAGGTGCCGAACAGCTACGCGAGCAAGAAAAACGCCCGGGTCCAGGACGCCCACGAGGCCATCCGACCCACCGACGTGCGCCGCCGCCCCGAGGACATGCAGCCCTACCTCGAGCCCGATCAGTTTCGGCTCTACCAGCTGATCTGGCAGCGGTTCGTCGCGTCGCAGATGACGCCCGCCGTGTACGACGTCACCGTCGTGGATTTCGACCTCGGCCGCTACCTGTTCCGGGCGACCGGCTCGGTCATGGTGTTCGACGGCTACCACACGCTCTACATCGAGGGGCACGAGGCCGAGGAAGGGAAGACGATGGACGATCTTCCGCCGATCCCGCCGCTCGAGCAGGGCGACAAGGTCGAAGTGAAGGAGATCGTGCCGAGCCAGCACTTCACCGAGCCGCCGCCACGGTTCTCCGAGGCGAGCCTGGTGAAAGAGCTGGAGCGTCTGGGCATCGGCCGACCGTCCACGTACAGCGCCATCATCTCCACCCTCACGGCGCGGGAGTATGTGCGGCTCGACAGCCGCCGCTTCTTCCCGACGCCGCTGGGCGAGACGGTGGAGCAGGTGATGGTGAGCAAGTTCCCCGACATCTTCAACGTGGGCTTCACCGCCGAGATGGAGGAGGAGCTGGACAAGATCGAAGAGGGCGAGCTGGGCTGGCAGCGCGTGCTCCAGGACTTCTACGGGCCCTTCACCCGGGCGCTGGAGGCCGTGGACATCAACGCGCTGGTCGCGGAGGCGCACGGGCTCTCGCCGGAGAAGCTCGCGGCGGAGAAATGCCCCAAGTGCGGCGCGCAGGTCGAGCTCAAGACCGGACGGTTCGGGCCCTATCTCGCCTGTGTGAACTACAAAGCGACCTGCGACTACGCCAAGTCGCTGAAGAAGGACAAGGTCCCCGACCGGCCAACGGACGAGAAGTGCCAGCTGTGCGACGCGCCGATGGTCATCCGCACCGGACGCTTCGGCGAGTTCCTCGCCTGCACCCGCTATCCCGAGTGCAAGGGCCGGCGCTCGATTTCGCTCGGCATCAAGTGCCCCAAGTGTCTCGAGGGCGAGCTGGCCGAGCGGCGGACCAAACGGGGCAAGTCGTTCTGGGGTTGCATGCGCTATCCGGCCTGCGACTTCTCCACCTGGAACCGGCCGGTGGCGGAGGAGTGCCCGGAGTGCAAATGGATCGGCCTCGAGCGCAAGATCAGCAAGGCCGAAGGTGAGGTCCGGACCTGCCTGAAGTGCGGACACCGCGTCGTCGCGGTCGAGCCGGAGGAGATGGCGCTGACGTGACGGTGACCGTCGTCGGCGGGGGGCTGGCGGGCTGCGAGGCGGCCTGGGCCCTGGCCGAACGCGGCGTGGCAGTGACTCTGTGCGAGATGCGGCCGGTGGTGGCGACGCCGGCCCACCGTACCGATCGCCTGGCGGAGCTGGTCTGCAGCAACACGTTCAAGTCGGTCGAGCTGTCGAACGCTCACGGGCTCCTCAAGGCTGAGCTGCGCCGCCTGGGGAGCCTGTTGCTTGCGTGTGCCGACGACGCGCGCGTGCCCGGCGGAGCGGCGCTGGCGGTCGACCGGGATCTCTTCTCCAAGGAGGTGCACGAGCGGGTGAGCGGGCATCCGCGGGTCACCCTCGTCCGCGGCGAAGTCAGCGATATCCCCTCGCCGTCGGTCATCGCAACCGGACCGCTCACCTCCGACCGCCTGGCCGGAGCCATCGCCCAACGGCTCGGGAGCGGGGCGCTCGCGTTCTACGACGCCATCGCGCCTGTGGTGGCCGATGATTCGCTCGACAAGTCCTGCCTGTACGCTCTCTCCCGCTACGGCAAGGGCGGCGGCGACGACTACCTCAACGCGCCGATGGACGCGGCAAGGTACGCCGGGTTCGTCGAGGCCCTGACAGCCGCCGACCAGTTCCGGGCGCACGAGTTCGATCAGGTCCCGTACTTCGAAGGGTGTCTGCCGATCGAGGAGATGGCGCGCCGGGGGCCGGAAACCCTGCGCTTCGGGCCGATGAAGCCCGTCGGCCTCCCGGATCCGCGTACCGGGCGGATTCCGCACGCGGTGGTTCAGCTCCGGCGGGAAGACCGGGCGGGCCAGATGTGGAGCCTGGTGGGGTTCCAGACCCGCCTTCGAATTCGGGAGCAGCAACGGGTCTTCTCGACGATTGCGGGCCTGGGCTCGGCGGAGTACCTGCGCTACGGCAGCATCCACCGGAACTCGTACGTCAACAGCCCGGCGAGCCTCGGGCCGGCGCTCACGCTGAAGGGCGACCCCCTCGTTTTCTTCGCCGGACAGATGACCGGCGTGGAGGGCTACACCGAGTCGCTCGGCACCGGTCTGCTTGCCGGCATCAACCTGGCCCGGACCCTCGGCGGCCTGGTGCCGGCGCTGCCGCCGTCGACCACGATGCTGGGCGGGCTCTACCGCTACCTGGCCGAGGCCGACCCCCGCCACTTCCAGCCGATGAACGCCAATTTCGGGCTGCTGGCGCCGCTCGAGGCCGTCCGCGGGCGCGTGTCCAAGGATCGCAAGAAGGAGCTGCTGATCGAGCGGGCGCTCCGGGACTTCGAGACTTGGGCGGAGGTGCTGTGACGAAGGGCGGCGTTCCGCCGGCGATCGCCGACGTCGTCGAGTTTCTCCTGCACCTCGAGAAGGAGAAGAATCAGTCGCCCAACACGGTCAAAGCGTACGGCCGCGACCTCGCGACGTTCTGCGCGTTCTGCGACCGGCACTACGCCGGCGCGTGGGGCTGGGAGACGGTGGACCGGACCGGCTTCCGCAGCTTCCTGGGCGAGCTTCAGCGCCGGGGACTTTCGAAACGCTCGGCGGCCCGGGCACTCTCGGCCGTTCGGAGCCTGTATCGCTATCTGCAGACGCACCGCGGGCTCACGGTCATCGGTGCACGGGCCGCGCGCGTGCCCAAGCTCGACAAGCGCCTGCCCACCTATCTCGACCTCGGGACGACCGACGCGCTTTTCGCGTGGGCGGAGGAGCGGGCGGGCCCGGGTGGCTTTCTGGAAACCCGCGATCTCGCCATGCTCGAGCTGTTCTACTCCACCGGCATGCGCCTGTCGGAGCTCGCGGGCCTGAGCCTGGAGGACGTGAATCTCCTCTCCGACCAGGCCAAGGTCAGGGGCAAGGGGCGGAAGGAGCGGATCGTGCCGGTAGGCTCGCGGGCGGTGGCCGCGCTTCGGCGCTATCTTCGGCTCCGGGAGGCGCAGGTCGCGGGGTCCGGCGCCGATCGCCGCGCCGTGTTCGTGGGTGTGCGGGGCCGGCGGCTGCCCCCTCGCAGCATCCAGCGTCTGATGCACCGCATGTTCGACGCCGTGGGTGGCGATGGTCTTCGGGTGCATTCGCTGCGCCACACGTTCGCCACTCATCTCCTCGATGCCGGCGCCGACCTCCGCGCGGTGCAGGAGCTGCTGGGCCACGCGTCGCTCAGCACCACGCAGATCTACACGCACACGAGTGTGGAGCGGCTGAAGCAGGTCTATCACAAGGCGCATCCCCGCGCCTGAGAGCGCGGGGACCCGGTAAACGATGTTCGAGGCTCCATGACTTACCACGGCACGACCATCCTGGCGGTACGGAAGAACGGCCGCGTCGCCCTGGGCGGCGACGGCCAGGTGAGCATCGGCGATACCGTCATGAAGGCGAAGTCCGTGAAGGTGCGGACCCTCAAGGGTGGCAAGGTACTGGCCGGCTTTGCCGGCTCGGTCGCCGACGCCCTCACGCTGTACGAGAAATTCGAGGAGAAGCTCGATCGGTTTCCCGGCAACCTGCCGCGCGCCGCCGTGGAGCTCGCCAAGGACTGGCGGAGCGACCGCGTGCTCCGGCGGCTGGAGGCGCTGCTCGTGGTGGCCGATCTGGAGCACAGCTACCTGCTGAGCGGTGCCGGGGAGCTGATCGAGTCCGACGACGGCATTCTGGCCGTAGGATCCGGCGGGAACTACGCCCTCGCCGCCGCCCGCGCCCTGCTGCCGGACTCCTCCCTCGCCGCCCGCGACGTCGTGGAGCGGTCGCTCCAGATCGCGGCGGACATCTGCGTGTTCACCAACCGCGAGATCACCATACTGGAGCTGCCAACGGCGTGAAGACGCCCGTTCACTGTTCACCGTTCACCGTTTACCGTTCCTGCCATGGCCGAACCTCTTCCGGACCCGACCGCCGCACCCGCCGGGGAAGCCCCGCTTCCCTGGCTCGAGGAGTTGCCGCCGCGCCAGATCGTCGCCGAGCTCGACCGCTACATCGTCGGTCAGGAGGCGGCCAAGAAGGCGGTGGCGATCGCCGTGCGGAACCGCTGGCGGCGCGCGCAGGCGCCGGACGAGATCCGGGACGAGATCCTTCCCTACAACATCATCCTCATCGGCCCCTCGGGCGTCGGGAAGACCGAGGTCGCTCGACGGCTCGCCCGCCTGGCCGGGGCGCCGTTCATCAAGGTCGAGGCATCCAAGTTCACCGAGGTCGGCTATGTCGGCCGGGACGCGGAGTCCATGGTGCGCGATCTGGTGGACGCGGCGATCAACATGGTCCGCACCGAGCGTGAGGACGAGGTCTACCCCCAGGCCGAGGAGCGCGCGGACGAGCGGCTGCTCGACCTGCTCCTGCCGCCGCCGCCCCCACAGCCCCCAGCCGAGCCGGCCGATCGGCCTGCGAAAAGCTCGGTGTTCGTCGTCTCGCCCAAGGGGCAGGCCAAGGCGGAGCGCGCGTCGGGCGTCGAGGACGAGCGGCGCCAGCGCTCCCGCGAGAAGCTTCGTCAGATGCTGGGAGAGGGCCGGCTCGACGACCGGGACGTGGAAATCGAAGTCGCGCCCCAGAGCTACCCTGGGCTCGAGATGCTGCAGCCGCCCCAAGGCATGGAGGGGCCCGACGTCAACTTCACCGAGTGGCTGCAGGACATGCTGCCCAAGCGGACGAAACGGCGCACGGTCAAGGTGCCCGAGGCCCGGCGGGTGCTGGTGGACGAAGAGCTCAAGAAGCTCGTGGACATGGACGACGTGGTGAACGAGTCGCTCGACCGGGTCGAGAATCACGGCATCATCTTCATCGACGAGATCGACAAGATCGCGGGAGAGCGCGGCGCGTCGATGGGACCGGACGTCTCGCGGGAGGGGGTGCAGCGGGATCTGCTGCCGATCGTCGAGGGCTCGACGGTGCAGACGCGCTACGGCTACGTGCGGACGGATCACATCCTCTTCATCGCGGCCGGGGCGTTCCACGTCTCGAAGCCGTCCGACCTGATTCCCGAGCTCCAGGGCCGCTTCCCCATCCGGGTGGAACTGCAGCCTCTCACCGAAGCCGATTTCGTCCGGATCATGACCGAGCCGGAGAACGCCCTCACCCGTCAGTACCAGGCCCTGGTGGCTGCGGAGGGCGCCGAGCTCGAGTTCACCGCGGACGGCATCGCCGAGGTGGCCCGAGTGGCCTGGCTGGCGAACGACCGGATGGAGAACATCGGCGCGCGCCGGCTCCACACGGTGATGGCCAGCCTGATGGAAGACGTGCTGTTCGAGCTGCCGAACTACCCCGAGAAGCGGATCCGCTTCGACGCGGCGCAGGTCCGGGAACGCCTGTCCCGGATCGTCAATGACGACGATCTGCGCCGCTACATCCTCTGACCCTTGTAGACCACCCCGCCTTTCATCACCCAGCTCACGCGCTCGAGCACGTGGATGTCGTCGAGCGGATTGCCCGGCACCGCCACCAGGTCGGCCAGCTTGCCGGGGGCGATCACGCCCCGGTCCGTGACGCCGAGCAGGTCCGCCGCGTTGAGCGTCGCCGTGCGGATGGCGTCGATCGGCTTCATCCCATAGCCCACATACACCGCGAACTCGCCCGCGTTCTCCCCGTGCGGGTAGACGGCCGCGTCGGTGCCGAACGCGATCTTGACCCCGGCCCGGATGGCCTTGCGGTGGCTCTCCTGGGCCAGCGGGATCACCTGGCGCGCCTTGGCGGCGATGGGCGGCGGCAGCTTGTCCACGGCCATCCGGGTGAGGAGGTACGCGGTGGGGACGAGGTACGTCCCCTTCTGCTTCATGAGCGCGATGGCTTCGTCGTCCAGCATGGAGCCGTGCTCGATCGACGCCACGCCCGCCCGGATCGCCGCCTTGATCCCCTGGGTGCCGTGCGCGTGGGCCGCCACCTTGAGTCCGTGGCGCGCGGCCTCCTCGACGATCGCGCGCAGCTCCTCGTCCGACAGCTGCTGTGCGCCCACCGTGGCGTCGAAGGAGAGCACGCCCGCAGTGGCGCACACCTTGATCACCTTCGCCCCGTGCTTGATCTGATAGCGGACTGCTTCGACCACTTCGGCGACCCCGTTCACCACGCCGTCCTTGGGGCCGAGCTCCCGGATGCCCGGCGCCCAGCCGGTGTCGTCGCAGTGGCCGCCGGTAATGCCGATCGCGTGTGCCGCCGGAATGATGCGCGGGCCCTCGATCTCGCCCGCGTCGATGGCGTGCATGAGCGAGACATCGGTGAACCCGTTCGCACCGACGTTCCGCACCGTGGTGAAGCCCGCGAGCAGCGTGGCTCGGGCGTGCGCGGGGCCGCGCAGCGCCTCGTCCGCGATCGTCTCGCGCACCGGGCGGGTCACCCAGCCATCGTCCAGATCCATGGTGAGGTGGACGTGGACGTCGGTGAGGCCCGGCAGGAGGGTCACGTCGCCCAGGTCGAGCACCCGGCCGGCGCCGGGGGGGGGCCCCCGACGCTCTGGATGCGGTCGCCCTGAATCGTGACCACGGCGGGGCTCACGATCTCGCCCTGCACCACGTCCAGCATGCGGGCGGCGTGGACGACGAGGACCTCCTGGGCCGAGGCCGGCGCGGCGGCGAGCGTCACGGCGAGGGCGGCGGCAGCGGCAAGACGGTGCAGCGACATGCGAAGGGCTCCTCGAGCGAACGTAGGGTCAAGGGATGCAACAACGTATGCGCCGCCGCGTCTGCGTCAACCGCGCTCTGGCGCCCCCCGCCCGCCCCCGCTAGAATCCGCCGACTGCTGGTCCCGACCTCCTCCCCGTGACCGATGCCGAAGCGCGACTTCCTCGCCATCCCCGACCTCAGTCGGCCCGAGCTTCTCGCCCTGTTCGATCTGGCCGCCCGTATGAAGCGGGGGGAATACCGCGAGCGCCCGCTCGCGGGCAAGACGCTGGGGATGATCTTCGCCAAGAGCTCCACCCGGACCCGCGTCTCGTTCGAGGTCGGCGCCTTTCAGCTCGGCGGGCACGCGCTCTTTCTCTCGTCCCGCGATATCCAGCTCGGGCGCGGGGAGCCCATCCGCGACACCGCCCGCGTGCTGAGCCGCTATGTGGACGGGATCATGATCCGGACCTTCGACCAGGCAGAGGTCGAGGAGCTGGCCCGCTACGCGTCAGTCCCGGTGATCAACGGGCTGACCGATCTCCAGCACCCGTGCCAGGTCCTCGCCGATCTCATGACCATCCGGGAGGCGCTCGGCGGCTGGGAGGGCAAGGTCGTCGCTTGGGTGGGCGATGGGAACAACGTGGCCCACAGCTGGCTCGACGCCGCCGGCGTGCTCGGGTTCGAGCTCCGGCTCGCCTGCCCGGCGGGCTATCGACCGCACCCGGACATCGTGGCCCGGAACCGTGCGTTGACCAAAGTCCTGCTCACCGACGATCCGGCGGAGGCCGTGCGCGGGGCGCACGTCGTCAACACCGACGTCTGGGCATCCATGGGCCAGGAAGCCGAGCAGGCGGAGCGGGAACGTGCCTTCGCCGGGTACATCGTGGACGGCGCACTGATGCGGCTGGCCGCTTCCGGGGCCATCTTCCTTCACTGCCTGCCGGCGCATCGGGGCGAGGAAGTGTCGGACGAGGTGATCGAGGGACCGCAATCCCGAGTCTGGGACGAGGCGGAAAACCGACTCCACGCGCAGAAGGCGCTGATGGCGACTCTGCTCTCTTCATGACCGACCCGGCGCAGCTCAAACGGACCCCCCTCTGGGACGTGCACCGCGCCCTCGGTGCGAAGATGGTTCCGTACGCCGGGTTCGAGATGCCGGTGCAGTACCCCACGGGAATCCTTGCCGAGCACCAGGCGGTGCGCACCAACGTCGGGCTGTTCGACATCTCGCACATGGGCGAGTTCGAGGTTACCGGCCCGGACCGGAACGCCTTCATCAACCGCATCACCTGCAACGATGTCACGGCAGTGGATGCCGGCGGCGTGCAGTACTCCGCGATCCTCACCAACGAGGGCACCTTCGTGGACGACTGCACCCTCTACCGCTTCGACGATAAGTGGATGGTCGTGGTGAACGCGGCCAACATTGCGCCGGCCTGGAAGCACCTGGTGGACCACAAGGGAGGCGCCAACATCCGGCTCAAGGACATCTCGGACGAGGTGGGCCTGCTCGCGCTGCAGGGGCCGAACGCGGAGGCGCTGCTCCAGACAATCACGCCGGTGCGCCTGGCCGACATCGCCTACTATCGCTTCGCCCAAGGCCAGGTGGCCGGCGTGCACTGCTTCATTTCGCGCACCGGGTACACGGGCGAGGACGGGTTCGAGCTGTACTGCCGCGACCGCAATCTCGGCGTGCTCTGGTCGGCGCTGACCGCGGCCGGCGCGCCGCCCATCGGTCTCGGCGCGCGTGATTCGCTGCGGCTCGAGATGGGGTACGCGCTTTACGGTCACGAGATCGATCGCGCCATCACCCCGCTCGAAGCCGGCCTCGGCTGGATTCTCAAGCTCGACAAGGGATCGCCGTTCGTCGGGGACGCGGCGCTCCGGGCGCAGAAAGGCCGGGGGGTCACCCGCAAGCTGGTGGGCTTCCGCCTGCTGAGCCGCGGCATCCCACGTCAGGGCTATCCCATCTGGCACGAGGGCCGGCCGGCGGATGTGGTGCGGAGCGGGGCGATGAGTCCGTCGCTCGGCGTGCCGATCGGCACGACGTTCCTGCCGGCCGCCGCGGCAACGGCGGGGACGGCGTTCGAGGTCGACTGCCGAGGGGAACGGATCCCGGCGGAAGTAGTCAGCCGGCCGTTCTGGACGCACGGCTCGGTCAGGCGGCGCTGATGCGGGTCGCGATTCTCACCGTCTCGGACGCGGGCGCGCGGGGCGAGCGGGCGGATACCTCGGGCGACGCCATCGCCGTTTGGACCGCGGAGCGGGGAGCAGCGCTGGTGGAGCGGACGCTGGTTCCCGATGAGCCGGCGCAGATCGGCGCCGTGCTCCGCCGCTGGGCCGACCTGGATGTCGCCGATCTGGTCCTCACAACCGGGGGCACCGGGCTCACGCCCCGCGACATCACCCCGGAGGCCACCCGCGCCGTGTTCGACAAGGAGGCCCCGGGTCTGGCGGAGGCGCTGCGCTTCGCGGTGTACCCGCGCTTCCCGCGCGCCGCCCTCTCCCGCGGCACCGCAGGCGTGCGGGGTCGGACGCTGATCATCAACCTGCCCGGAAGCCCGAGCGGCGTGCGCGACGGCCTCGGCGTGTTGAACGACCTGATCGAGCACGCGGTCGACCTCGTGCGGGGAGAGAAGACGGGGCACTAGCCCATGGCCAGCCAGATCCTCATCACGATGGACGACCTCGAGACTGCGGTGCGGGTGAACGCCGCGCTCGAGGCGGCCGGCTTTTCGACCGCGATGTTCTCCTCGCTCGACGACGCCCGCGGATCCGTGCGCCGTGAGCATCCCGACGTGGTCATCCTCACCGGAGCCGTGCACGAGCCGCCGGCGCTCCAGCTGGCCGCGCTGGCCCGCGACGTGGGGATCTCAGCCCTCGCGCTGCTCGAGGCGACCGATTCCGAGCGGGGCGAGCGCGTCGGCCGCCTGGGCGTCTCCGAAGTGATGACGAAGCCGGTCGCACCGGACGACGTCGTCGCCACGGTGCGCCGGCTGATGGAACGGCGCCAGCTGCAGGAGCGCACCGGCATCATCGGCGAGAGCGCGCCGATTCAGGAAGTGCTGGTCAAGATCGAGCAGATGGCGCCCGTCTCCAGCACGGTGCTGATCCAGGGTGAGTCCGGGACGGGCAAGGAGCTCGTCGCCAAGGCGATCCACGATCTCTCTCCCCGGCGCGGGCAGGCATTCATCGCGGTGAACTGCGCGGCGCTGCCGGAGACGCTCCTCGAGAGCGAGCTGTTCGGGCATGAGAAGGGCTCGTTTACCGGAGCGGCGGAGCGGCGGCTGGGCCGGTTCGAGCTGGCCGACGGGGGGACGATCTTCCTCGATGAAATCGGGGAGATCCCCGTCAGCACGCAGGTCAAGCTGCTGCGCGTGCTCGAGAGCCGCTCGTTCTTCCGGGTGGGCGGTGCGCAGCCCATCAAGGTGGATGTCCGGGTCATAGCCGCGACGAACCGTGACCTCAAAGAGCGGGTCTCGCTTGGCGATTTCCGCGACGACCTGTATTACCGGCTCAACGTCCTGAACATCTACCTGCCGCCGCTGCGCGAGCGGCGGGAAGACATCCCCCTCCTGGTGCGCCGTTTCATCCGGGAGTTCGCGGCCCAGCACGACCGCGCGTTCCGGGGGATCACGCCGGAGGCGATGCAACGGCTGGTAAGCGCCCCGTGGCCAGGCAACGTACGCCAGCTGCGGAACCTCATCGAGTCGATGGTCGTGCTGGCTCCGGGCACGGAGATCCGCGCGTCCGACATCCCGCCCGACATTCTCGAGGGGCCGACCGTGCTGCCGGCGCGGCTACCGTCGCCCGGCCGGGACGTGCCTTCCCAGGAGCTCGAGTTCATCCTCCGCAGTCTGGTGGATCTCCGGCGCCAGATCGAGGAGCTGCGGCGCCGGCTGGACGAGCATCCCCAGCGAGTAGAAATCGTGGATCTGGGGGACCGTGGGCCGGTCGTGGACGTCCTTCCTGAGGGGGATCATGGGGACGACCAGGTGGTTTACCGGCCTGGCATGACTATGGCTGATGTTGAAAAAGCAGCCATCGAGGCCGCGCTGCGGGAGTCCCGCGGCAACCGCCGCCGGGCGGCCGAGGTCCTTGGTATTGGCGAGCGAACACTCTACCGGAAGATCAAGACGTATCGGCTCGAGGCTTGAGCGTTTTTGCGACGGGCGGCGGGTCTGTGGCTAACGAATTGACAGTCAATGGCTTAAGTGTTGCTGTTGGGGAATGGTTGGCCCCGGGCCTCCCGGGTTGTCCCCGTCGGGCGCATGGTGGTCCTAATGGCTAATGATTTGTCTGTAAACGATTTGCACTGGGTGATCTCTTGACATTTCTCAAGGCGGCTTCCTATATTGGGCCTCCCCCTGTGCAATTTGGCGCATCTCCGCCGGGTCGGCGGCCGTGAATTTTGCGATTGACCCGGACAAGTGTGTCGCCTGCCTGGCCTGCGTGCGAGTCTGTCCGACCGACGCAATTTCGGTCACCAGCGGTGAGGCAAAGCCGCTGCTGCAGGTGGTCGACGAGGCGTGCATCCGCTGTGGCGACTGCCTGGCCGCCTGCCCCCACGATGCCGTTCGGGTCAGTGGGGAGATCGGTCGGGCGCTGGCGATCGCGGGTCAGGGAGACGGGGTCCTGATCCTCAGTCCGGAGTCGGCGGCGCACTTCTACCCGGCCACTCCGGAGCAGGTGATCAACGCCGCGTACGGTGCCGGATTCCGGACGGTCACGCGGGGCGTCATCGGCGACGAGCTGGTGGCCGCGGAGTACCTTCGGCTGTGGGAAGAAGAAGGCTGGGGAACGCTCATTCGATCGACGGATCCGGTCGTGGTGGACACGATCCGGACCCAGTACCCGGAGCTGATCCCCTATCTCGCGCCGGTGACGGTGCCGGCAGTGGCCGAGGCCCGGTACCTCCGGGCGCTGCACGGGCCCGGGCTCAAGATCGTGTACGCGGGCGTTTCGCTGCCGGTCAACAGTGCCGATCTCGACGCGGCGATCACGTTCGCGGATCTGGACCAGTTGTTTCGCGTGAAGGGGCAGAATCCCCTCACGCAGCCGACGTTCTTCCAGCGGGTGCCGGAGGAGCGGCGGCGGCACGTGAGCGCGGCGGGCGGGCTTCCGCTCCGGCTCCTGGACGAGGCCCGGCAAACCAGCCGCCGGTTTCTCAAGCTGCGCGGGCTCAACGCTATCCCCGCGCTGGCCCGAGCGGTCGCGGTGGACCGGCTCGATCTGGGGTTCGTCGACCTGCTCTCGCGGGAGGGCTCGCTCGACCATCCGCTCTCCGGGCCGCATGAGGAGTTGTACTGGCGGCGGGCGCTGGTTGCGAGCACCGAGCCGCCGCGCAGCCGGTTTCCGGTCGTGGACGCGACGGTGGTCGCGAGCATCGGGGCCGCGTTCGACATCAAGCCGCGGAATCTGGACGTCGATCCGCAGGCGGTCGCGGCGGTCCTCGATCAGATCGGACTGGGACCGAACGGTAAGCCGTGGGACTGTGGGGCGTGCGGCTTTCCGACATGCCGCCGGTTCGCCGAGGCGGCGGCGCTGGGGCGGGCAACGCTCAAGCAGTGTCTGCCCTATCAGGAGCGGCGGGCGGAAGCGGCCCAGCTCCAGGCCGCGGTGGACCAACTCACCGGGCTCTCGACCTACCGGGTGCTGCGCGATCGGCTGGCGTTCGAGGTGGAGCGGAGCAAGCGGAGCACAGAGGCGTTCGCGGTGCTCTTTCTCGACCTCGACCGGTTCAAGTTGGTCAACGACCAGTACGGCCACGAGGCGGGCAACGAGATCCTGCGGGGCGTGGCGGACGAGATCCGGCAGGCGGTGCGTGCCTCGGACAT
This sequence comes from Gemmatimonadota bacterium, assembly GCA_041498715.1. GTDB lineage: Bacteria > Gemmatimonadota > Gemmatimonadetes > Gemmatimonadales > GWC2-71-9 > DASQPE01. Next base: position 1,363 of record JBGQIW010000008.1, on the reverse strand, counting down.
CGCGGCGCGCTACGGTGGCGACGAGTTCGTGGTGATTCTCACCCGGACCGATCTCGAGGGTGGGGCGCGGGTGGCGGAGGCGTTGCGGGCGGGTATCGAGGGCGTGGGGCGCCGGCTGGGGTATCCGCCGGGCCTCGTGACGGTGAGCGTGGGGCTCGCCGAGTTCGACCCGCACCAGCCGAGCGAGGGCGACTTGCTCGTATCCGCAGACCGCGCGCTGTACCGCGCGAAGGCCGCCGGACGGAACGCGATCGCATGAGAGCCGTGATAGGCCATGACCGCTACGAGGGGTGACAACGCCGTGACGGGTTCCTTCAGCGCTCGACCCCCGGACCCCGGTGCGCCGGGGCGGGGCGGGGTGTCTGCGCCGGACTCTCTTCCGGATCCCTGGGGGGTCCGGCGGGCGGAGAATCTGCTCACCAGCCTGGAGGGAGTCTTGTCGGCGCGGGTGGTTACGACGCCGCTGGGCGAGGTGAGCGAGATCCACGTGCTGGCCCAATCGGGGCTCGCACCCAAGCAGATCGTGCGGAACATCGAGTCGGCGCTGCTGGCGCAGCTCGGGCTCAAAGTGGATCACCGCAAGATCAGCATCGCCCAGACCGCGGACGTGCGGCCGCTCGAGGCGCTCGAGGGCGAGGCGGTGCGGGAGCGGGCGCTGCACCGGGCCATCCTTTTCGAGAATCTCGCGGTGGCGCCGGGCCGGCGCCCGCATCGGATCATGATCACGGTGACGCTGTCGTTCCGGGGCCAGGTGGAGTCGGCGGAGGAGGAGAGCTCGGACACGCCGCGGAGCCGGGTCGAGGCGGCGGCAAAGGCGACGGTCGGGGTGCTCGACCTGTTGGTCACGGATCATTCGATGGCGCTCGAGGGGGCCAAGATCGTAGAGGCGTTCGACCGCGAGTTCGCGTTCGTGGCGGTGCAGGGGTTGGGGGGGCGGGAGACGCTGCTCCTGACCGGCAGCGCGCTGATCAAGGAGAGCGCGGAGCGGGCGGCGGTGTTCGCGGTGCTGGACGCGACGAATCGGTGGACGGACGCCCGGCGGACGTAGGGGTCGCGCGGGCGAGACTGACACAGGTGGTGTGGTGGGGCGGGGCCTGGCAGGCTCACCCTCATTGAGGAAAGGAACCTAGGGGAGGGGACCCCGGTCGCCGGTAGGGCGAGCGGAGCAGAGCGGACAACTGATCGAGCGGAGCGTCTGGCATGCCATAGCGAGGCGAGCCACTTCCCGGCAGGACTCGGAGTATCCGAAGGGAGGTGACGCTCTATGTTGAAGATCAGCTGGCTCACGGCAGCGGCCCAGTTACTGACAAGCTCAATCGGATTTTTCGCCAAGGCGCTAGGAAGATCCGAAGGGCAGACTTGG
>JBGQIW010000007.1:0-45379 GCA_041498715.1 Gemmatimonadota bacterium | reverse complement strand
TCATCGCCATCCCGGCAGAAGATACCCCGGGAGCGCGGGAGCGTTCAATGCGAAGCGACGTCCTGAGCCGCGTGGGCGGGTGGGCCATCGTGGCCATCGGTGCCACGGTTTGCCCCGTCGTGGTGCAGGCACAGCTGCCGACCTGGGTCATTGACTCCGCGGCGCGGCCGGTGCTCAAGCAGCTTTGGGCCTCCAGCGTCGCCGCGCCGGCCGAGCGGGTCGCGTGCCTGGCCGGGAGCATCGCGCCCGATACGGTATGGATCACGGACGCCATGCTGTTGGCCGGCGCCGGCGAATCTCTCGGCGCCGGAGGAGAGGCATCGCTCGCCGAGTGCGGCCCGCCCCGCTGGATCGGTACGGTCCACACCCACATCCGCTCCACCGACGACCCTGAGCCGGTCGCGCGCTTCAGCCCGGGCGACCGCGCGGTGATGTCGACCTGGGCGAGTCGATGGGGACGCAAGGGTGCGTTCTGCATTCTCCACAGCGCTACGGCGGCCCATTGCGAGGTGTACCCCGCGGGGACGCAGGCGCGGGAAGTCGTTCCGCCTTAAGCGGAAGCCCGTGGTATCTTTGGGGGCATGTCTACCGCCCGCCGCACCCATGGCTTCCGGGAATCGGTCATCCGGGGCATGACCCGGCTTGCCCGCGAGCACCAGGCCATCAATCTCGCCCAGGGATTTCCCAACTTCGCCGCGCCAGAGCTCCTCAAGGCCGCCGCGGCCGAGGCCATTCGCGCGGACATCAACCAATACGCCATCACCTGGGGGGCGCAGCGGCTGCGCGAGGCGCTGGCCCGAAAGTATGAGTCATGGTACGGCCTTCCGGCCGATCCGGAGCGGGAGATCACGGTCACCTGCGGCGCGACCGAGGCGATGATCGCCACGCTGCTGGCGGTGGTGGATCCGGGTGACGAGGTCGTGATTTTCGAGCCGTTCTACGAGAACTACGGTCCCGACACCATCCTCTCGGATGCGCGTCCGGTGTTCGTGCCTCTCGAGCCCGGCCGGCCGCTCGACCTCGATCGGCTGGCGGCGGCCTTCTCCTCCCGCACCCGCGCCATCGTGGTCAACACGCCGAGCAACCCATCGGGCCGGGTGCTCACCCGGCCGGAGCTCGAGGCGATCCGCGATCTCTGCGTGCGGCACGACTGTCTGGCCGTGACCGACGAGATCTACGAGCACATGGTCTACGAGGGCACCCACGTTCCGCTGGCGACGCTGCCCGGGATGCCCGAGCGGACCATCACGATCAGCGGGGCCTCGAAGACGTTCGGCGTGACCGGCTGGCGGATCGGCTGGGCCATCGCTCCCGAGACGCTGACCGACGCCATCCGCAAGGTGCACGACTTCCTGACGGTGGGCGCGCCGGCGCCGCTCCAGGAGGCCGTGGCGGTCGCGCTCGACCGGCTCGACGAGCGATTCTACCGCGACCTCACGGACGCGTACCGAGCGCGGCGCGACCTCCTGGTGGACGCCCTCGGCGCCGCGGGGTTCCGCTGCACCCGGCCGGAGGGGGCCTACTACGTCCTCGCCGATTTCTCCGGTCTGAGCGACCTGGCCGACACCGAGTTCGCCGTGTGGCTGTCCCGCGAGATCGGGGTGACGCCCGTGCCGGGATCGAGCTTCTTCCACGACCCGGCCGACGGCCGGTCGTTCGTGCGGTTCGTCTTCTGCAAGACCGACGACATCCTGCTCGAAGCGGCGCGCCGGCTGCGCGGACTCGCCGACGGCCGGGCGGCTCGGCATCGCCTGAGCGGCGAACGCGAGACGGCCGCGCGCAGCGGGCTCCAGTCCTGAGGCTCCGCGCCCCTTGCGCGGGGCGCGCTCCGACCGCACTCTGAGCCAGAAAGGCCCGGCGATGGGGACCGACAACACGCGCTCGCATGTTCGAATCCACTACCCGGCCGCCGCGCGGCCGCGGTTCGTGCTGCCGGGCGGCACCCACGAGGTGCTGGATCTGTCGGCGGAGGGCCTGCTGTTCCTGCTGGCGTCGGGACGGGCCAGACCGGAGCTGGGGGCGCGGCTCGAGGGAACGCTCGAGCTGGCCACGGCGGGTCCGGTGACGATTCGGGCGCGGGTCGTCTGGATCGACGGCGATCGGGTGGGTCTGCACCTTTGGCCCGACGCGATCCCGTATCCCGTGCTCCTCGCCGAGGAGCGGAGCGTCGCGCCTAACCGGCGGCCCTGAGCCGCTCGTACCCGGCCGGTCCCGTCCCACCTCCGCCGCGGCGGAGGACCCATGCCCTTCCTCGATCGTGCAGACGCCGGACGCCGGCTCGCCGCCGCGCTGGAGCACCTGCGGAGCCGCCGTCCCGTGGTGCTGGCGTTGCCGCGGGGCGGCGTTCCTGTTGGACTCGAGGTCGCACGCGCGCTCGAGGCACCGCTCGACGTGCTCGACGTGCGGAAGCTCGGCGCCCCCGGCCACGAGGAGCTCGCCATCGGCGCGATCGCGCCCGGCGCGATCTTCGTGGACCCGCTCATGGTCCGCCAGCTGGGCGTGAGCCGCGCCTATCTCGACCGGATCACGGCGACGGAGGCTCGGGAGCTCGAGCGCCGGGGGCGGGTGTACCGGTCGGGGCGGCCTGCCCTCGACGTCGAGGGTCGGGTGGTGATCCTGGTGGACGACGGCCTCGCGACCGGCGCGACGGCCAGGGCGGCCGTGGCCTCGCTCCGGGCCCGCCGCCCCGCGGAAGTGATTCTCGCGGTGCCGGTGGGTGCCCCCGAAACCGTCGCGCGGCTCGGAGAGGTGGCCGACGCGGTCGTCTGTCTCGAAGCGCCCCCGGACTTCCGGGCGGTCAGCCTCGCCTACAAGGACTTTGCCCCGACCAGCGACGCCGAGGTCGTACGCTGCCTCGGCGCCGCCCGGTGACCCCAATCCAACCCTGTTTCGGCGGCCCCAGCAGCTCAGTTGCCGGTCCCCTCCGGCTCGCTCACGCCGATGACCGTGCCTGGATTGAGGATGACCGCCTTGAACTTCCTCGCGGTGGAAGCGGCCGGGTCGGTTCCGTAGGGGGCGAGGACGCCATTCCGGAGCACGAACATGCCTTGCTGCTGCCGCAGGAAGTCCGAGACGCGGACGTTCACCAGCACTTCGAGCTCACCCCGCAGAATTCCGTCGGGGAGCAGGCACGCGACCGTGCGGGGCGTCGTGCGGCCGACCGCCCCGGGGCTCTCGATGTGCTCGTCCGGCTGGGTGGGCTCGATCAACTGGATCGCGTCGCGCTGGAGTCCCACGAATGCCAGCGTCTTCGACTCGTTCGGGATCCGTACCCGGGAGAACTTGACCAGGCTCACGCCCGGAGCCAGAAAGTCGAGCAGGCTCTGGAGCCTCGGCACGTGGAACGTGCCGTGGAGCCAGCCCAGCGATGTGAGGACGTTGGCAGTGGTGGTGCGTAACTCGGGCGTGTAGCGTGAAGCGGCCATGACGCTCTCCGGCACAGGGCGGCCGGCCAATATGCACAGCGGGCAAGGAATTGGAAGAGAGGGGTTGACGGGCCATGTCTCGCGCCTTCGTGAACGAGGATGCCGCCGGCGGCGAGGCACCGCGCTATCCGCTGCCGCCGCCGGACGATCCGGGGTACGATCTCGCGGCTGCCCGTGCCCTTCTCCGCGGTGCGGATGAGGGCGACTCGGCCAGTGCTGAAGCGGCAACCGGCTACGTCTTCGGCGAGCCGAAGCTCAAGTCGCAGGTCGAGCGCATTCTGGCCGAGGCCCGTGCGGACGGGAACGAGCGGCTCGAGCAGCTGGCGGAACGCTTCCTGCGGCGCGCGACCCGATGACCGGAGCGTCGTCCCATGAGTGAGACTAAAGCACCATTCTTCTACCGGCTGAGCCATGGAATCCGGATCACCGTCCGGCCGGAATACCTCCCCGCGCAGTCCGACCCCGCTCAGCCCCGCTTCGTGTTCGCCTATCACGTCCGCATCGAGAACGTCGGGAGCCAGTCGGCCCGGCTCCGCACCCGCCACTGGCGGATCCACGACTCGATCGGGGAGGACATCGAAGTCGAGGGCGAGGGGGTGGTCGGCGAGCAGCCGCTCATTCCCCCGGGGGGCGTCCACGAGTACCAGAGCTTCTGCATTCTCAAGTCGCCGGGGGGACATATGGAAGGGGAGTACCGCTTTGTCCGCGGCGACGGAACCGTCTTCGACGCGGAGATCCCCCGCTTCGTTCTCGCCCTGCACGACGCCGAAGCAAGCTGAGGTCGGGGCTATATCTTTCCAGGGATGAGTCGGCCCGCCCTGCTGTCCCGCGCCGGAACCCTGACCGTCCCTTTCGGGGAGCACATCACCGCTCTGGAGGTCGGCTCGGCACGCCTCCTGGTGGCCGTCTCCGGCGGCCCCGACTCGGTGGTGCTGCTCGATCTCCTCGCCGGCTGCCGCGAAGCCATCGGGCTCGAGCTCGTGGTGGCGCACGTCGACCACGGGATCCATCCGGACAGCGCCCTGGTGGCTGCCCAGGTCCGGAAGCTGGCCGACGAGTACGGTCTTCCGCTTCTAGAGCGGCGCCTCAGCCTCGGCCCGGCCGCGACCGAGACTGCGGCGCGGACCGCCCGCTACCGGGCGCTCGAGGGAATGCGCCGTGCTGCGAGAGCCGATTTCATCGCCACCGCGCATCACGCCGACGACCAGGTGGAAACCGTGCTCATGCGGGCGCTCCGGGGATCAGGACCCGCCGGTCTCGCCGCCATGGCCTGCCGCCGAGGACGGCTCATCCGCCCGCTGCTGCCGTTCCGGCGGGAAGATCTGGCCCGTCATCTGCAGAGTCTCGGTCGATCCGCCTGGCGTGATCCGGCCAACGTCGACCCCAGGCACCTCAGGGGCTGGATCCGGACCGATGTGCTCCCGGCGCTTCGCGCTCGTCTTCCGGACGTAGAGAGGCGGCTGGAGCGAGTGGCCGAGCAGGCCGCGCTGGATCGGGCGGCGTGGGATGGGTTGCTCGACGTGTGGCCGGAGCTCGATCAGCGGGCGGAGCACCAGGGCGTGTCCGTAGCCTCGAAAGCACTCGATATCAGTAATCGTAAGCTGTTGATTGCAATATTGATGGCTATTGGAAGGCGAAGTGGAATCTCGTTGGGGCCGAAACGCGCCGATCGCGTGGCTACCCTGGTCGGTTCAGGGGCAAGCGGAGCGCATGTCCCGCTCGGCGGGGGCTGGATCGCCGAGCTCGCGTTCGGCCGCCTTGGGCTCCTGCGCCCGGCCGCGGTCGCCGACCGGCCCGAGACGCTGCTGGCCGCCGAGCCCGGAGTCGCCGTCCGGTGCGGTTGGCGGATCACTTGGTCGCGGGCTGAAGCGCCGAAGCGGCAGGAGCGGGCATCTAACACAGCATGGATCGACCCCGGGGCCCTGGCAGTTCGGGGCTGGCGACCGGGGGACCGGATCCGGCCGCTCGGCGGTCGCGGCAGCCGCCTCCTGGTTCGCTGCTTCCAGGACGCCAGGATCCCGCGGAGCCGGCGGGCCGCCTGGCCGGTGGTCACGTCCGAGGGGTCGGTCGTGTGGGTTCCCGGTGTCTGCCGGTCCGATCTCCTGGTCCCCCGTGCAGGTGCGGAGGCGCTACGTGTCGACGCTGAGCTCGCCTGACGTCCTCCGCCGCACCGGCGGCCGCGCGATCAAGTCGATCGTCTTCGACGAGGCGACGATCGCGCACCGGGTGGGGGAGCTTGGACGGGAGGTCACCGCGGCCTATCCCGAGGGCGAGCTGCTGGTGGTGGGTCTGCTCAAGGGCAGCTTCATCTTCCTGAGCGACCTCGTGCGCAAGATCGAGCGGCCGCTGCAGGTGGACTTCCTCGTGGCCAGCTCCTACGGAGCGGGGAAGACCTCGAGCGGCGCGGTCCGGCTGGTCTACGATCCGGAGACTGACCTCACGGGCAAACAGATCCTGCTCGTAGAGGATATAATTGATAGTGGAAAGACCCTGCAGCGGATGCTCAGGCTGCTGGGCGAGCGGCGGCCGCGGAGTCTCGCGATCTGTGCGCTCTTGGACAAGCAACTCGCGCCTGTGCGTCCGGCGGAGCTCCGCTTCGTCGGATTCCGGGCGCCACCGGCGTTTCTGGTCGGCTACGGGCTCGACCACGCCGAGAACTATCGCAACCTCCCGTTCATCGCGGACCTGGATTCCTAGATGGCTGACCGACTTCCGACCCGACCCCCGCGCCCCAGCTGGGGGAATCTGAGCAAGAACCTCGCGCTCTGGCTCCTCGTGGCCTTGCTCGCGCTCGCTCTCTTCCAGATGATGAGCCGCCAGCGCAGCCCGACGCAGGAGTTCTCCTATACCGAGTTCAGCCATCAGCTCGAGGCCGGCAATGTGGCCCGGGTCGAGATCTACGACGGCAAGCGGCTCGAGGGCGACTTCAAGACGCCGGTGGCGCAGGACGGCCGTCCGGCCAAGAGCTTCACCGTGCTGCTCCCGGTGTCCAACAGCGAGGCGTTCGTGAAGCGGCTTGAGGACTCGGGTGTGCCCATCGTGGCCCGGGAGCCCAAGGGCGGCATCACCGCGATCATCATCGCGGCCCTGCCGTGGGTCGTGATCCTCGGCCTCTGGTTCTTCCTGCTCCGGCAGCTTCAGGCCGGCGGCAGCCGCGCGTTCGCCTTCGGAAAATCCAAGGCCAAGCTCCTGGCCGGCGATACCCCCAAGATCACCTTTGCCGACGTGGCCGGCGCCGACGAGGCCAAGTACGAGCTCCAGGAGATCATCGAGTTCCTCAAAGACCCGCAGAAGTTCACCCGGCTGGGCGGCCGGCTTCCCAAGGGCGCGCTCCTGGTGGGGCCGCCGGGCACAGGCAAGACGCTGCTCGCCAAGGCAGTGGCGGGCGAGGCAGGCCGGCCGTTCTTCTCCATGTCCGGCTCCGATTTCGTCGAGATGTTCGTCGGCGTGGGTGCGAGCCGGGTGCGCGACCTGTTCGAGCAGGGCAAGGCGCACGCGCCCTGCATCATCTTCATCGACGAGATCGACGCGGTCGGCCGGCACCGCGGTGCCGGGCTGGGTGGGGGGCACGACGAGCGGGAGCAGACCCTGAACCAGCTGCTGGTGGAGATGGACGGGTTCGAGTCGAACGATGGGGTCATCCTGCTCGCGGCCACCAACCGGCCGGACGTGCTCGACCCCGCGCTCCTCCGCCCGGGCCGCTTCGACCGCCAGATCGTGGTGGACGCGCCGGACGTGCGCGGCCGGGAGCAGATCCTCCGGATCCATACCCGGAAGATCCCGCTGTCGTCGAACGTTCGGCTGGAGATCATCGCCAAGGGGACGCCCGGCATGGTCGGCGCCGACCTCGCGAATCTGGTGAACGAGGCGGCGGTGCTGGCGGCCCGGAGGAACAAGACGCTCGTGGACATGCAGGACTTCGAGGAAGCGAAGGACAAGGTCACGCTGGGCGTCGAGCGGCGGAGCCTCGTGCTGAACGAGGACGACCGCAAACTCACCGCGTACCACGAAGCCGGTCACTCCGTGGTCTCGCTCAACACCATCGGGGCCGATCCGATCCACAAGGTCACGATCGTGCCGCGAGGCCGGGCGCTGGGCCTCATGGCCTCGCTGCCCGAGCGCGACCGCTATGGCCACACCAAGGAATGGCTCATCGGTCGGCTGACGATCAGCTTCGGCGGCCGCGTCGCCGAAGAGATCGTGTTCGGGCCGGATCTGATTACGACCGGGGCCGGCAGCGACATCCAGTACGCCACCAACGTCGCCCGGCAGATGGTCACGACCTACGGCATGAGCGAGAAGGTCGGCATGATGGCCGTGGGCGACCGGGAGCAGGAGATCTTCCTCGGGCGCGAGTTCGCGACCCGGCGGGAAATCTCCGAGCGCACGGCCGAGATGGTGGACGAAGAGGTGAAGCGTCTGCTGGACGAGGCCCAGAACCGCGCCCGGTCGGTGGTCACCGCCCAGCGGGAGCTGCTGGACCGCATCGCCATGGCCCTGCTGGAGCGGGAGACGCTCGACGCGGAAGAGATCCTGCTGCTCCGCCGCGGCGAAATCCTGCCCCCGCGCGCCATCGTCGCCGAGATGGCCCCGGCGCCCGCGGCGCCGGTCCCGGCGCCACGGGCGGAGCCGTTGCCCGGTCTCCCGCCGATCCTCGGTGTGCCGCCCGCCAAACCGGCCGGCGCGTGAATGTCGTTCCGCTCGCCTTTCACTCCCCCCGGGCACTCCGTGACGCGCTCACGGCGCACGGGTGGGAGCGGGGGGCGGCGGAGGCCGCCGCGGGCGGCAGCCAGCCGCTAGCCTTCCACATCGCAGAGCTGGACCAACCCACCCTCGAGGCGCTGGTTCGTTTTGCCGGGCGCCTCGGGCTCGAAGTGCTCACCGGCGACTCCTGGGCCATTCTGGCCGGCAGCCGCTCGCGGCTGAGCGCGCTCGCCCGCCCGTGGACCGCGCCCGAAGCGCTGCGGGACGTGTCCCTTCGTGTGGGGCTCGCGATGCCGCCGGATCCGCCGCGGGTCTGGCGGACCGCCCGGGGCGAGGTGCCGCTGGATCGTCCCGTTCTGGTCGGCGTCCTCAACGTCACTCCCGACAGCTTCAGCGACGGCGGTCGCTACGCCGCGGTGGACGACGCCCGCGTGCACGCGGCCCGGCTGGTTCGCGAAGGCGCCGCGATCATCGACGTTGGCGGCGAATCCACCCGCCCCGGCCGCGAGTCGCTCGTGCCCGAGGCCGAGGAGCTGCGGCGGGTGATCCCCGTGATCGAGGCGGTGGCGCGCGACCTGCCGGAGGCGCTGATCTCGGTGGACACGGTGAAGGCCGGGGTGGCGCGCGCCGCGCTGGGCGCCGGGGCCGCGATCGTGAACGACGTGACCGCGCTGCGCCATGACCCCGAGCTGGCCGCCGTCGCGGCCCGGGGCGGTGCCGGCCTGGTGCTGATGCATTCTCGGGGGACGCTGGCCGAGATCGCCTCCTACGCCCACGCGGAGTACGGGGGCGACCCGGTGTCCGCCGTGCTGGCCGAGCTGACCTCCGGGATGGAGCTGGCCACGGCGCGCGGGGTTCAGGCCGACGCGATCGTGGTGGACCCCGGGCTCGGCTTCTCGAAGACGCCGGAGCAGAATATGTTGGTCTGCGACCGGCTCGCCGCGTTGCTCTCCCTCGGCCGGGCGATCCTGGTCGGTCCCTCGCGCAAGCGTTTCGTCGGCACGATGACCGGACTCGACGTGACCGACCGTGACCGCGCGAGCGCGACGGTCTGCGCCCTCACGTGGGAGCGGGGCGCCCGGCTCTTCCGGGTGCACGACGTCGCAGCTGCCCGCGAGGCGCTCGCGGTCGCCCAGGCTATCGGAGGTCCCTAGTGTCCCTCGCGCAGATCCCGATCGCCATGCCTTCCTGGCGGGACCTGCTCGAGATTCTCATCGTGGCGGCGGTGCTGTACAAGGTCCTCAAGTTCCTCGCGGGCACCCGCGCGCTCCAGATTCTCTTCGGCGTCCTCACCCTCGGCGCCATCTACGTCGCCGCGTTTCTCCTGAAGCTCTCCATGATCACCTATCTCCTCGGGGTGATCTTCACCTACGGCGCGTTCGCGGCGCTGGTGGTCTTCCAGCCCGAGCTGCGTTACGCCCTCGCGCGGCTGGGACAGACGCGGCCCTTCGCCTTCTTCGGGGGACGGGCGGCCTTGGTCGTGGCCGAGCAGGTGAGCGAGGCGGTGGAGCGCCTGAGCCGGAACGCCACCGGCGCCATCATCGCGGTCGAGCGCGACGTGGCGCTCGAGGAATACCTCGACTCCGGCACCCGGCTCCAGGCCAGTCTCTCGGCCGATCTCGTGGCCACCATCTTCAGCCCCTACTCGCCGCTGCACGACGGGGCCATCGTCGTTCGCGGCGACCAGATCATCGGCGCGGGCTGCATCCTGCCGCTCACCCAGCACGCGCCCCTGAGCAAGACCCTGGGCACCCGCCATCGTGCGGCGCTCGGCCTCTCCGAGGAGACCGACGCGATCGTGTTCGTGGTGTCGGAAGAGACATCCGCCGTCTCGGTGGCGCAGCGGGGGAGCCTGGAGCAGGGGCTCACGCCGGAGCGCGTGCGCGAGCTCCTGGCCACGCCCGCACCGAAGGCGTGAGCGCCCAGGCGCCACGGCCGCCGTGGCCGGCTGCGGCCGCGGTCGCCGCGCTCGTTCTCCTCGGTTACGCCCTCACGCTCGCGCCGACCGTGACGTTCTGGGATGCCGGCGAGCTCATCGCCGCCGCCCGCACGCTCGGCATCCCCCATCCGCCCGGTACCCCGCTGTTCGTGCTGGTGGCCCATGTCTGGGCGCTGGTGCTGCCCGTCGGCGAGTACGCCCTGCGAACCAACCTCCTGAGCGCCACCGCCAGCGCGGCCGGCGCGGGCTTCTTCTTCCTCGTGGCCCACGAGACCACGGCCCGGCTCGGCGCCGGGCTCGCGCCCGGTCCCGCGCGGCTGGTCCGGGTGGGCGGAGCGGCTGCCGCCGCGCTCGCCGGCGCCTTCACGTTCACCAACTGGCAGAACTCGAATGAGACCGAGGTGTACGCCGTGGCGATGCTCATCATCGCGGCCACGGTTTGGCTTGCGGTCCGCTGGCGGCAGGCCCCCGAGCGGCGCGGACGTCTGCTCCTGCTGGCGGTCTACCTGTTCGGGCTGTCCGTGGCGAACCATCTGCTGGCCTTGCTCGCCGGGCCCGCGCTGGTCGCTGGGCTCCTGGCGGCACTGCTCGAGGCGCCGACGGACCGGGACCGGGAGCTTGCGCGGATCGCCGTGGTGGCGGGTGTGTGGGCGCTCCTCGTAGGGACCGGCCTCGGGAGCGCCGCTCTGCTGGCGGGCGGCGCGCTCGCGTTCGCCGTCGCCGTGGCGAACGCGGGACGAGCGGGGGAGGGCCGGTTCGCGCTCGCGGCGCTGGCCCTCGCACTGGCCGGCGTCTCGGCCTACCTGTTTCTCTATCTTCGGGCCGGGCAGCACCCCGTCATCAACGAAGCCGATCCCTCGACGCTCGACGCACTGCTCCGGGTGATCCGCCGGGCCCAGTATCCCGTCCGCACGCCGCTCGACGATCCGACGTTGCCCCACGGCAGCGGCAGCCCCGGCCGCACGCTGGGCATCCTGTGGCTCCAGCTCCAGAGCTATCTCCTCTACTTCGACTGGCAATGGGCCCGCTCGGTCCCTGGGTCGCTCACGCTCCCCTTCGGTCCGCTCCCGCTCCGCACGCTCGTGACGCTCGGCTTCGCGTGGCTGGGCCTCCGCGGGTTCTTCGCCCAGCGACGGGTCGACCGGCCCACCTGGTGGCTGCTCGCAACCCTCTTCCTGGTCACCGGGCTGGGACTCGTCGCCTACATGAATTTCAAGCCGGGCTTCGGGCAGGGGTTCGACGTGTATCCCGATCCGGCCGACCACGAAGTGCGCGAGCGGGACTATTTCTTCGTCGTGAGCTTCGTCGTCTGGGCCCTGTGGGCCGGGATCGGGCTCGCGGATCTGGCGCGGGCGGCGTTGGCCGCCGACGGCCGACTCGCACGCCCGCTCGCGGCGGGGGCACTGGCGCTGGCTCTTCTCCCGGCTGCTCTCAACGCGCGCGCGGCCAGCCGCCGCGGTCCGGACGCCCGGCTCGCGGCAGACTTCGCCTACGATCTCCTCAACACGGTCCCGCCCCACGGTGTGCTCTTCACCTGGGGCGACAACGACACTTTCCCCCTCTGGTGGGCGCAGGAAGTGGCGGGGATTCGCCGCGACGTGACGGTCGTATGCCTCGCGCTCGCCAACACGGGATGGTACATGCGCCAGCTCCGCGAGCTGCCGGCGCGCCGGTTCGACGCGGCGTCCGCGCCGCCCCTCTGGCGTGACGGGGCCGCCGCTCCGCCGGCAGGGCCGCTCCACACGATGACGGAGGCGGAGATCCGGACGGTTGTGCCGGAGCGTCTCGCAGCTCCCCTCACGGTCGAGCTGGGGGCCCTGGCCCACGTGTATCCCGTGGGAACCGTCCTCTACCCGAACGACATCCTGGCCTTGCGTGTGATCCAGCAGAACCTCGGGCGGCGTCCGATCGTCTGGTCTACGGCGGCGGGCGAGGCATTCGCCGGCGTGACCGGGTACGTGGTGCAGCAGGGCCTGGGCTTCCGGCTCGAGCCCGCGGTGCCGGCCGCGGATGCCCCGGGCCTCGTGCGACTCCGCCTGGCGGCCGCGCCACTGGATCTGCCGCTCACCGGACGGCTGCTGGATTCCGTGTACCGCTACGGGGGCCTCGAGCAGCGAGGCGGGGCGGAGCTGGATCCGACCGCGAAAGCGATCGCCGGCACGCTCGGGCTCGTCTGGTTCGAGCTGGGCACCGCCTACGAGAGCATCGGGGACACGATGCGCGCCCGCGCGGCCATCGCCCGGTCGCTGCGACTGGACCCCAACCCCGAGCTCGAGGCCGCGGCGCGGGCGCCCTGAGCGGCCCGGGCAGCCGGCCCTACAGTTGCCCGGCATCCCCGCGTAGATTTGAAGGTTATGACGTTCCCGGAGCTCCCGGACCGGCTCGCCAAAGCGCGTGCGGCGATCGACCGGCACCAGGCGCTCCGGGGATGGCGGCATCCGGTGACGATCGTGGCGGTCACCAAGACGCACGGCCCGGACGCCATCCGCGCGGCCGTCGCCGCGGGGATTACCGCCGTGGGTGAGAACCGGGTGCAGGAGGCGCTGGCTAAACAGGACCAGCTCGCGGACGTGACGGTCGACTGGCATCTGATCGGCTCCCTGCAGCGCAACAAGGCCCGCCATGCGGTCGGTCGGTTCGCGTTGATCCATTCGGTGGATCGGCTGGATCTGGCGCAGGAGATCGCTCGTCGGGTGCCGGAGGGGCGGCGTCAGGCGGTCCTGGTGCAGGTAAACTGCTCCAACGAGCCGCAGAAGGGTGGGGCGGAGCCGGACGGGTTGCCCGCACTGCTCGAGGGTCTTCGCCCACTCGACCGGCTGGATGTCCGTGGCCTCATGACGATGGCGGCATACACCGACGACGCGGGCGAGCAGCGCCGGGCATTTCAGCTGCTCCGGACGCTCCGGGACGGGGCGGAGGCGGCCGGACACCGGCTGCCGGAGTTGTCCATGGGCATGTCGGCCGACTTCCCGGTCGCGGTGGAAGAGGGAGCGACCATGGTGCGGCTGGGGACCTTGCTCTTCGGGGAGCGCGCATGAGCGAAGAAGCCTTCCAAGTCACGCCGCAGGACGTGCGCACGCAGGATTTCGCCCGCGCCGTGCGGGGCTACGATCGGGCGCAGGTGGACGAGTTCAAGCTGCGCATGGCCGAGGAGATCGACCGCCTCACTCGGGCCCGGATCCAGGCGGAGGAGCGGCTCAAGAGCGCACAGGACCAGCTGCGGGCATATCGGGAGCGGGAGCGGGCGTTGAACGAGGCGCTGGTCGCTGCGCAGCAGCTGCGCGCGGATACGAAGACCCAGGCGGAGCAGGAGGCGGCGATCGTGCTGCGCGAGGCCCACGCCGAGGGTGCCAGGTTCGTGGACCGGGCCAAGCTCGACGAGCAGCTGGTCCGGGAGCGGACTGCGGAGGCCATCCGCCAGTTTAACGCCTACGTCGCAGGCTTCCGGCTGTTGCTCGAGCGCCAGCTCGCCGAGGTGGACGGGTTGCAGGCGGCCGCGCGCACCGTCGTGCCGACTCGGCCGCCGTCGCTGTCGGAGATCGAAGTGGGGGCGGGAGAGACGGGTTGACCGCAACGACGCTGTACGACGACATCCAGCAGGCCGCGGACGCGGTGCGGGCGCTCGCGCCGCTCGCGCCGGCCGTCGGGATCATTCTCGGGACCGGCCTGGGCGGCCTGGCCGAGGAGATCGCCGTCGAGGCGACGGTGCCCTACGAGGCGATCCCGGGGTTTCCGCTGTCGACCGTCGAGTCGCACGCGGGGCGGCTCTTGCTCGGACGGCTCGGCGGGAAGCCGGTCGTGGCGATGCAGGGCCGGTTTCACCGGTACGAGGGCTACTCGCTCGCGCAGGTGACCTTCCCGGTACGCGTGCTTCACGCGCTCGGTGCCTCGACTCTTATCGTCTCCAACGCCTGCGGCGGCATGCATCCCCTCTGGGCCGCCGGCGATCTGGTGCTGCTGGCGGACCATATCAACCTGCTGGGCGACAATCCCCTCGTGGGCGGGAACGACGACCGGCTGGGGCCCCGGTTTCCCGACATGTCGGCGCCCTACAGCCCCGAGCTCCGGGCGCTCGCGCGGGAGGCCGCCCGCGAGCTGGGGATCACGTTACGGGAGGGCACCTATGTCGCGGTCGCGGGGCCCAACCTGGAGACCCGGGCCGAGTACCGGATGCTCCGTACCATCGGCGCGGATGCCGTCGGCATGTCCACCGTGCCGGAGGTGATCGTGGCGAACCACGAGGGGATGCGCGTGCTGGGGATCTCCATCATCACCGACCTGTGCCTGCCGGACGCCCTCGAGCCGGCCGATATCGGCCGCATCATCGCAACCGCCCGCGGCGCGGAGCCGTCGCTGACGCGGCTCGTCCGCCGGGTCGTGGAGCGGCTTTAGCGCATGGCGTTCCCTGCTTGGCCCGATCTCTCCGCCGATGGACTGGAGCAGGCTCAGCTCGAGCTGTGGAAAGGGGAGCGTCTGTTCCAGCGCACCCTCGAGGCGACGAAGGACGGGCCGCCCTATGTGTTCTTCGAGGGCCCGCCCACGGCGAACGGGCGTCCCGGCATCCACCACGTCTTCGCCCGGACGATCAAGGACCTCGTCTGCCGCTTCCACGCGATGCAGGGGAGGGCGGTCACACGTATCGCCGGGTGGGACACGCACGGGCTCCCGGTGGAGATCGAGGTCGAGAAGGAGCTCGGTATCAACGGGAAGAAGGACATCGAGAAGTTCGGCGTGGCCGAATTCAATGCTCGCGCCCGGAAGAGCGTCTTCAAGTACCAGGCAGAATGGGAGGGGCTCTCCGACCGGATCGGCTACTGGCTCGACTACGAGCATCCCTACATCACGTGCAGCAACGAGTACATCGAGACGGTCTGGTGGCTGCTCCGCCGGCTGCACGAGAAGAGTCTCCTGTACCGCGGTCACCGGGTGCTTCCCTATTGCTGGCGCTGCGGCACCGTGCTCTCGAGCCACGAGCTGGCCCTGGGCTACGAGGAGGTCACGACCAACTCGGTCTACGTCACCTTCCCGCTGGAGAGCGATCCGAAGCGCCAGCTGCTCATCTGGACCACCACGCCCTGGACGCTATTGGCGAACGTGGCCGTAGCCGTGAACCCCGACCTCGAGTACGCCGAATATCCGGTGGACGGCCGCAGCATCATCCTCGCCACCGCGCGCGCCGACCTGCCCAGCGGCCTGGAGGAGATCGCCTCGTCGGCGGGCGGGGTGGGGACCGGACGCCAGTCGGCCCGGGCGCGCAAGTCGCCGGTGCCGTTCCGGGCGATCACGCCGCTCCGGACCTTCAAGGGCAGTGAGCTGGTGGGGCTGCGCTATCGGCGGCCGATCGACGTGGTGCCGCTGCCGGCGGACCGGGTGTCGCACGTCGTCGTGGCCGGTGACTTCGTCACCGCCGCAGACGGCTCGGGACTGGTCCACATGGCGCCGGCGTTCGGCGCGGACGACTACGCCGTGGGCCAGGAGCACGGGCTGGCGCTGGTCCGGCCCGTGGCGGCCGACGGCACCTTCGTGGGCACGACCTGGCCGGAAATCGAAGGCAGGCTGGTGACGGCGCGGGAGACCAACGACCTCATCATCCAGCGGCTCAAGCAGGACGGGCGCTGGCACCTGTCACAGCCATACACCCACACGTATCCGCACTGCTGGCGCTGCCAGAGCCCGCTCATCTACTATGCGCGGGACTCCTGGTTCGTGCGCACCTCGGCGGTGAAGGACCGGATGCTGGCCTTGAACGCCCAGGTGGACTGGCATCCGCCGGAGGTGGGCGCCGGCCGGTTCGGCGAGTGGCTGGCCAACAACGTGGACTGGGCGCTCTCGCGCGACCGGTACTGGGGCACGCCGCTGCCGGTCTGGGTCTGCGACGACGACGCATCGCACGTCGAGGTGATCGGCGACTTCCAGCAGCTGGCGCACCGCTGGGGCAAGCCGGTCCCCCCGGACTTCGACCCACACAAGCCGTTCATCGACGAGTACGTGTGGGCCTGTCACTGCGGCGGCCTCATGCGCCGCACGCCCGAAGTGATCGACGCCTGGTTCGACTCCGGGGCGATGCCGTACGCCCAATGGCACTATCCCTTCGAGCACGGAGCCGAGTTCGAGGCACACTTCCCGGCCGACTTCATCTGCGAGGGTGTGGACCAGACCCGGGGCTGGTTCTACAGCCTGCTGGCGATCGCAACGACGGTATTCGACGAGACGGCCTACCAGCACGTGATCGTCAACGAGCTGGTGCTGGACGCCGACGGCCAGAAGATGTCGAAGAGCCGGGGCAACGTGGTGGATCCATGGGAGATGATCCGTGAGTTCGGAGCCGATACGATCCGGGTCTATCTCCTCGCCTCCAGCCAGGTCTGGCTGACCAAGCGGTTCGACCGGCGGACGATCCCGGAGGTCGTCGGGGGCTTCTTCAATACGCTCAAGAACACCTACGGGTTCTTCTGGCGGTACGCGGGCGAGTGGCGACCGGAGCAGGCGCCGCGCCCCGCGGCCCGGACCCAGGCGGACCGCTGGCTTCTGAGCCGGCTCGACGCCACGGTCGAGGCGGTGGCCCGGCAGTGGGGCGGGTACGACGTCACCGCCGGCACGCGCGCCATCATGGACTTCGTGGTGGACGACCTCTCGAACTGGTATGTGCGGCTGTCCCGGGCGCGGTTCTGGGCCCCGGACCGCGAGGCCGACCCGGCCGCGGTGGCCACGCTGCACGAGGCGCTGAGCACTGTGGCCCGGCTCCTGGCACCTGCGGCCCCGTTCGTGACCGACTGGCTGCACCGGGCGCTGGCCGGAACTTCGGTGCACCTTGCGCGGTTCCCGGTGGCTCAAGGCCGCCGCGACCCCGCGCTCGAGACCGCAATGGACGCGATCCGGCGGCTGGCGTCGCTGGCCCGCGCGGCCCGGGAGGACGCGAAGCTGCGGGTTCGCCAGCCCCTTCGGCGCATGCGGGTCGCCGTGCCGGCGGCGGTTCGCGGGCCGGCGTTCGACGAGCTGCTGGAGCTGCTCCGGATCGAGGTGAACGTGAAGGCCGTCGAGGTGGTGAGCTCGGATACCGACCTGGTGCGGCTCCGCGCCAAGCCTAACTTCCGGGCCCTCGGGAAGCGCTTCGGCAAGCGCACGCCGGAGGTGGCGGCCGCCGCGGCGCGGCTCTCGCAGGAGCAGCTCCGCGCGCTGGAGGCGGGGGAAAGCGTCTCGATCGACCTGGATGGCGAGACGATCACGTATCTCCCCGGTGATCTGACCATCGAGCGGGACGTCACCAGCGACTGGATCGTGAAGACCGACGGCCCGTACGTCGTGGCCCTGGATCCGGCGCTCGACGACGCGCTCAAGAGCGAGGGGTTCGCGCGCGAGGTCGTCAACCGGGTGCAGCGCCTGCGGAAAGAGGCGGGCTACGAGTACACGACCCGGATCCACCTCTGGATCGACGGCGAACGGGCTGCGCTCGACGGGCTCCGTCCCCACGTCGCCTTCATCGAGGAGGAAACGCTCGCGCGCTGCCTCGAGCTCGGTGCCCGGGCCGTGGGGCCTGATCTCGAGCAGGAGCTGGAAATCGACGGCTGGAGAGTCGTGCTGGGTGTGCGGCGGTACGAGGACCGGTCGTCCGTCTGACCTCAACCGAACGGATGTACGCATGAACAAGAAGCATTTGTCCCACCTGGAGAAGCGCTTGCTCGAGGAGCGGGCGCGCGTCATGAAGGAGCTGGGCTACTACGACGAGTCGTTCAACGCGTCGCTGCAGTCCTCGGACGGCGACCTCTCGTCCTACTCCTTCCACATGGCCGATCAGGGCACGGACGCCATGGAGCGGGAGAAGCAGTTCCTCTTCGCTTCCCAGGAAGGGCGCTACCTCTGGCACGTCAACGAAGCGCTCCGCCGGCTGTACAAGACGCCGGAGAAATTCGGCCACTGCCACACGTGCGGGGCCGAGATCACCTTCGAACGGCTGGATGCGCTGCCGCACGCGCGGCTCTGCATCACGTGCAAGGAAAAGGAAGAGGATGGCAAGCGCCGCTGACCGCCGGATTTTCTGGGCGGCGGCGCTCCTCGTCGTGGGGCTCGACGTGGTCACCAAGCTCATCGCCGAGGCCACCCTCCTGCTCACGCCGGGCATTCCCGTGATCGGCGACTGGTTCCAGCTCCGCCTGGTCTATAACCGCGGGGCCGCCTTCGGCCTGCACGTGGGGCCCTACTCGCGCTGGGTGTTCTTCGGTGTCGCGATCGTCGCGGTGCTGGTGCTCAACCGGATGTCGGTCCAGACGTCGCTGGGCGACCGGTTCCGCCAGCTCGCCCTGGGGCTGGTGGCCGGGGGCGCCGCCGGCAACCTGATCGACCGCATCCGCAGCGGGCGCGGCGTGGTGGACTTCCTCGACGTGGGGGTGGGGTCACTGCGCTGGCCGACCTTCAACGTGGCGGACATCGCCGTGAGCTGCGGCGGCATCGCCCTCGCCATCGCGCTCTGGCGGGAAGACCACCGCCGCGCGCACGCCGAGTCCGCGCCGGCCGCATGACCGCCGGGCGGACGGGCGGCCCGCCGGCCCCTCTCCCCCCGGTCGAGTTCTCCGTCCTCGCCGCTCAAACCGAGCGACTCGACCGTTTCCTCGCCGACCAGCTCCAGCTCTCCCGCACCCAGGCCGCCCGCCTCGTCGGCGACAAAGCTGTCCAGGTGAACCGGACCGTGGCCCGCGCGTCGCGGACGCTCGTCCGAGGCGATCGCCTGGCCATCACCTTCCCGGCCGGCGAGCCGCCGCGGCAGCTCCGGCCCGCGCCGATCCCGCTCGTCGTGGTGTGGGAGGACGAGCACCTCGCGGTGATCGACAAGCCGGCCGGCCTCGTGGTGCATCCTGCTCCCGGGCACTGGGACGACACGCTCGTCAATGCGCTCGTCGCCCGGGGAACGACGCTCGCCGGCGGCGCCGAGGGCCGGCCCGGGATCGTGCACCGGCTCGACCGCGACACCTCGGGGCTCATGATCGTCGCGAAGACCGACCTCGCGCACCGACGGCTCGGCCACATGCTCGCCGCGCGGCGAGTGAACCGGGCGTACGCCGCTCTCGCCTGGGGGCATCTCGACCAGAGCCCCACCGTCATCTCGGTCCCCCTCGCCCGCCATCCCCGCGACCGCAAGCGGATGGCGATGAGTCCAGAGGGACGCGCGGCCCGCACGGACGCGTACGTCGTCGCGCGCTTCGGGAGCGTCGACCTCGTGCGGCTCGAGCTGCACACGGGGCGCACGCACCAGATCCGGGCCCACCTCGAGCACGTCGGCCACCCGGTCGTCGGCGATCCAGTGTACGCCGGCGGCGGTAGCCGACGAATATCGGGCGCCGCGCGGCTTCAGGCGGAGGCGCTGGAACGGGCGACGCCGCGCCAGGCGCTGCACGCTGCCTGGCTTGCGTTTCGCCACCCCGTTTCCGACGCGCCCCTGGACCTCCGGTCCGAATGGCCCGCCGACCTCCGGCCGGCGCTCCTCGCCGCCGCCGGGGCGGACCTCGTTGCTCGCCCGGACCCCCTCGCGTATCTTCTTTTCTTCGATAGACATGAGTGAAGCCGACGCGCTGCCAGCCGTGGTCTTCCGGATCGGCGACCTGATCTGCGCCGTTCCGGCGGCTCGCATCCGCGAGGTCCTGGAGCGGCTGCCCGCGACCCGCATTCCCGGCGTGCCATTTGCCGTAGAAGGGCTGGTCAACGTCCGCGGCGGCCTGTTGACGGTGGCCGATGGTCACGCCCTCCTCGGCCGGCCCATGCGGGCGGACGACGAAGGCGCCATTCTCGTCCTCGACTTCGCCGGCCGGCGGTTCGGGCTCGTCGTGAGTCAGGTCCTCGACTTCGTAGAGTTCCCGCCCGGGTCGGTCTCGCCTCGCGAGGCCTTGCCCGGCGTAGACCCGGCCCTCGTTCGTGCGGTCGCCGTCCGCGACGATCGTCACTTCATCCTGCTGGACATCGATGCGCTGCTGGCCCCCATGGCCGGCAGCAATCCGGAACCGCTCGGAGGTGGGCAGTGAGTCACACGGTGCTCGTCTGCGATGACGCGATCTTCATGCGCACGATGATCGGCGACATTCTCAATCAGGCCGGCTTCGAGATCGTCGGCGAGGCGGAATCGGGGCTGCAGGCCGTGCAGAAGTACCGCGAGCTCAAGCCCGACCTCGTGACGATGGACATCGTCATGCCCGACATGGGCGGGATCGAGGCCGTGCGCGAGATCTGCAAGCAGGATCCCGACGCGAAGATTCTCATGTGCAGCGCGATGGGCCAGCAGGCACTGGTCGTCGAGGCGATCCAGGCCGGAGCCAAGGATTTCGTGGTGAAGCCCTTCCAGCCTTCCCGGGTCCTCGAAGCGGTTCAGCGCGTTCTGGGCTGACGCCGCCATGGTCGATCCGAAGTACGCCGCGCTGTTCCTGACCGAGAGCAGGGAGCACGTCCGGACCTGCAACCAGCTTCTGCTCGACTGGGAGCGGGACCCGGCGGCGTCCGAGCCGGTCAACGGACTCTTCCGGGCCATCCACAACATCAAGGGGATGGCCGCGACCATGGGCTACACCGGGGTCGCGGACCTCGCGCACCTGGCGGAAAGCGTGCTCGAGACGATCCGCGCGGGGCAGGCGGCAACGCCCGACCTGATCCAGCTGCTCTTCCGCAGCGTGGACGCACTGGAGAAGGCGACGGACGGCGCCGCGGCCGGCACGGGTGAGCCGGCGGCTGACCTGCTCAAGGCGCTCGACGAGGCGAGTCGCCGCGCCGCGGCGCCGGCACCCCCGGCGCCGACTCCCGCGGCCAAGCCGGCGGCCCCGGCGCGGAAGGGGCCCATCGGGCATCTGGTCGGTGTCACGATTCGGCCCGGCGCCTCCATGCGCGGAGCGCGGGCGATGCTCGCGCTCCAACGGGCCGAGGCGCTCGGGCGCATCACCGCGCTCCGTCCGCCGGCCACTGCGTTCGAGCGCGACGACTTCGACGGCCGGTTCAGCTTCCATCTCCGTACCGACGCGCCGATGCCCCGGATCGAGGAGGCCATCCGCTCGGCGGGCGAGGTGGCGGCCGTCGCCTTCGACGGCAACGTCGTCATCGACGCTGAGGGGCCGGTGGTGCCGGCGCGGCAGATCCGGGTGGACCTTCGGCGGCTGGACGCGATGATGAAGCAGGTGGGCGAGCTGGTGGTCGCCCGTAACCGCATACTCGCCCTGGTGCGGGGGGACGGCTCGGAGCTGGCGGAGCTCGCGGGCGCGGTCTCCCGCCTGGTCTCCGGGCTGCAGACCGAGATCGTCGCGGTGCGGATGACCCCGGTGAGCGAGGTCTTCGACCGCTTTCCCCGCCTGGTTCGCGATCTGGCCCGCGATCTTGCCAAGCAGATCCGCTTCGAGGTCGAGGGCGGCGACATCGAGCTGGACCGTGCGATCCTCGATGAGCTGGGCGATCCGCTGCTCCATCTGATCCGGAACGCCGCGGACCACGGGCTGGAGCGGGCGGAGGAACGCGAGGCGGGGGGCAAGCCGCCCGAGGGTCGCGTCCTGCTGTCCGCAGTGCGGGAGCGGCGCAGCGTCGCCATCCGCGTGAGTGACGACGGCCGCGGCATCGACCGCGCGGCGATCCTCGCCAAGGCCAAGCGCGACGGGCTCGCCGAGCCCGGCGTGGAGGTGCTGACCGACGACCTGCTCCTCCGGGTGCTCGCCCGCCCGGGGTTCAGCACCGCCGCCAAGCTGAGCGGGGTCTCGGGTCGCGGGGTCGGGGTCGAGGTGGCCCTGGGCCGGGCCCGCGCGCTGGGTGGGAGCCTCGAGGTCCATACCGAGGCGGGGAAGGGCACCACCTTCACGCTGCGGGTGCCGCTCACGCTGGCGATCGTGCGCGCGCTGCTGGCGCAGGCGGGCGCGGAGCGGTATGCGGTGCCGCTCGCTTACGTCGCGGAGACGGTCGAGTTCGACGCCCGCGCAGTGACGGCGCTCCGGAGCCGGGAGGCGCTGGTGGTCCGCGACCGGGTCATCCCGACGGTGCACCTCCGGGATCTGGTGGCGGCCCGCGCGGACCGGGAGCCGGCGCGTCGGCCTACCATCATCCTCGAGGTGGGCGAGCGCCGGACCGCCCTGGTGGTGGACGCGCTCCTGGGGCAGCAAGACATCGTGATCGAGCCGTTCGATGCGCCGCGGGGCATGCCCCCGTACCTCGGCGGCGCCACCATCCTCGCCGACGGCGCGCCGGCGTTGATCCTCGACGCGGCCGCTCTGGTGTAGGGGGAGGGGACGATGGAAGACGTGCGGGATCTCAAGGAACTGCAGCTCGACGCGCTGAAAGAAGTCGCGAACATCGGCGCGGGGCATGCCGCGACGGCCCTGTCCCAGCTGACCAGCCGGACGATCATGATCGCCGTGCCGGAGGTCAACATCCGGCCGTTGGAGGAGGTCCCGGAGCTCCTCGGCCAGCCCGACGAAGTGATCGCCGCGGTACTGATGCACATGATGGGCGACCTCACCGGCCGGACCCTCGTGCTCTTCCCCGAGCCCTCGGCCAAGGCGCTCTGCGACATCCTGTTCCGCCGTACGCCCGGGACGACCGCCGGCTTCACCCCGATGGAGCAGTCGGGGCTCAAGGAAGCGGGCAACATCCTGGCGAGTGCGTACATGAACGCGCTGAGCGATTTCATGGGGATGATGCTGGTGCCGTCGGTGCCCAGTCTCGTCATCGACCTCAGCGCGGCCATCCTCACGACCGCCTACCTCAACTTCGGGCACGACCGCGACTACGTCTTCTGCGTCGAGACCGCGTTTCGGGTCGAGGGAGCGACGGAGCCGCTGCGCGGCCATTTCCTCCTCCTCCCCGACATGCCCTCGCTCCGGGCGATCTTCGACGCCATCCGCCTGCCCTGACCGATGTCCGCAGCCGTGCTGTCGGAGCGCGAGCGGGATGTGCTCCGGTCTTTCGCCCGGCGCATCGATCCCGGGGACGCCGGTGCTCACAACAATCTCGGGGTGCTGTACTGGCAGAAGGGCCTGGTCGCCGAGGCGATCGAGCAGTTCACCCAGGCCCTCGAGCTGGATCCGCGGATGGAGGTCGCCCGCGCCAACCTCGACATTGCCTATCGCGCGAGCGGGCATTACGACCGGGTGGTGGCCGAGCTGCAGGAAAAGCTCCGCCGGGCGCCGGGTGACCGCGACGCCCGCTGGGAGCTGGGGCGGGCCTACGCCGCGCTCGGGCATCACGTCGAGGCCGCAAGCGAGTTCGAGACCCTCCTTGCCTGGCACCCGAACGACCCGGGCGCGCTGATCCAGCTCGGGCTCGCGGAACGGGCCCGCGGCCGGCTGGAGGTGGCCGCCGAATGGTTCGCGCTCGCCTGCGAGCGCGATCCCCAGAGCTCGGTGGCGCTCTTCCACCTCGGCGAGACCCTCTACAACCGTGGGCTCAACGACCAATCCCTGCTCGCGCTCCAGGCCGCGGTGGAGCGCAATCCCGACAACGCCGACGCGCACTACCTCCTCGCCTTCCTGTACGGCGACATGGGCCGCCAGGACGAGGCGCGCGCCGCCACGAAGCGCGCGATCGCGCTCAACCCCGCGCTCGCTCGGGCGCAGGCGAACCTCGCCCTGGACCGCGTCGGCGCGCGCGACGAGCGGGACCGCGCGACCGCCCGGGATGCGATGCGACCGCGGGTGGTCGAGGGCGGCGCGCTCGCCCACTTCAACCTGGGCCTCGCGTTCCGTCAGCGGGGCTACTTCGCGGAAGCGCTGCGCGAGTATCGGATGGGACTCGATGCGGGGGAGGAGCGGCGGCTCAACCTGCAGGCGATGGCGGAAGTACATCTGCTCCGCCGCGATCTTCCCGCGGCGCTCGAGCTCTACGACTCCCTGGTGCGGGACTACCCTGATTCGCCCAAGCTCTGGAACGAGCGGGGCGTGGTGCTGCACCAGTCGGGCTGGCGCGACGCCGCGGCGGAATCGTATCAGCGGGCCGTGACCCTGGACCCCGACTATGGCCTCGCCTGGAACAACCTCGGCGTGCTGCGCGCGCACCAGGGCAACGTGGACGGGGCGGCGGAGGCGTTCGAGCGGGCTCTGGCCGTCGCGAGCGGTCCACCCGCGGCCCGGCTCAATCTGGGCCTGCTTCACCTTCAGCGGCGCCGGCTCGAGCCGGCCCTGGAGGCGTACCGGGCGGCGCTGGCTCAGGCGCCGCAGAGCGCGGCCGGCTGGAACGGCGTCGGGCTCGTGCTCATGGAGCTCAAGCGCTGGGGCGAGGCCCGCACCGCGCTGAGCCGCGCGGTGGAGGCCGACTCCGGCTTCGCCGCCGCGCAGTACAACCTCAGCTTCACGCTCAGTCAGCTGGGCGATTTCGACGGCGCGCTCCGCGCGACCAAGCGGGCGCTCGAGCTGGACCCGTTCTACGTGCCGCAAAAGTACGCGCTCACGATCGATCTCCAGTTCGAGGACCCGACGATTGCCGTGCCGCCCGAGCTCGCCGCGGACGTGGCCGGCGGCGATCTCGGGACCGAGTTCGCTTTCGATGCTTCCACACTGGATCGGCTGTTCCGGGAGCTGGCCCCGGTGTCGGAGCCGTCCGTGGCGAAGACCGCCGATCCGCTCGCCCTGGCGCGCGATTACATCAGTAAGGGACTGCTGGAGCGCGCGGCGGCCGAGCTGAGCCGGGCACGGGGGCGCGGGGCGGCGCCGGGCGCCGCTACGGCGCTGCTCGGCGATCTCTTCGCCCGGCGCGGCCTCCACGGCGAGGCGCTGGAGCGGTACCGTGAGGCCCGCGCGCTCGACCCCGAGAACATCGACGCGGCGGCGGGAGAGATTCGCGCGCTGCTCGCCCTCGGCCGGACGCCGGAGTCCGCACCGCTGGCCGAGGCGCTGGCGGGCCGCGCGCCCGACGTCGTCGAGGCCCATGTCCTCCGCGCTCGAGTCCGCCTGGAGGTGGGCGACGCCGTCGGCGCGCTCGACGCCGCCCGTGCGGCCCAGGGGCTTGCGCCCGGACGGGCCGATCTCCTGCACCTGCAGGCCCGCATCGCCGTGCGGCTGGGCGACCGGAACGCCGCCCACGAGGCGTATCGCGAGGCCCTCCGGCTCGACGGGTCGATGGCGCAGGTCTGGTACGAGCTGGGGCAGCTCGAGGAGGAACGCGGCCGGCTGGAGGGGGCGCGCTCGGCCTACGAGCGAGCGCTCGAAGTCCTGCCCACGTTCACCACGGCGGCGCTGGCGCTGGCCGTCCTGGTTCAGAAGACCGAGTCGGCCGGCGCCGCGGTCAACCTCCTGGTCCAGGTGTTGGAGACCGATCCGTACGAGCTGGAGGCCCTTGCGCTGCTGGGCCGGGTGCTGCTGGACGACGGCCGAACGCCGGAGGCACTCGAGGCGCTGGAGCGGGTGCTGCGCTTCGATCCGGAGCACCGGCCGGCGCTGTTCCATCGAGGGGTCGCCCGCGCCCGGGAGCGCCGCTTCGGCGACGCGGTCGCCGACTGGGAGCGGGTCATCCAGCTCGATCCGGCCAGCGCGCTCGCGACGGAGGCGCGGGGCCGGGCGCGCTCCGCCCGCGATCTGCAGCACATCTTTGCCACCGCGGTGGGCTAGCCATGGCGATCGAGGGACCGCTCAAGGAGCTCAACATCCACGACGTCTTCCAGCTGCTGGACCTGGGCCGGAAGACCGGGGTGCTGCGCGTTACCTCCGAGCTCCGGCAGAACGCCGGCGTGGTCCACTTCGACCGGGGCGCCGTGATCGCCGCCCACATCACCAGCAACCCGCACGTGCTGGGCGAGCTGCTGCTCCGCTCGGGCAAGCTCCGCGAGGAGGACCTCGCGCGGGCCCGCGCACTTCAGGCCGCCGGCGATCGCCGCCGCCTCGGGGAGATCCTGGTGGCGATCGACGCCGTGACCCAGCGCGAGCTCGACCGCTGCGTGCGCGCGCAGGTCGAGGAAGTGGTCTTCGAGCTGATGAGCTGGTCGGAGGGCTACTTTTCGTTCGTCGAGGTGGCGATCGATCGCTCGGGCATCGAGGCACCGGTCGCCATTCCCACCGAAGCGCTGCTCATGGAAGCCGCGCGCCGGATCGACGAGTGGGCCCGGATCGAGACCAAAGTCCCCCACCTCGGCATGGTCCCGCGGCTGCTGGCGCCGGAGGACGAAGCCGCGCCGCTCGATCTGGTGCCGTTCGAATGGGAAGTGCTCGCCGCCGTGGACGGAGTGCGCGACGTGCGCACGATCGCCGAGGCGCTGGGCCGGTCCGACTTCGACGT
The DNA here is from genome assembly GCA_041498715.1 of Gemmatimonadota bacterium. Classification (GTDB taxonomy): domain Bacteria; phylum Gemmatimonadota; class Gemmatimonadetes; order Gemmatimonadales; family GWC2-71-9; genus DASQPE01. Next base: position 19,096 of record JBGQIW010000007.1, on the reverse strand, counting down.
CGCCCGCACCATCTACGGTCTCACCAGCGCGGGAGTCGTCGCGCTCGAGGCGCCGGCTGTCGCGCCCGCCGGACCCGCCGTGCCGGCCGACGGCCCCCCTGCAGCGGCGCGGGTCGAAGAGCACCTCGCACGCGGCGAGTTCGAGGCGGCCCGCCTCGCGGCGGTGGATCTCGTCGCGGCCGATCCCGAGCGGGCGGACGGCCACCTGGCGCTCGGCCGCACCCTCCTTCGACTCGCGCGCTACGAAGAGGCCGAGGACGCGCTGATCCAGGCGCTCCATCGTGACCCGGCTGCTCCCGCGCCGCGCCGGCTGCTCGCGATGGCGCAGGCGGGCCAGGGGCGCTTTGCCGACGCCATCGAGAGCTGGGACCGCTGGACCCGGGTCGACGGGCGCCAGCCCGACGAGGACGCCCACGCCTCGGCGGTGGCCCGGCTCCGCGAAGCCGCCGCCGCTCTCGCCGACGCGCTGAGAGGACGCCATGTCTGACGACATCCGCGGCATGACCGCGGAGCTCGCCGCCGATCCGGACAGCCTGGTGTTCCTCGACCTGGGTGAGGCGCTGCGTCGGCGGGGCCAGTTGGACGCGGCGTTCAAGGTGGCTCGCACCGGGCTGCACCGCTATTCGGAGCTGGCCCGGGCGCACGATCTCTCCGCGCGCATTCTCTGCGACCGGGGCGAGCGCGACCGTGCGTTCGAGGCATGGGTCACGGCGCTCGGGCTGGACCCCGGCCTCGTCTCGGCCCACAAGGGACTCGGCTTCCTCTACTACTACGCGGGCGACCTCGCCTCGGCCGAGAAGCACCTGGCCTACGCCGGACAGGCCGACCCCGACGACACCGGCACCGCGGCTGCGCTCGAGCGGGTCCGCGCCGGCCGGGCCGCAGCCCCGGCGGTCGCGCCCGCGACGCGCGAGGCCCCCGCCGCGGCGTCCGTCGAGCCCGCCGCTCCTGCGGCCGCGGAAGCGCGCGTGGAAGAGAGCGAATCCGAGACGCTCGGGGCGGCGTCGGGGCTCACGTTCTCCTTCGAGGAGTCCAGCCCATCGCCGGTGCAGGAGGCGGTCTTCGCCGGCCTGGACGGGGGGACCGACGGGCTGCTGCTGGTGGACGCCGGCGGGCTCCGTCTGGGCGGTGGCTTATGGAACCCGGATGGCGCCGACGTGGCCGACTCCGTCGCCGCTCTCCTCGCCGGCGTCTCGAAGGAGGCGGCCCGCACTGCGCGCCTGCTCGAGCTGGGCGAATGGCGGGGTCTCGCCGTCGAGTGCGGTGATGGGAATCTGTTCCTTTCCGCGCCGACCGAATCGACCCTGCTGCTCACGGTGCGCGGTCTGGACATCCCGATGGGACGCGTGGCGCGGTTCGCGGAACGGGCCTCCATGGCGGCCCGCGCCTGGCTGGAGCGGAGCGAGTGAGCGCCGCGGCCGAGCTGCTCCACCGGCTGTCGACGGTCCGCGGGATTCGCGGGTCGGTGCTGGTGTCGGCCGGCGACGGGCTCATCGTGGCTGAATCGCTGATGACCGGTGTGGACGGCCGGGCGGTGGCGGCGTTGGCTGCGAGCCTGGTCAGCCGGCTGCGCCGGGCTACCGAGAGCGCCGGCCGTCGGGAGCCGGTCTTCCTCCAGCTGCACGCGGCGGGTGGGACCGTGCTCGCCGCGCCTTGCGGGACCGAGCTGGTTCTCGTGGCCGTGGCGGGCCCGGACGCGAACGTCGGGCTCGCCCGGCTCGAGATGCTCGACGTCTCCGGGAGACTGGCCTAGATGCGGGCGGTCGAGCCGTGGGTCAAGGCGCCGCTCGAGCGTTTCCTGGCCGAGTCGTCCGCCCGGCTGACGCTGCTCATGACGTCGTCGGGGCAGGTCGTCGCGCAGCACGGCTTCACCCGCTCGGTGGACGTGATGACCGCGGCCGCGCTCGGTGCGGCGATCGTGGCATCCACCCAGGAGATCGCCCGACTGGTGGGCGAGCCGCGGTTCCTCTCGCTCGTGCATCAAGGCGTGACCCAGCACGTGTTCCTGTCGGGTTTCGAGACTCCGCGCGGGCGCTGGATCGGGCTGGTCGTGTTCGACGGGGAGAGCACTGTGGGTCTGGTGCAGCTCTTCTTCGACCGCCTGGTGGCCGAGCTGGTGGCGGCCGCGCCTCGGGAGGCGCCGGTGCAGCGGGTGCTGCCGGAGAACTTCGAGCGGGAGCTCAACGCGAGCCTCCGCGCCCTCTTCGGGCGATGAGCCGATGTCGCTCGTGAACTTCGCCGCGCGCGAGATCACCTGCAAGATCGTCTACTACGGGCCCGGCCGGTCCGGCAAGACGACGAACTTGCAGTACATCTTCGGCCGGGTGCCGGAGAGTCGCCGGGGGCGCATGGTTTCCCTCGCCACCCACACCGACCGCACTCTGTTCTTCGACTTTCTCCCGTTGGACCTGGGGAGCATCTCGGGCTTCGCCACCAAGTTCCAGCTCTATACCGTCCCGGGGCAGAGCTACTACGCCTCCACCCGCCGCCTGGTGCTCCAGGGCGCGGACGGCGTGGTCTTCGTGGCGGACAGTCAGGCCCGCCGGCTCGACGACAATGTCGAAAGCCTCCAGGACATGCAGACGAATCTGCTGGAGCAGGGGGTGGACGTCCGGCAGCTGCCGGTTGTCTTCCAGTACAACAAGCAGGATCTCCCGGGCGATCTGATCCTTACGCCGGCTGAGCTGGACGAGGCGCTCAATTTCCGCGCGGTGCCGAGCTTCGGCGCCGATGCGCTGCACGGGGGCGGCGTGTTCGAGACGCTCAAGGCCATCTCCGAGTCGGTGCTGCGCCGGCTCGCCGCCGGAGGGCAGGTCGCGTGAGCCCGCCGCTCAATCCCTACTTCCGCTTCGACACCATGGTGGTGGGCGCCGCCAACCGGCTGGCCGTCACGGCTGCGCGGGCGGTGGCCGAAACGCCGGGCGCGGTGTACAACCCGCTTTTCATCTACGCCAGGCCCGGGCTCGGCAAGACCCATCTGTTGATGGCCATGGGGCACGGCGCCAAGGCGATCGATCCCGCGCTCAGCGTCGAGTATCTGACGCTGGATCATTTCATCGAGGCGTTCCACGCGGCCATCGCGTCGGGGCAGGGCGAGGCCTATCGCAAGCGGTTCGCCGACGTCAGTCTGCTCCTCGTCGACGACGTGCAGTTCCTCACCGGACAGCGCGAGGCGCAGGCGGAGCTGCTGCGGATCGTGGACGCGATGCAGACGGCTAGCCGTCAGATCGTGCTCACCAGTGACCGGCCGCCGTCCGAGATCGAGGCACTGGACGAGCGGCTCATCCGGCGGTTCGCCGGCGGCCTGGTCATCGACATCTCGCCGCCCGACTACGAGACCAAGGTCGCGATCCTCCGGCGGAAGGCAGAGGAGCGCCGGGTGACCTTCGTGCCCGGCGTCCTCGAGGCCGTGGCGAAGCTCGGCCTCGACAACGTGCGTGAGCTGGTGGGTGCGCTCAACCGGCTCATCGCGCACCAGGCCGCCGGCGACGAGGTCCCGGCCGAGCGGGTCGAGGCGCTGCTCGGCGGAGGCGTGCCCGCATCCGCCGCTGCGCCGGCGGCGTCGGTCGGATCGGCGCCGGTCGAGCCGCCGCCGCCGGATGAGTTTGGCGACTTCCTCTCGGACATCTCGGCTACTTTGCACCAGCAGATCGAGGCGTGGCGCGGCAAAGTCGCGGCCGCGGTCCTCCGCTGGGAAGGCGAGGGATACCGCACGGCCCGGCTCGAGGCCCTGCTGGACGGCGAGCTGGCGCGCGATCCGGAAGAGGCGCTGCGCGAGTTCGAGGCGGACGTGCGGAAGCTCGACACGCTCCGCGCCGAGGCCGAGCAGGTGGCACCCGACCTTGCGGGCTCGCCGGTCTTCCGCGACCCGGGCGACGTTTCCGCGGCCGCGGAGCTGCTGGAGCAGGCCAAGGACGGCGCTCATCCGCCGCCGGCGCCCTCGCCGCTCTGGCGCCTGGACGCCGTCGTGGAGGCCGCCGGCAACCGGGTCGCGGTGCAGGCCGCGCTCGCGGCGGTGGCGGAGCCGGGCGAGAAGTACAACCCGCTGGTGCTGGTCGGGGGTACCGGGGTCGGCAAGACGCATCTGCTCCATGGGATCGGCAACGCGCTCGCCGCCCGCGGGCTGCGCGTGGCCTGCCTCGGCGCCGAGGAGTTCACCGGCGAGCTGATCGAGGCGATCGACCGGGACGCCGTGGCCCAGTGGCGCAAGCGCTATCGCCGGGCCGACGCCTTCCTGCTTGACGACGTGCACCTGGTCGCCGAGAAGAGTCGCTCGCAGGACGAGCTGTTCCTGCTCTTCAATCACTTCCTGGAGGGCGGCCGCCAGATGGTGTTCAGCTCGGCGGTGGCGCTGTCCCAGCTCGCCGGCGTCGAGTCGCGCCTGCTCACGCGGCTCGAAGGGGGGCTCGTCGCCGAGCTGCCCGCGCCCGAGCGGGAGATCCGGCAGAAGGTGGCCGATCGCCTTCTGTGCGAGAAGGTGCCCGAGGTGGACCCCGAGGTCGCCGCCTATCTCGCCGGGCGCCCCGCGGAATCGGTCCGCGCCGTGCAGGGGCTGGTGCAGCGAGTGCTGAGCGCGGCGGAGGCGCAACAGGCCAAGCTCACCGCGGGCTTCGCGCGCTCGGTGCTCGAGGGCGCACCGGCCCGCCCGCCCCGCCGCACCGCCGCCCCGCGGGGGTCCGGACTCGTCGCCCCGGGAACGGGCGCCGCGCGCAGCCGCGAGAAGATGGTTTGGGATTGGCCCGACATCGGAGACCGCCTGATCGAGGAGTGGCGCTGATGGCGATCAAGGGCAGTCTCAAGGAGGCGAGTCTCCCGGACGTGATCCAGCTGCTCTTCCTGGGGCGGCGGACCGGATGTCTCGCACTCGCCGACCGGCAGAACTTCGGCACGATCTACTTCGACGAAGGGCAGATCGTGTTCGCGGCCATCGTCAACCGCCGCGACCGGTTGGGCGACATCCTGGTCCGGAGCAAGCGGATCACGCCCGAGCAGCTCCAGGCGGCGGTGGATGGCCAGGACGCCGCCCGGGAGCGGAAGCTCGGCGAGATCCTGGTCGAGCAGGGGACCCTGTCCCGCGAGGAGCTGCAGGACTACATCCGCCTCCAGATCGAGGAGGCGGTGTACTACCTGTTCACCTGGTCCCAGGGCACGTTCAACTTCGAGGCCGGCGTCCGGCCCGAGCGGGAAGATTTCCTGGTGCGCATCAACCCCGAGTATCTCCTGCTCGAGGGCGCGCGGCGGGTGGACGAGTGGAGCCTGATCCAGAAGAAGATCCCGACCTTCGATCTGATCTTCGCGGTGGATCCCGCCCACGTCGGGCAATCCGACGTGACCCTGTCCGCGCCCCAGCGCGGCCTGTTGCCTCTCCTCGATGGCACCCGCGACGTCCAGCAGGTGGTCGAGGAGTCGGGCCTGGTCGAGTTCGAGGTGGGGCAGGCGCTCTACGGGCTGATCCAGGCCGGGTTCGCGCACCGGGTCGGGACGTCGGCGGCGGCACCTGTCACCCGCGTGAACGACACCCGCGTCGAGGAGCACCGGAATCTCGGCATCGCCTTCTACAAGGCGGGTATGCTCGACGAGGCCCTGCGTGAATTCCGCCGCGTGGCCGACCTGCGGCCGTCCGAGGGCAGCGCGCCCTTCTATCTGGGACTGATCTCCCTCCGCCAGGGCCGCTGGAGCGAGGCGATGGACGCGCTCAAGACCGCGTCGGACAAGGGCGGCCCCCGACCGGCGGCGCTGCACGCGCGCGGCCTCGCGCGGGAGCAGCTGGGCCGGCTCGAGGAGGCGGAAGCCGCGTTCGGCGACGCCGCCGGGCGAGCGAGAGAAGACCCACGGATCATGCTGGGCTGGGCGGTGGCGGCGCTCAAGCGGGGCGAGTATCAGGTCGCGCTCGGCCGGCTCGCGCGCGCCCGGGAGCTGCTGGGCGAGAAGACGGTGCCGGCGGCGTGGTACTGGGCCGCGGGACTCGCGCACGCAGGCGCCGACGACCAGGACGCCGCCCTCGCGGTGGCCCGCGCCGGCGTGGCCGCGTTCCCCCAGCACGCCGTGTTGCGCAACAACCTCGCGGTCCTGCTCGAAGCGTCGGGCGATCTCGCCGGGGCGGAGGCCGAGCTCAAGGCCGCGCTGGCGGAAGACCCGTCGCTGCCCCAGACCTCCAAGAATCTCGCCGACCTCTGCTACCGGAGCGGCCGCTACGACGACGCCTTCGAAGCGTACGAGCGGGCCGCCAAGCTCCAGCCGGATCTGGGCGACGATCTGTACTTCAAGCTCGGCAACCTGGCATACAAACGCCGGGACACGGCGCGGGCGCGGGCCAGCTGGCAGCGGGCCACCGAGCTCAACCCCGGCCATCAGCTCGCGCGGGCCAACCTCGACATGCTCGAGCGGGCCTCGTGAGCGGAGTGGACGAGGCGGCCTTCCGCGCGCTCGCGCGCCGGATCTCGAAAGGAGCCGGCCTCGCGCTCGACGCGTACAAGGACAAGTGCATCCGCCGCCGGATCGCGGTGCGCATGCGGGCCTGCGGCGTGCACACCTACGCCGAATACGAGACCGTGCTCGAGCAGGTGCCGGGGGAGTACGACCGCCTGCGCGACGCGCTGACGATCAACGTCACCCGCTTCTTTCGCAACGTGGAGACGTGGGAGCGGCTGGCCGCGGGGTTCCTCCCGGCGATGTGGGCGCCGACCGGCTCGCTCCGCATCTGGAGCGCGGGCTGCGCCTCGGGAGAAGAAGCCTACAGTCTTGCGATTCTGGCGGCCGAGCTGGCGGAGGCCCGGGGGCGGCCGCAGGCGCTCGAGCGGGCGTCCATCGACGCCACGGATATCGACCGGGAGAGCCTGGCCCGCGCCGAGGCCGCGCGCTACCGGGTCGAGGCGCTCATGGAGACCCCGCCCGCGCTGCGCGCCAAGTACTTCGAGCGGGACGGCGACGGGTACCGGGTGGTCGAGGGAATCCGGCGCCGGGTCCGGGTCCGGGCGCTCGACCTGAGCCGGGAGCCGCCGCCCGCGCCGCCGTACGATCTCATCGTCTGCCGCAACGTCGTGATTTACTTCGATCGTGCGATGCAGGAGCGGCTGTTCCTCTCCTTCGCCGAGACCCTGCGCCCAAGCGGAATCCTGGTGCTCGGCAAGGTCGAAACGCTCCTGGGCCCGGCGCGGGAGCGGCTCACGCTGGTCGATGCGCGCGAGCGGATCTTCCGGCGGTCGGCGTGAGCCATTTGAACGGCCGGGAGCTGATCGTGCGCGTCGCGGACCTGAAGGTCGGCGGGCCGGACGACGTGCTCGTGACCATCGGGCTGGGGAGCTGCATCGCGATCGTGCTGCACGACTCGGTCGCGCAGGTGGGCGGCCTTGCCCACGTGCTGCTGCCGTCGCCCGCGCTCTCACGCCGGGAGCAGAACCCGGCCAAGAGTCCGCAGACCGCGCTGCCGCTCCTGCTGGAGCAGATGGCTCGGCTGGGGGCGAACCCTCGGCGGATCACGGCCCGAATCGCCGGGGGGGCCAGCATGTTCGCAGCGCTCATGGCGCCCGGCACGGTCAACATGGGCGAGCGGAACGTGGTCGCCACCCGCAACACGCTCAGGACCGCGGGCATTCCGCTGGTCGCGGAGGACGTCGGCGCGGACTACGGGCGCACGGTGCGATTCCGGGTGGCGGACGGGCGGGTGGACATCTCTTCGGTGGCCCATGGCAGTCGCGCCCTCTGACCGGCCGCCGACCGTCCTCGTCGTGGACGACAGCCCCTTCTTCCGGCGGGTGATCAGCGACGTGGTGAAGAGCACGGGCGAATTCCGGGTCATCGCCACCGCGCGGAACGGCATGGACGCGATCAAGAAGGTGCACGAGCGCGCGCCGGACCTGGTGCTGATGGATCTGGAAATGCCCGAGCTCGACGGCCTCGAGACCATCGGCTACCTGATGTCCGAAGCGCCCCGCCCGATCGTCGTCGTGAGTGCCTACGCCGGGCCGGGCACCGCCGCCGCCATCCGCGCGCTCGAGCTGGGTGCGGTGGACCTGGTGGCGAAGGAGGACGACCGGAGCGACGCCGCACTCGCCCGCTTCGGCGAGCGCCTTCTCGGGGCGCTCCGCGCCGCCAGCGCGGCGGACATCCACCGGCTCCCCGTCCTCGCCCGGCCGGCCCGGGTTCTGCCGCCCGCGCCGTCCCTGGCGCTGGCGGGCCGGGCCCGGCTCTGCGTCGCGGTTGCCGCGTCGACCGGCGGCCCTCGGGCGCTGGCGGAGCTGGTGCCCGGGCTCCGCCGTGGCCAGGAGGCGGCCTTCGTGATCGCGCAGCACATGCCGCCCAGGTTCACCCGGAGCCTGGCCGAGCGGCTGGCGGGACAGAGTCATGTGACCGTGGTGGAGGCGGAGCATGGCACGCCGCTTCTGGTGGACACCGCGTATGTTGCGCCGGGGGACTGGCACATGCGTGTCGCAGCGGGGGCCGAGGGTCCGCGCCTGGAGCTCGCGAAGGATCCACCGGTCTGGGGTGTCCGGCCGGCCGCGGACCCATTGTTCCGGTCGGTCGCCGCCATCTTCGGTCCCCGGGCGGTGGGCGTGGTGCTCACCGGCCTCGGACGGGATGGTGCCGATGGGCTTCGCGCCATCCACGATGCCGGCGGCGTGGGTATCGCGCAGGACCGGGAGAGCTCGACCATTTATGGGATGCCCAATGCGGCCGTGCAGGCCGGCGGTGCCGACCACGTGCTGCCGATCTCGCTGATCGCGGAGCGGGTGAGCCGCGAGCTCGAGCGGCTGGCGCGGCGCGCGTGAGCCGGACCCCGCTGACGATGCTGCTCGTGCGCGCCGGCCGGAGGCAGGTGGCGCTCACGCTCGAGCATTTGGTCGAGGTGGTCGACCCGGGCAGGCCGATCGGCGTGCCGGCCCGGCAGCCGGCGTTGCGGGGCCTGACGACGGTGCGCGGCCAGCTGGTCCCGCTGGTGCATCTGGGCGCGCTGCTCGACGGCGGCGCCTGCCCGGCGGCTGTGGGCGACGCGGGGGTCGTAATCGCAGTCGGCGACCGATGCATCTGTCTCGAAGTCGAAGCGGTCGAGGAAGTGGTCCGGGAGCCGGCCCTGCCGGTTCCCGCGGGCGAGACCCTGCCATGGGCGTTGGGCGTGACCCGGGCGTCGGGCGGCCTCGTGCCCGTGCTGGACATCCCGGCCCTCGGCGGCCGGCTGGTAGAGGGAGGAAGCTGACTCGTGGCCACCGAAGACGAAATCCAGGTCGTGGCGTTCCGCGTGGGCCCGCATGAGCTCGCGCTCGACATCCTCCAGGTCGAGCGGATCCTCCGCTACGAGCGGCCGTCGCCCCTCCCCAAGGCGCCCCCGTTTCTCGAGGGGGTCCTGCGGTACGAGGGAGGCGCGGTACCGGTCGTGGACTTCCGCAAGCGCCTCGAGCTCCCCGATCCGGTACGGGAGGAGACCCGGCTCATCGTGCTCAACCTCGAGGACCAGCGCGTCGCCGTGGTGGTGGACGAAGTGCTGGAGGTCATGCGCGTCGACAGCACCACGATCACGCCACCCTCGCCGGTCGTCCGCGGGCTCGCGGCACCCTACATCGCCGGCATCATCACCCGGGGCAACCGCACGATCGTGCTTCTGCACGTGCTGCGGCTGCTCACCGCCACGGAGCGGCTGGCCCTGGTGGCGGAAGGAAGCTGACGCATGGGCGACTCCTCGATCTCGACCCTTCGCGGCCAGTACCGGGAAATCGAGCAGCGACTCGACTCGGTCGGGAACACGGCCGAGCGGGAGGCCATCAAGCGGGACATCATCGACCTCTTCAAGCGGGTCGACGGATCCCTGGGAGAGCTGACCCAGCTGAAGGAGGACATCCGCGCGCTGGTAGACAAGTACAAGCAGGCGACTGCCGCCGCCGATGCCCCTCAGGCGCCGCAATTCACCGGCGCCCGGCCGGCGGTGCAGGCCGACCACCTCAACGCCTCGACCTACATCGAGAAGGGCTGGAGCCTCATCTCCCTCGGCGACTACGCCGGGGCGATCCAGGCATTGGAGAACGCGCTCGCCCGCTCGCCCGGAGCGACCCAGGCGCTCTCATTGCTGGGCTGGGCCCAGATGCTGAGCGAGCAGTACGACGAGGCGCTGGGCACCTTCTCCAAGGTGCTCATGAAAGAACCGGCGAACGCGCTCGCCCGGATCAACGTGGGCTACATCTGCCTCAAGAAGCGGATCTTCGGCGAGGCAATCGAGCACCTGTCCAAGGCCATCCGCCTGGACAACGACCGCAAGGCTACGCTCTACGCCCACTACTATCTCGGGCTGGTGTACCTCGAGCGCGAGATGTACGAGGATGCGCAGACGTTCTTCCAGAAGACGCTCGTCCTGGGCCCCAATCTGGTCGAAGCGTGGTTCGAGCTGGGCCGGGTCCGCTGGTTCGCTGGCGACCGGGACGGCGCCAAGCAGGCGTGGACCGACGGCATCAAGGCCAACAAGTTCAACCCGTGGGCCAAGCGCTGCCGGGAGATGCTCGACCTGGCGGCGAGCGGCGGGGAAATCCCCCGCAATCTGGTCGAGGGGTAGGGCGGCACGCTTTCGATCATTGTCCGCGGTCTCTTCCTTCTCACCTTCCTGCTGGCGCAACAGCCGGGGCCCGGGCCCGGGACTGTCCGCGTGGCTCAAGTCACCGCGGTCGCCTGGCCGGCCCAGCTGGATTTGGCGGCCGCCCTGGCGCGAGAGGCGGCCCGCCCGGCCGAATGGCCCGGCCTCGGACGCATCGCGCCGGACAGCCTGACACTGATCGTCGTTCCCGACCGGGCCCGACTCGACTCGCTGGTCCGCGGCCGGGCACCCTCCTGGGGCGCGGCGCTCGCGCTCCCAGGGGCCCACACGATCCTGCTCCGCGCGGACGGCGGCGACCTTCGGCAGACGCTCAGGCACGAGCTGGCTCATCTCGTCCTGCACTCGCGGGTGCGCGTGCGGGTGCCGCTCTGGTTCGACGAAGGGTACGCGTCTCTCGCCGCCGGCGAGTGGGAGCGACTCGGCGGCCTCGAGCTCAACCTCGCGGTCGCGCGGGGCGCGGTGCCCGATTTCGACCGGCTCGACGGCGCACTTCGCGGGTCGGCGGCCGCCGCGGCCGCCGGGTACGCCCTGGCGATGTCGGCCGTGCTCGAGCTGGCGCGCCGGAATCCGGAAGGCCGGCTCGACCCGCTGCTCGCGCGGCTCGAGGCCGGGGAGGACTTCGAATCGGCGGTGCGGGCCACGACCGGGTTGCCGCTGGCCCGGTTCGAGGACGATTGGCGCCGAGCCGTCCGGACCCGGTACACGGTGGTCACCTGGCTGGCCGCCGGGGGCGTATGGGTGGTGGCGGCGCTCGCGCTGGTCCTCCTGGGATGGCGGAAGCGACGGTTCGACCGGATCCGGCGGGCGGCACTGGACGAGGGCTGGGTGTTGCCCGAGGACCCGGGTGAGCCCCCGCAGCTTGACCGGTCCCCGACTGGGTGATAGCGTCCATGTCTATGCCCAATACCGGGACCCGTGAACCCAATCGGCGGACGCCACTTGGACGACGCAACATCGTCCTCCTCGGCGCCGCTCTCATCACGGTGGTCGCGGGATACGCGGTACTGCAAGCCGGCAGTCCCGCCGCGGCCGCGGTTCTGCTCGTGCTCGGCTACTGCGTTCTCTTTCCCGTCGGCATCGCGTTGTAACGGTCGGCGCCCACCCGGCACGCTCCCTGCGTCGGGGCCCGGGGCGGGCGCAGCACGGGAGCGGGCGAATAGCTCAGCTGGTTCAGAGCGCCTGCCTTACACGCAGGAAGTCGGGGGTTCGAATCCCTCTTCGCCCATGGCAGCCCGCGCGGGGCGCGGGGACAATGGTCAGGCCCGTGGGCCGGAATCCGTTTTGGAGGTCATGCATGTCCCTGGCTCGTTTCGCCGGTCTCGCCGTCATCGGCACGGTCATCGTCGCCCCGCTCGGGGCGCAGGTCCCGCGGAGACCGCGGGAGCAGCAGGTCGCGGCGCTCCCGCGCGCGATGGTCGCCAATCCCTACGTCACCTCGAGTGCGGACTCCGCGGCGGCCGTGCAGGTCGGCGCCGGGATCCGGGACAAGATGACGAAGCTCATGGACGGCGAGTACAACGTCCTGACGCAGGACCAGATGAACGAGGCGCTGCGGCAATATGGCTATCCCGCCAACGCGATCCTGAGCCCCACGCTCGCCGCGACCCTCGCCAAGAGCGTGCAGGCCAAGGTGCTCGTGACCTCGTCGATGACCAAGGCGAACAACCAGTACACGGTGCAGGGGCGCCTGGTCGGCGTGAGCGACGAGGCCGGTAGCGTCGCGGTCGTGCCTCAGGATGGCTTGACTCTCACGGATCTCGGTGGGCGGGTCGCAGACCGGCTCGGGCCGGCGTACAAGGCGCTGCCGGACGCCAAGGCCTGCAACGACCTGCGCTCGACCAAGCCGGACAAGGCGGTCGAGGCGGCCAACAAGGCGCTGAAGCTGGATCCGGGCAACGGTCTTGCCGAGTACTGCCTGGCGCAGATCGCGCTGGCGAAGAAAGACACGAAGGAAGCGATCAGGCACTTCCAGGCCGCGGCCAAGAACGATCCGTTGAGTCTGGCCGCCTGGTCCAATCTGGCCGAGCAGTATCAGGCGCAGCACGATACCGCCAACGTGCTCGCGACCTTCCGGCAGCTGCTCATCGTGGCGCCGACCAACCAGAAGCTGCGGGAGCAGGCCTTCAAGTACTTCCTCAACGCCAACAAGCCGGACATCGCCAAGGAGATTGCGGACTCGGGGATCAAGAACGATCCCTACAATCCCGACTTCTACGACCTCAAGAGCAACGCCTGCCTCTTCCTCAGCGACTTCAAGTGCGCCATCGACGCACTGGAGCAGGGGTACGCGATCGATTCGACCAAGGCCGACACGCTCTTCTTCACCAAGATCACGGTGGCGGCCCAGCAGCATCCCGACACGGCGCGGCTCCTCAAGTGGGCCAAGATCGGCACCAAGAAGTATCCGAACAACGTGACCCTGCTCCAGTCGCTCGGCAAAGCGTACGCGCTGAGCGGCCAGCTCGACAGTAGCGCGGCGGTGGCCCAGCGCCTGGTGCAGGCCAACCCGAGCGATGTGTCCCCGGCGCTCGAGGCGGCGCAGGCGCTGATCACCGCCAAGCGCGCCAAGGATGCGCTCCCCCTCATCCAGCTCGCGGCGCAGAAGGGCGACGCCAGCGCCAAGGAAAACGTGGCGGCGCTGCTGTACCAGGCCGCCGCCCCGCTGCTCCAGGACACGCCGCCGGATTATGCCGGGGCGGCCGAGCTGCTGCGCTCGGCGGTGAGCTACGCCAATCCGCAGGGTAAAGTCTATCCGGCGGCCAACTACCTGCTCGGGCTCGCGACGCTGCTGCAGGTGCCGCAGGTGGACCCTCAGGCCGAGAAGCGGAAGTCCTGTGATCTCGCCAAGCAGGAGGCAGCGCTGCTCGAGGAGTCCGAGAAGGCCCTCACGGCCGGCCAGAGTGCGAACCCGGAGGTCGCGACCCGCAACCTCGGCATCATCGCGAAGTACAAGCCGCGTACGGCCTCGATGCTCAAGTCCTACTGCAAGTAGGCCCTTCCTGCCCGATGGCGGGGTATCTATATTCTCCCGCCTCCGAGGGGCTGTAGCTCAGCTTGGTTAGAGTGCCGCACTGTCACTGCGGAGGTCGCGGGTTCGAGCCCCGTCAGCCCCGTATGAGAGCCGTTAGCTATTAGCCGTTAGCCGTTAGCTTCCAGCTAATAGCTAACGGCTAATAGCTTCCCCCATGTCCGCCTCCTCCTACCATACTCCCGTCCTCGTCGCCCGCTTGCTCTCCGCCGTCGGGCGGCCCACGCGGGCCGTCGACGCCACGCTGGGCGACGGCGGGCATGCGGAGGCGCTGCTCGCGAGCGGTGCGGAGGTTCTGGGGATCGACCGGGACCCCGAGGCCATCGGCAGGGCACGCCATCGCCTCGGGGAGCGTGGAATCCGCTACCTCGAGGCACCATACGCGTCCGAGGAGGCGCTGGCGGCCGTCGCGGCCTTCCGGCCTGACCTCGCCCTGCTCGATCTCGGTGTCTCCTCCCGGCAACTGGACCAGGACGCCCGCGGCTTCAGCTTCCGGCTCGGTGCGCCGCTGGACATGCGGATGGGCTCCGCCGGTCCCACCGCGGCGGAATGGCTCAATCGGACCGACGAAACCGTGCTGGCGCGGGTCTTCGCCGACTGGGCCGACGAGCGCCGTGCGCGGCGGCTCGCGGCGGAATTAGGACGCCGGCGGGCGCGGCACCCGCTGGCGGTGAGCGACGACCTGGTAAACGCGATCCGCGCCGTGCTCGGGGCCCGATCGGGACCCGCCGACTTTGCCCGGATCTTCCAGGCGGTGCGCATCGCGGTTAACGACGAGCTGGAGGGCCTGGAGCACGCCCTGCCCGCGTTCCGGGACGCGCTGGTCCCCGGCGGCTGGCTGGCCGTGATCAGCTATCATTCCGGTGAGGACCGGGTCGTGAAGCACGCGTTCCAGGATTGGGGTCGGCGGTGTGTCTGCCCGCCGCACCAGCCGGTCTGCACCTGCCGTGGCCGTCCGCTCGGCCGGGCCGAGCCGCGGAAGCCGATCCTGGCCGACGCCGGCGAGGTCGCGGCGAACCCGCGGGCGAGGAGCGCCAAGCTGCGCATCTTCCGGGTGAATGATGAAGGTTAAGGGCCGCCACTGGCTGGTGTTGTGGCTGCTCCTCTTCCTGCTCGTGGCGGCGGTCGTCGTCGCCCGCCAGACCACGGCCTTCAAGGTCGCGCGGCGGGTGGGTGAGTTGCGGGAACAGCGCAGCGCTCTCGAAGCGCGGCGCGCCGATCTCGAGCGGCGCATCCGGGAAGCCTCCGGCCGGCAGGTGCTGGTGCCCAAGGCGGAACGGGACCTCGGCCTCCATTTCCCGGCCGACAACGAGTTCATTCTCTTCGCCGTGCCCGCCGGGCCGGCCGAACGTCCCAAGCGCTGATGGCGAAGCCCGCCGCCCGCATCGCCGCGATCCAGTTCTGCTTTGCCGTGGGCATCGCGGTGGTCGTGGCGCGCGCGGCACAGCTCCAGATCTTCCAGGGCGCTCGCTGGTCCCGGGAGGCGGAGGCCCAGCGCACCGAGCGGGCCGTCCTGCCGGCACGACGCGGCACTCTCTACGACCGGAACGGCGTCCCGCTCGCGGTCACCCAGGAGTTCTATCACGTCGGCGTCGCCCCGAACGAGCTGACCGACCATCGCGGCGCGGTGCGGCTTCTCGCGGCGCAGCTCGCGGTCCCCGCCGGAGAGATCGAGCGCGACCTGGCGCGGAAGAAGTGGGCCTACTGGAACGGGCCGTTCACCGCCACCCAGGTCCAGCCGCTCCGCGGCTGGAAGGGGATCCACCTCGACGGCGAGTTCCTTCGCTTCTATCCGGCGCGCGACCTCGCCCGCCCGATCATCGGCGGGCTTTCGCCGGAGGCGGCCGTCGGTGCGGCCGGCCTCGAGTTGTCGCTCGACTCCGTGCTGACCGGTCAGCCGGGCGAGGCGGTCCTGCTCAAGGATCGCGCCGGGCGCCGGTACGACTCGCCCTCACGGCTGGTGCGGCAGCCGGTCGCCGGGCACGACGTCTGGCTCACCCTGGACGCCGCGCTCCAGGAGATTGCGGAGCGCGGGCTGGACGACGCGCTGCGGGAGATGAAGGCGGAGGGCGGCGACGTCGTCTTTCTCGACCCGGCGACCGGCGAGCTGCTCGCGCTCGCGTCCCGGCAGGCGGGCATCGCCCGGCCCTCGACCTTCACCGACCCGTTCGAGCCCGGCTCTACCGCCAAGCTGTTCACCGCCGCCGCGCTGCTCGCCTATCACCGGGTGGACAGCACCGCCGCGGTGACCGGCGAGAACGGCGTGTGGCTCATGCCGGTGAACGAGCGGGGCAAGACCCGCCGGATCAGCGACGCGCACCCGAACCCCGGGATGCTCACGTTGGCGCGGGCCATCCAGGTCTCCAGCAACATCGCGATGTCGAAGTTCGCGCAGCGCCTCTCGCCCGAGGAGCAGTACGGCGTCCTGCGCGATTTCGGCTTCGGCAGCCCGACCGGCGTCGAGTTCCCCTCCGAGTCGCGCGGCCGTCTTGCCCGCCCGGATCAATGGCAGCCGATGTACACCCGGGCGAGCGTGGCGATGGGGTACGAGTTCGGTGTGACGCCGGTCCAGCTGGCCGTCGCCTACGGGGCGATCGCCAACGACGGGGTGCTCCTGGCGCCCACGCTGGTGCGGGAGGTCCGGGGCCCCGACGGCACGCTGGTGTATCGCCACCGGCCGGAGCCCGTGCGACGGGCGGTCAGCCCCGAGCTGGCGGCGCGGCTGCGGACCTTTCTGGCCGGTGTGGTCGGCGAAGGCGGCACCGGCGAGCGGGCGCAGCTCGCCAACTATGCGCTGCTCGGCAAGACCGGCACCGCGGTGCGCTTCGAAGGCGGCCGCTACGTGCACGGGGAATACACCGCCTCCTTTGCAGCGCTGTTCCCGGCCGACCACCCCCAGCTCGCCGTGATCGTGAAGATCGACAACCCCCGGGGCAACTATTACGGTGGCCTCACCGCGGCCCCGCTCACCAAGAGCATGCTGCAGCAGGCACTGGCGTCGCACCGGGTAGCGATCGACCGCTCTCGGCTCGCGGCCGCCGATACGGTGGCCGCCGCTACGGCGGAGCAGGAAGCGGCAGCACCCGGGGCGCCGGCCGTGGTCGTCGCCTGGCCGCCGCGGGCGCCGGACCAGGGACCGGCCCCGTTGCCGGTGCCCGACGTCGCGGGCCAGAGCGTCCGGGAGGCGGCGCTCGCGCTGCACCGCCGCGGCTTCCGGGTCGATCTTCGCGGCACCGGTCGGGTGGTGCGGACCACGCCCGGGCCGGGCGACGGACTGGCGCCCGGCGCCACGGTAACCGTCTGGACCGCCGCCCCGTGGTGAGGCCCACCTGGGGCGCGCTGCTGGATGAGCTCAAACGCTCGGGCCTCTTCGTATCGGCCGGCGGCGGCGCACCCGCCGTCACCGGCATCACGAGCGACAGCCGAGCGGTGGGGCCGGGCGAGATCTACGTGGCGGTGCGCGGCTCGCAGGCCGACGGGCACCGGTTCGTGCCGGAGGCGGTCCGCCGCGGCGCCGCCGCGGTCGTCGTCGAGTCGCCGATCGAGGGCATCGACGCGGCGCAGGTCGTCGTGCGAGACGGACGCCGGGCCGCGGTCGCTATCGGCAGCGCCTGGCATGGCTATCCCGCACGCCAGCTCCGGATCGTGGGGGTCACCGGGACCAACGGGAAGACCACGACCACCGCGCTCATCCGACACTTGCTCAACCGCCGGGGGACGGCGGGCAGCATCGGCACGATCGGCGCGCTGGACGGCGCGGGGGAGTCCATTCCGTCGACGGCGGGCTCGCTTACGACGCCGGGTCCGATCGATCTGCAGGCAACGCTCGCGGCCCTCACGGCCCGGGGCGTCCGCGATGTGGTGATGGAGGCGTCGTCGCACAGCCTCGACCAGGGCCGGCTCGAGGGGCTCACCCTCGCGGCGGGCGTGTTCACCAACCTCACCCGCGATCATCTCGACTACCACGGCACGATGGAGGCCTACCTCGCGGCCAAGCTCAAGCTGACGACGCTGCTGGGTACGACCGGCCTCGAGATCGTGAACCTGGACGACGGCGCCTGGCGAGCGCTCGCACCGGGCAGTCGTCGCCTCACCTTCGGGGTCCATCCGGCGGCAGAAGTGCGGGCCGCCGAGGTCGTGCTGGACTCGCACGGCAGCCGGTTCACGCTCGCGGGCCGGTTCGGGACCACGCCCGTGTCGCTCCCGCTTCTGGGCGATTTCAACGTCGCCAATGCAATCGCCGCGGCCGCATGCGCGCTCGCACTGGGGCACGCGCTCGCGGAGGTGGCCGAGCGGCTGGCCGAGGCGCCCCAGGTGCCGGGCCGGATGGAGAAGCTGGCCGACAAACCGTGCGTCGTGTTGCGCGACTACGCCCACACCCCTGACGCGCTCGAGCGCGCGCTGAACGCGCTGCGACCGCTCACGCGAGGCCGAATCGTCGTCGTGTTCGGCTGCGGCGGCGACCGGGACCGGGGCAAGCGGCCGATGATGGGACGGATCGCCGCGGAACGGGCGGACCTTGCCATCGTCACGTCGGACAACCCCCGGACGGAGGACCCCGACGCGATCATCGACGACGTCGAGCGGGGGATGGGGAACGCGCCCCACCTCCGGTTCACCGACCGGCTGGTGGCGATCCGGAGCGCGCTGGTGGAGGCACGGCCGGATGACACGGTGCTGCTGGCTGGCAAAGGCCACGAGACCTATCAGGTCGTGGGGACGGAAAAGCAGCCGTTCGACGAGAGCGAGATCGTGCGGGGGCTGGTAGACGGTGAACGGTGAACAGTGAGCGGTGAACGGGGGGTGGCCAGCGCGCCTCCGTGGGCTGAGGCCACTGCCCGGGAGGCGCTCGGCGTTCCACCGGTGACGGGGCGGGCGCCGCTGGTGCTCAGCGAGATCTCCACGGACACCCGCACCCTGCGCTCCGGGGCCCTGTTCGTGGCCCTCATCGGCGAGCGGTTCGACGGGCACGAGCACCTCGGCGCGGCCGCCGGTGCGGGAGCGGTCGCCGCCGTCGTGCGGCGCGGCACTGCGCCGGTGGCGGGGCTGGTGCTGCTCGAGGTGGACGATCCGCTTCGGGCGTACGGGCAGCTGGCGCGGGCTCGCCGCCGGACGATCCCCGGTCCGGTGATCGGGGTGACCGGCACCAACGGCAAGACCAGCACCAAGGAGATGCTCGCCGCGGTGCTCGGGACCCGATGGCGCACCCACGCCACCCGGGCCAACCTGAATAATCTGGTGGGCGTGCCGGCGACCATCCTGGAGGCGCCGACCGACACAGAGGCGCTGGTGATAGAGGCCGGCGCCAATCTTCCGGGCGAGATCGCGCGTTGCCGCGAGATCATCGAGCCGTCGGCTGCGGTCGTCACGAACGCGGTCGCCGGTCACCTCGAAGGATTCGGCTCGCTCGCGGGCGTGCTGGCCGAGAAGCTCTCCCTGGTGCGCGACGTCCCCCTGGCGGTCGTCGGCACGCGACCCCCCGAACTGGCAGC
>JBGQIW010000006.1:0-53909 GCA_041498715.1 Gemmatimonadota bacterium | reverse complement strand
CTGGGCCGACCGGGCGGACGCGCAGGTCACCGTGCTTTCGGTGAGCCAGCAACGGGCTATGGCGCACGGCAGCAGCCCGGGGTCGGCGGTGGTCACCATCGAGCGTTGGCTCGGCCACGAAGTGCCCGAGTGGCACGCATCGTCGCTGCGGATCGTCGAGGCGGCGGGCGTGCCGAGCATCGAGATCGCGCGGTTTGCGGAGCGGGCCAATGCCGATCTGCTCGTGCTCGGCCGGAAGCCACGCTCGGCCACGTCGCGCCGGCTGCTGGGTGACACGGCCGACGCCGTCGCGCGGCGAAGCGGAGTGCCTTGCCTGTTCGTATCTGAGGCCGAGGCGGCACCGGACCGGTTGCTGGCGGCGCTGGACGGGACCGACCGGGGGCTCACCGTCTTCCGCGCCGCCGGCGGGTTGGCTGGGGCACTCGGCGCCGCGCTCGACCTCGTGACCGTCGAGCCGGCCGCGGGCGACGAACTGGGGCGTCTCGCCGGCGACGTGCCCAATGGGCGAACCGAGCGCCTGGCCCGCGCGCTGGGACCGTCCGCCCGGGCGCTCCGGGTCCGGCGGGGCGCCCCGGTCGGCGAGATCTTGCGAGAGATCGACGTCGGCCGAGCGCGTGTCCTCGTGCTCGGGTACCATCGCGGCGGCCCGCCGGGCCTGGTGGAAGCCGGCAGCGTCGCTCGACAGCTCGTGCACCGCGCCACCTGCGCCGTGCTCACCATTCCTCTCTGAGCAAGGAGGCTGGATGTCTCCCAACGTAGGACGTGCGGACCGGATCGCCCGCTTCGTTCTGGGCGGGATGGTCCTCGGGCTCTACGGCGCGCTCGGCACGCCGTGGAAATATCTGACCCTGCTCGGCTTGATTCCCCTCGGGACGAGCCTCACGGGGTTCTGCCCGCTCTACGCCGCGATCGGGTGGAACCGCCGTCGCTCGACCACCGGAGGCGGCCCATGACCGCAGTTTCTGCCGCGGTTCGAGCGGGAGCTCGCCGCGGTCAACGTGCGGTTGGCACGGCTCGCGCTCGATGACGCGGCGCGGGTGTGGGCGCCGGCGGAGCTGCTGGGCTTGCTGCGGGCGTATCTGGCGGGCGCTGGACTGCTGGTGCCGCGAGGTGGAGACGATCGGAGCGGGGTGAGCGGGGCGGGGCCCCGGGCTAGCGGTCGCCCGCGGGCAGGCAGGAAAGGATCTTCGCCGCCCGCTGGCTTCCGCTCGGGTGCAGATCGTCGAAGCGGAACGGCCCCATCCGGGTGAAGAACTGGAGGGCGGCCTCAACGGCGGGGCGGTTGTCCTCCGCCAGCAGCCGGGTGGCGTAGCAGTCGGCCTCGAGCTCCTGCCGCTGGCGCAGCGCGCTCAGATCGTCGTGCGGCTGGGACAGCGCGCCGCCGGCGTGGCCGTAGGCGACGTGCCCGTACTCGTGGGCGATGAAGAAGTCGGCCAGCTGCGGACCTATCCGCTGCATCAGGGTCGGGTTGAAATAGATGAGGGGCCGGCCGTGCTCGTAGGCGGTCACCGCGACGTCGTGGAGCGTATCGCTCGCGATCGGCTGCACGTCTACGAGGCGCTGAGCCGCCGCACGCTCGCCGCCCGCGGTCGCGAGCGTCGTCGTGATCAGGCAAGCCAATGCGGTCATCCTCGTCATCGTGCGGTCCTTCCCGGAGCTGCCTGCTCCCTGCGCCACCAAAGCGAACGCCCCCGCGGTTCAGGCTCGAAGCGCGGGGGCGTTGGGCGTGCGCGTTGGGGCGCGCCTACCACGGTTGCCGCGACATCCGAGCATCGGTCATCCGGCGAGCCTGCCGCCGAGACCGCACCCTTTCCAGTTGGCCGGCGGCTCGCCTCCCGAGCACGACCGCCGCGAGCAGGAGCATCCCGGCAAGCGTGGCGCACTGGAGCTGAGACGGCACCAACTCGTTCCACAACATCGATCCAACCGTCAACGTCGGGTCCTTCCCGTCGGGGTGCGGGCGACTCCGTGAGCGACCCGGTTACCTCGTGCTGTGCCGGCCCGGGTGCGCAGGTTCCCGCAGTTTCCGGATTCTGAGGGACTGGCCAGCAGGCAAAAGCATATCGCGTGCCCGATGGCCTCGTCGCTCTGAGGGCGGCGACGTCTGACCGATTCAGCCACCGCCACCCGGGGAAAATTGCGGCAGTCCCGGGGCCGGGCCGGCCGGCCCCGGCGATTGCCGGGCGCCCGGCGTGGCGCTTACGTTGAGACTGCCGCCAGGGGTATCGGACATGGGTCCGATTGAGAGAGCACCCTTGGAACCTGATCCGGCTGATACCGGCGAAGGGAGCGCGGCGCCGGTCGCGGCGTCCCTTCGTCCCTGCTGGGGAGCGTCGCGATGCCCACCCTGACTGACCGCCCACCCGTCCGCCTGCCCACCTACGGCGAGGCGTTTACCCGATCCACGAAGGTTTATCTCGAGGGGAACCGGGTCCGCGTCCCGGTGCGGGAGATTGCGCTCTCCGGCGGGGAATCGCCGCTCCAGGTCTACGACGCGAGCGGTCCCCAGGGGTTCGACGTGCGGCACGGACTACCGCCCCTCAGGAGGGTCTGGGTCGAGGGGCGGAACGTGGAGACGGCATCGGGCGCCGGCGTGCCCGGCGACATCCCCCTCCCGGCCGGCCTCCGGCGGCCGCGGTACCGGGGACGGGGCGTCGTCACCCAGCTCCATTACGCCCGGAAGGGTGAGATCACTCCGGAGATGGAGTTCGTCGCCCTGCGCGAAGGGCTCCTTCCCGAGCTGGTGCGGAGCGAGGTGGCCCGGGGACGCGCCATCATCCCGGCCAACATCAACCACGCCGAGCTCGAGCCGATGATCATCGGCCGCCGGTTTCTGGTGAAGATCAACGCCAACATCGGGAACTCGGCGGTGGTCTCGTCGATCGAGGAGGAAGTGGAGAAGCTCCAGTGGGCCACGCTCTGGGGCGCCGATACGGTGATGGATCTCTCCACCGGCGACGACATTCACGAGACGCGGGAGTGGATTCTGCGAAACTCGGCCGTGCCGATCGGCACGGTCCCGATCTATCAGGCGCTGGAGAAGGTCGGCGGCGTCGCGGAGGACCTCACCTGGGAGATCTACCGCGATACCCTGGTCGAGCAGTGCGAGCAGGGCGTGGACTACTTCACGGTGCACGCCGGCGTGCTGCTGGAGTACGTCCCCCTCACCGCGAACCGGGTCACCGGCATCGTCTCCCGCGGCGGCTCGATCATGGCGCGCTGGTGTCTGGCGCACCACCGGCAGAGTTTCCTCTATACCCGTTTCCGCGAGATCTGCGACATTCTCGCGCACTACGACGTCTCCTTCTCGCTCGGCGACGGCCTCCGGCCCGGGAGCCTGGCCGACGCCAACGACGAGGCGCAGTTCGCCGAGCTCAAGACCCAGGGTGAGCTGACCCGGATCGCCTGGGAGCACGAGGTCCAGGTGATGAACGAAGGCCCGGGCCATGTGCCCATGCACCTGATCCGGGAGAACATGGACAAGCAGCTCGCCTGGTGCGACGAGGCCCCGTTCTACACCCTGGGCCCGCTCACCACGGACATCGCGCCGGGGTACGACCACATCACCAGCGCGATCGGTGCCGCGATGATCGGCTGGTACGGGACGGCGATGCTCTGCTACGTGACGCCCAAGGAGCACCTCGGCCTCCCCAACCGGGACGACGTGAAGGCCGGCGTCATCGCCTACAAGATCGCGGCCCACGCGGCCGACGTCGCCAAGGGGCACCCCCGGGCCCGGGCGTGGGACGACGCGCTGTCGCGTGCCCGCTTCGACTTCCGCTGGGAGGATCAGTTCAACCTGGCGCTGGATCCGATGACGGCGCGGGCATACCACGACGAGACGCTCCCGGCGGCCGGCGCCAAGCTGGCCCACTTCTGCTCCATGTGCGGACCGAAGTTCTGCTCCATGCGGATCACCCAGGATCTGCGGGAGGATGCGCGCCGCGAGGCCGAGCGGGGGATGGAGGAAAAGGCGGCGGAGTTCCGCGACCGCGGCGGCGAGCTCTACGTGCGAGGTGAGCGATGAGCAGGGCAACGCTGGACCCGAGCGCCCGTGTTCGCGGCGCGATCCGAGGCGCAGCATCGCACCTGGCCCTGGCGGTGCTCTGCCTCTCGACTGGCGCCGGACTCGCCTGGACCGTGGGCCGGCGCCCGGCGCCGGACGCGGTCACGACCCACGGCGAGTGGGTGTACCTGAGGCAGCCCGGATCCCCCGATTCGGTCCGGGCGTACGTCGCCTATCCCGAGCGGAAGGACAAGGCGCCGGGCGTGATCGTCATTCACGAGATTTTCGGACTCACGGATTGGGAGCCGACCGTTGTGGACCGGCTGGCCAAGAGCGGATACGTGGCGATCGTGCCCGATCTTCTCTCATCGAGATTCGGCCGCTCCCCCGCCGACCCCGACTCCGGGCGCAAGCTCGTCGCGCAGCTCGAGCCCGAGCGGATCACGCGGGATCTGAATGCCGCGTTCGCCTACCTGGACGGACTGCCGGCGGTCAGGAAGGGAGATATCGGGGTGATCGGCTTCTGCTGGGGCGGGACACAGAGCTTCCGCTACGCGACCGACAACCCCGATCTGCGCGCGGCCGTGGTCTGCTACGGTGCGCCGCCCGACAGCGCCGCCCTGGCGCGGATCCGAGCGCCCATCCTCGGCGTCTACGGCGAGAACGACGCCCGCACCGACGCCTCGTTGCCTGACGTCGCAGCCCGGCTCAAGGCCCTGGGCAAGGCGTTCACCTACGAGATCTACCCCGGCACCGGCCACGGCTTCCTCAAGCCGGGGCGGCAAGGGTCGGACGGCCCGCAGGTAGAGCGGGCGTGGGGCAATCTCCTCGCTTTCTTCAAAGACAAGCTGGGAGGGTGAATGCTCGCCCTCGCCCTCCTGCTCCAAACGGCCGCCGCCTCGCCCCTCGCGGTCCGGCCCGACACGGCCCGGCCGCACCACCATGCCCTGAGCTACGACGTCACCCTGGTCCTGGGTGACAGCGGCCACCACGTGCTGGGCGAAGTGCAGACCCGGTGGCGACTCGGCTCCGAGCAGCCGGTCGAGGTCCAGCTCGACTCGACCATGCGGGTCATCCGCGTCCTCGTGAATGGTCGGGAGAACACCCGCCTCGCCCGCACGCCATGGGGGCGCGTGGGCGAGCTGGTCGTGGTGCCGCACGAGGGGAAAGCCGGAGACTCGCTCGTGACCCGGATCCGCTACCGGGGCGACGTGGTCCGGGGCCTCGACTTCCAGGGCGACAAGGCGCACAACCTCGGGGTCTTCGCGGACAATTGGCCCGACCGGGCGCATGGCTGGCTGCCGGTGCAGGACCACCCGAGCGACAAAGCGACCGTCAGCTTTCACGTGCAGGCGCCGGCCGCCTACCAAGTGATCGCCAACGGCACTCTGCAGAGTGTCGACACGCTGGCCTACGGCCACCTGGTCTGGAACTACCGGCTGGACCGACCGATTCCGGTGTACACCATGGTGTTTGCCGTCGGCCGCTTCGCAGTGACCCACCTGGCGGATGCGGCGTGCGAGGTCCGCTGCGTGCCCCAGTCGCTCTGGACCGCACCCGAGGACTCCGGTTTCGCGGCGGCGGGCCCGTTCCACCGGGTCGGCGAGATCGTGGACTTCTACTCCCGGCTCGTCGGCCCGTTTCCCTATCCGGACCTGGCGCACGTCGAGGCGCTGACGCCGTTCGGCGGGATGGAGAACGCCACGGCGATCTTCTACAACGACAGTCTTTACCGCGCGCACGCGCTGCCCGAGCGGACGGTGGCGCACGAGGTGGCGCACCAGTGGTTCGGGGACGCGGTCACCGAGGACGACTGGCACCACCTCTGGTTGTCCGAGGGCTTCGCCGAATACCTCTCGGCGATGTGGGCGGAGCATGCCGGCGGCGCCGCCGCTCTCGCGGCGGAGATGCGGCAGAAGGCCGACCGGTATCTCGCGTCGCCGATGGTCGAGCGTCCGGTCATCGACCCGGCGGTGCGGCAGCTCGACTCGCTGCTCAACGCGAACAACTACCAGAAGGGCGCGTGGGTGCTGCACCAGCTACGCGGGCTCATCGGCGATTCGGCTTTCGTCGCCGGCCTCCGCGCCTATTACCGCGGCTACAAGGACAGCACCGCGGTCTCGGCTGACTTCGCCCGCGTCATGGGGGCGGTGGCGGGCAGCGACCTCGACTGGTACTTCCGCCAGGCGCTCACCCAGCCGGGGTATCCCGTGCTCGACGTGCGCTGGCGGCACGGCGGCGGCAAGCTCACCCTGGAGATCCGGCAGACGCAGAAGGCGGAGTGGGGCACCTATCGTCTGCCCGGGCTCGAGCTCGCGATTGACGGGACAGTGGTGCGGGTCGACGTCGCGGGCCGGGACACCCGGGTCGTCCTGGACGGCTTCCGGGCGGCTCCCAGGAGCGTGATCGTCGATCCCGCGGGCTGGTGGCTGCTCCGGAGCACTGTCGCCAGAGCGCAGTGAGGTTCCTCGGCGCGCTGCTGCTCCTGCCTGCTTGCGCCGGCATCTCGCCGCTCCGCGGTCGGGCCGTCGTTGGTCGCGACGCCTACGTGATCTTCGTGGGCGACGGCCCCGGTGGACAGGCGGACCTCTACGGCGTGCGGACCGACGGTGGTCCCGTTTTCCAGATCACCTTCACCAGCGTGCGCGAGGCCGCGCCGGCACTCTCGCCCGACGGTGGAACCGTAGCGTTCCTGCGCGCCGGCTCGACCACCGACTCGGCGCCGGCACGCGTCTGGGTGCTGAACCTGCTGAGCGGGGCCGAGCGAGAGCTGACCCTGCCGCCGGGCGGGGCGCATCCGGAGCGGGTGGGCTGGTCGGCGGACGGAAAGATGTTCTACGTGCGCGCGGGAGAAACGGTATGGGCCCTGCGCGCGCCGCCGGCGGCATCGGCGCCGCGCGCGCTCGCCGGCCCCGCCCGCGCCGCGGCCGAGTCCAGTCTGTCCGTCTACCTCGGCGACCCCCCGTTCGGCCGCGCCGTTCCCTGTGGGGCGGCGCTGTGCGTTCGAATGGACACCGGGCCACCGGCGCCGTTCGCGGACGACGCACACGATCCGGTCCGCTGGGGACCGGACTCGGTCGGGTTCCTCTCCGGCGGCGATCTTCTCGTGCGGCCGCTGGGGCCGGGGCGGGGGCGGCGGGTGGAATGGAGCGGGGGACCGGCGAAGCCAAGGGAGCTGACGGCCTTCCTGGGCAAGGCAGTCAGTGACGAGCGCTGAGGCGCGTGCATCTCACTGCCGGATGGCATTCCAGGCCGCCTCCACGGCCTGCGCAGCCTGCGGATTGTCCGGCGTCCATTCCTTCGTGCAGACTCGCTCGACCGCAAAGGCAACGACCGCGAGCCAGACGGCCACCCAGAGATCGGCGGGACCGGCTCGCACAAGCCCGTCCGACTTGCCGGCGACCACGACTTGCTGCAGCGCTCCGCGCACCTCCCGGGCGGCATCCCGGCTCTTATCGTCGAGGTGCAGGTCGTCCCGAAACTGCAGCACCATCCGCGCGCCGGCCGGATCGTGGTCGGCGGCCTCGAGCAGGCGCCGGGCGATGCGCTGCAGCCGGTCCGGTGCCCGTGCGGTGTGGTGGTCGCCCTCGGCCTCCCCGATGACGCCCAGCGCCCAGCGCTGCGCCGCGCGATAAACCGCGTTGAGCAGATCTTCCTTGCCGGAGAAGTGCCGGTAGATCGTACCTTCCGCGACACCGGCGCGCGCGGCGATCGCGGGTGTCGTGGCGTCGCGGAAGCCGACGGTGGTGTAGAGCTCGAGCGCCGCTCGGAGCAGCTTCTGCCGCGTGGCCTCGCCGTCCCGCCGCGGGGTTGCCGACATGCGCGTGAATCTACCTCGGGCCCGGTGGTCCCGCCGCGGAACCCGGGCTCACCTGTGGGTGTTTACGGTGACCTATGACCGACTTTGCTGCTCTTTGGGAACAGGCGCTTCCGTACGACGCGTTTCTGGCTGCCAGCCACCTCAAGCACCGCGGCCTCTGGGAGGGACTGCACCGGCTGGCCCGCATTCCCGATTGGGCGCTCGCGGCGGTCCCGGTCGATGCAGGGCTACGGCTGCTGGTGCTCGCCGAGGATTGGTGCGGCGACGCGTCGAACACGGTGCCCGTGCTGGCGCGGCTGGCGGACCTGGCCCCCGGCGTCGAGCTCCGGATCCTGCGACGGGACGAGCATCCCGAGCTGATGGATCGGTATCTCACCAACGGGTCGCGCTCGATCCCCATCATCATCGCGCTGGATCGGGATTCGCGCGAGCTGGGCCACTGGGGTCCGCGGCCGGCTGAGCTCCAGAGCTGGGTGCTCGCCGAGCGGGCCCGCGGCACGCCGAAGGAGGAGATCTATCCTTCGGTCCGGAAGTGGTACGCGCGAGACCACGGCGAGACGACGCTGCGGGAAGTGCTCCAGGCGGCGAAGCTCGCCGCCTGACGTCCGCGCTCAGAACATCCATCCGAATCCGAACGCGAGCCGGGTGTGCTCCGGGCCTCGCGCGACGCTCAGGGTGAACGCCGTGGTGCGCAGCACGCGGAGCGCCACGCCGACGCCGCCGCCCACTTTCACCTGATCGGTGGTGAGAGTGAACTTGGTGTCCTCGAAGACCCTCCCCGCGTCCACGAAGCCGATCAGAACCAGGCCCGCCACATTGGCGAACGAGACCAGGTTCTGCCGCGCCTCGAAGTTGCCGAGAAGCACCCCTTTGCCCGCCAGCCGGCCGGTCTCGACGCCGCGGAACGAGAACGAACCGCCCAGGACCGGGATGGCGCGTTCCCATCCCGGAATGATGTAGCGCGCGTCGAGGGTGGGATCACCGTAGAGCTGCGAGCCCGCGAGCCGCGCGGCGAGCACGGTGCCCTCGCGCACCTCGAGCCACCCCCGCATGATGCCGTAGGCCCGTTGGTATCCCGTCCCTCCGCTCGCCACCTGGTAGCCGGTCTCGAGCAGCACGCCCCGGTGCGGGTCGAACTCGGTGTCCCGCGTGTCGAAGATCAGCGCGGCGCGGAGGTACGCGTCGTCCTGCGTGAGCGACGTTCCATAGGTCTGCAGAAAGACGGACGTGCCCTGGTCATGGGCGACGTACTTGCTGGAGGCCGCCGAGGCCTGGATCGCGAAGTGCAGCGGGCCGACCAGGTGCCGGGTCACTTCCGCCACAGCCTGATAGCGGGTCCGCTGGACCTGGTAGAAGAAGGGATTGGCGTCGGTGACGTTCGCCGGCTCGTAGGTGGTCTGGTTCCCGATCCCGAAGAATCCGTACCGCGCCTCCCGCGTCGCGAGCAGCGTTCCGGAGAAGCGCCAGTCCTTGACCAGGAGCGGCGCACCGAAGTGCGCCACGGCGAACCGGGTGCCACGGAACCCGATGCCCGCGTCGAGCTGCGCGAACGCCCGCGCCGTCACGCGCGACTCGTACGGCGCCGCCTGCGAGCGGCGGATCCGGAAGGAGATGAGCGGGCCGTCGTTGGAAAGCCCGGAGAGGTACGGAAAGTAGCTCGTGCGCCAGGGGACGTCCGTGTTGGTCTGCTGCGGTGCGGCCTCCTGAGCCCGGAGCCGCGCAGGGGCGGCCCAGACGAGGATGCTCGCCGCCGCGAAGCGGAGGCCCAGGCGCATCAGGCGGGCCTCTCATAGAGGAACGCCGCGTCACGCAGGGAGGCCTCGCGGCCGTCGTGCGCCGCGTACTTGGCCGGGTACATCGACGCCGCGCCGAAGTCGCCCCGCTTGTTGACGGCGTAGAACTTGAGGTCGAACTTTGGCCGGCCGTCGGCCTGGAGCAGCCGCGGCGGAGTGAGCGCGAGCACCCGCCGGAGCGTCTCGAGGCAGGCGTCGGTCGGCTTCATGCCCCGCCGCATGTGCTCGACGGTCAGAAATCCGCCGCATACCATGATGTTCGATTCGCCCCGCCCGGTGGACCCCGCGGCGCCGACGTCGTTGTCGGTGTACTGGCCCGCGCCGACGATGGCGCTGTCACCGACGCGGCCCGCGATCTTGAACGCCAGGCCGCTCGTGGTCGTGACCGAGGAGATGTCGCCCGCGGGGTTCACGATGTCGAGGTTGATCGTGCCGGTCGGGCGGACGACCATCGGGGTCGCGGGGGGCACGTCGAGCCAGTCGTCGTTCGGGCTGCGGTTGGCCCGCCATTCGAGCCAGGCTTGGCGCGACTCCGGAGTCAGCAGGTCTTCCTCCTTGAATCCGTACGAGAGGGCGAACCGCTTGGCGCCCTCGCCCACCAGCAGGATGTGATTGGTGTACAGCAGCACCAGCTTCGCCACTTCGCTCGGCGTCTTGATGCCCTCGATGGCCGCGACGGCACCGGCGCGTCTGGTCGGGCCGTGCATGCAGGAGGCGTCCAGCTGGACCACGCCGTCCTCGTTCGGCAGGCCGCCATACCCCACCGAGTTGTCGTTGGGGTCGAGCTCCTGGATCTTCACGCCCTCGATGGCCGCGTCGAGCGTGTCCGTGCCCTGGAGCACGAGCTCGAGGGCACGGCCCACCCCACGCAGCCCGTTGGCGGAGCTCACGGCGGCGGCCCGTGCCGTCCGGCGCCGGAAGACGGCGGGGGCTCCGATCGCGACGCCGCGCGGGGTCAGGCCGAGCGACGCCGCAGCGGCGCCCGCCGCGCCGAGAAATCCGCGGCGGGTCAATGCGAGGAGCATGCAGACACCTCTCGTGAGAGCGACCGTGCGGGATTTAGGTCGGGCGCAGGGAGATGTCAACTTGCCGCGGGTTTGGGCCGTTCGTACGTTTGGGCCGTTGACACCGCCCATTCCGCTCGAACCGCCCGGCGCTCGCGCACCCAGCTCGATCGAGAACCCGCTCTCGCTCGCCCGCATCGCCATCGCGGCCATTCTCCTCTTCGCGACGGTCGTGGCCCTCGTGCTCTGGGCGACGGGTCTTGTCCCCCGGGCGATCGTGCTCGTGGGCGTGTTGTGGGCGCTCTACGGATTCGCGATGGGGCTGCTCGGCGGGGTGCTCGAGCCGCTGGTGGACGGGAGCGCCCGGGCGTTCATGGATGTCGGCCTGGAGCGCGCCGGCGGCGGCTACTCGGCCATCGAGACGCTGATCTCCCAGGGGCGGTACGCCGACGCGGCCGAGGCATACCGTGAGCGAGCGCAGGATCCCGCCGCCCGCGCCGAGGCCACGCTTCGCCGGGCGGCGCTGCTCGGCGGCGTGCTGGGCGAGCCGGAGACGGCCGCCGCCGAGCTGGAGAACCTGCGCGCCAGCGACCACCGCCTCACTCCCACCGACGACATTCGCGTTGGCATCGCCCTGGCCGAGCTGGCGGAGCATCGTCTCGGCGACCCGGGACGCGCCATGACCGAGCTGCGCCGGCTCATCGACCGCTACCCCAGCGGCCGGCACCTTCGCCGCCTGCGGGCCGAGCTGGCGGAGCTCAAGGCCCGGCGCTTCCGCGATGCCCCGGCGTCGTAGACTCGATCCGGCGGTCTTCCAGCTGCCGGTCGGGAAGATGCGGGCCGGCTACTACTCGGACAAATATTTCGTCCGGGCCCGCGAGGTGTTGCTGGCCGACGGGTACCGTCCCCGCGTGACCATGCAGGTATTCGGCAAGGCGCACGCCTTCCTGGGCGGCGTGGACGAGGCCGTCGCGATCCTCAAGCTCTGCGCGATCGAGTGGCCCGATCTGGTGGTGCACGCTCTCTACGAGGGGGACGAGATCGCTCCGTGGGAGACGGTGATGCTCATCGAGGGCCCCTACGACGCCTTTGCCCATCTCGAGACCCTCTACCTCGGCGTGCTCGCGCGGCGCACGCGGGTCGGTACCAATACCCGGCTCGTGGTCGAGGCCGCGGCTCCCAAGGAGGTCATGTTCTTCCCGGCTCGGCACGATCACTGGCTGGTGCAAACCGGTGACGGCTACGCCGCGCACATCGCGGGCGCCATCGGCGTGTCCACCGACGCGCAGGCGTCGTGGTGGGGGAGCGAGGGCATGGGCACGGTGCCGCACGGGCTGATTGCCGCTTATGGCGGGGACACGACGCTCGCCACCCTGAAGTTCGCGCAGCAGATGGGGCCCGACGTCAAGCTCGTGGCGCTGGTCGACTTCGAGAACGACTGCGTGCGCACCTCGCTCGAGGTGGCGACGGCGCTGGGCGACCGGCTCTACGGCGTCCGGCTCGACACCAGCGAGATGCTCGTCGACCGATCCCTCTGGAGCCAGATGGGGCGCGAGCGGCCTACCGGGGTGAACCCGCAGCTGGTCCGGAACGTCCGGGCCGCGCTCGACGAGCACGGCTTCGGGGGGGTGAAGATCGTGGTGTCGGGCGGATTCACGGTCGAGAAGATCCGAGCGTTCGAGGCCCAGGAGGTTCCGGCAGATGGGTACGGAGTCGGCTCGTCGCTCTTCCAGGGACGCTACGACTTCACGGCGGATGTAGTGCTGCTCGAGGGGAAGCCCTGCGCCAAGACCGGCCGGGAGTACCGCCCCAATCTCCGACTCGAGCGGGTGGAGTGACCGGGTTCGGCCGTCTCTTCCTGCCCGGACCCACCGAGGTTCATCCCGACGTGCTGGCCGCGCTCCAGCGTCCGATGATCTCGCCCTGGAGCGAGGAGGGCGCCGCGCTGTTCGAGTCGCTCCAGGCGCCCCTCCGCCGGCTTTTCCGGACGACGCAGCCGGTGCTCATCACCGCCTCCTCGGCGAGCGGCATGGCCGAGGCGGGGATCCGGAACGCCGTGGACCGACGGGTCCTGGTGGTTGTGGGCGGCTTCTTCGGGGACTGGCTTGCCCGGATCGCCGAGGCGTGCGGGAAGGACGTCGTGCGGCTCGCGGTACCGACGGGCCGTACCCTGGAGCCGGACCAGCTCGAGCGGCTTCTGGACGGCCCGCCGGTGGACGCCGTCGCACTGGTACACTCCGACACCTCGAACGGCACGCTGGCGCCGCTCGCCGAGCTGGCCCGCGTGGTGCGTGCCCGGTCGAACGCGCTGCTGCTGGTGGACGCGGTGACGTCGGTGGGAGCGCTGCCGGTGGAGACGGACGCCTGGGGGCTCGACTTCATCTTCACCGGGTCGCAGAAGGCGCTGGCGCTGCCGCCGGGCCTGGGGCTCGCCGCCGCGTCGGCGCGGATGCTCGAGCGGGCGGGGCGGCAACGGGACCGCGGCTGGTACTTCGACCTGCGCAAGTACGACCAGGCCGCCCGAACCGCCCGCCCGACCCAGACCCCGGCGCTCTCGCTGATCTACGCGCTGGAGTGCCAGCTCGCCCGGATCGAGGCCCAGGGCGGCGTCGAGGCCCGCTGGCGCCGGCATCGAGAGATGCTGGATGTGATGGAGCGATGGGCTTGCGACCATCCGGAGTTCAGGCTGCTCGCTTCCCCCGGCCGGCGCTCCTGGGCCGTCTCCGCGCTCACGCCCCCCGCGGGCCGGACGGTACCCGCGATCCTGAGCTACATGCGGGAACGGGGCTTCACCTTGAGCGACGGGCTCGGAGATCTGGCCGAGCGGGTCATCCGGATCGGCCACATGGGCGACCTGGAGCCGCGGCATCTCGAAATGATGCTCGACGCGTTGGGCAGCCTCGGGGTGTGACGTAGCGCACAGCGATGCCTGCCGGACCGGTTAATTTGGCCATTGGCGGTAGCGAGGTCCGGCCGGCACCGGGCTGAGTTGCTGTAAGCCGCCACCTCTTCTGCACTTATCTCTTCTGTACTCCATATCCTGCCTGGGACGGGCGCCGAGCGGTGCCCGTTCCTTTTTTTGGGCCCGTCGGGCGGCCACCGCGGGCTCGGGAGCCGCCAGCGACGCCCCCGCCGTTGGGTAGTGGGCCCCACTGCCCGCCATTGACGCCGGGCGCCCGCTGCATAGACTTCCATCCATGTGCATGACCACCCGCCGACTCATCGGCATTCTTCCCATTCGACTCCTTGGCGGAGGCGGTGGGCGGGTGCGCGGCTGACACGAAGCGATCGGCGCGAACCGAACCCACGCGGCCTCCCGACCCTCGGGGGGCCGTGGTGCTTTCGGGATCCTCAATCGGTGGACCGGCGATGCGAGTCTGGCTCTACGACACGACCCTGCGGGACGGGACCCAGCGGGAAGGGCTGTCCCTCTCCGTCGAGGACAAGGTCAAGATCGCGCGGGTGCTGGACGAGCTGGGCGTCCACTACATCGAGGGCGGCTGGCCGGGCTCCAACCCGAAGGACGCCGAGTTCTTCACCCGGATGGCCAAGCAGGGCCTGCGCCACGCGAAGGTGGCGGCCTTCGGCAGTACTCGCCACGCCGGCATACGCTGCGAGGCGGATCCGAGCATCCAGGCGCTGATCGCGGCGGGGACGCCGGTGGTCACCGTGGTCGGCAAGAGCTCGACGCTGCACGTCGAGCGGGTGCTGGAGACGACCCGGGACGAGAACCTCCGGATGATCGGCGAGAGCGTTGCCTTCCTCAAGGGGCTTGGCAAGGAGGTGGTCTACGACGCGGAGCACTTCTTCGACGGCTGGAGGCTCGACTGCGCGTACGCCATGGCGACGCTGCAAGCCGCCGCGGATGCCGGGGCCGACTGGATCGTGCTCTGCGACACCAACGGGGGCTCGCTGCCCGAAACGGTGCGCGAGGCGGTGGCCTCGGTCCGGGAACGGATCCCGACCGGGCTCGGCATCCATCCGCACAACGACGGCGGACTGGCGGTCGCGAACGCGCTCGCCGCCGTCCAGGCCGGCTGCACTCAGGTACAAGGGACCGTCAACGGTTACGGCGAGCGCTGCGGCAACGTGGACCTGGTGCCCGTGATCGCCAACCTGCAGCTCAAGCTCGGCTG
The DNA here is from genome assembly GCA_041498715.1 of Gemmatimonadota bacterium. GTDB lineage: Bacteria > Gemmatimonadota > Gemmatimonadetes > Gemmatimonadales > GWC2-71-9 > DASQPE01. Next base: position 39,150 of record JBGQIW010000006.1, on the reverse strand, counting down.
CGAGGTGCTGCCGGAGGCCGGACTGCGCCGGTTGACCGAGGTTGCCCACGTCGTGGCCGCGGTCGCGAACCTGAATCCGGACGCCCACGCTCCGTACGTGGGCCGGAGCGCGTTCGCCCACAAGGGCGGCATCCACGTCGCGGCCATCGCCAAGCTCCCGGAGAGCTACCAGCACATCGATCCCGCGCTGGTGGGGAACGAGCTGCGTGTGGTAGTGAGTGAGGTCGCCGGGCGCCGGAACGTGCGGCTCAAGGCCGAGGCCCTTGGGCTCGAAGCGGGTGCGAGCGAGGCCGAGGTGCTGCGGCGGATCAAGGAGCTGGAGCACCGCGGGTTCCAGTTCGAGGCCGCGGAAGGGTCGTTCGAGATGCTCCTTCGCCGCGCCGCACCCGGCTACCGGCCGCCGTTCGAGCTGCTCGAGTTCACGGTGATCGTCGAGAAGCGGGGCGGCCAGGAGGTCGCCGCGCAAGCGACGGTGAAGCTGCGGGTGGGTGACGCCATCATGCACACCGCGGCCGAGGGCGACGGGCCCGTGAACGCGCTGGACCAGGCGCTCCGGAAGGCGCTCGTCCCGCACTACCCCGAGCTGGACGACGTGCGGCTCGTGGACTACAAGGTCCGCATCGTGGACGAGCACCTGGGCACGGCCGCCCGCCCCCGGGTCATCCTCGAATCCGCGCGGGGTGCGGAGCGCTGGAGCACGGTAGGTTGCTCGGAGAACATCATCGAGGCGAGCTGGCTGGCCCTCTGGGACAGCCTGGAGCTTCCTCTCCTCAGGAACGGCGGATCGCCCCGAGCACCAGCGCCGACTCTCCCGGGATGAGCCGGGCCGCCCGCGCGGCGGCCGGCGTGCCGCTGCCGCCATAGCGCGGGTGGTCCGCCGACCACACCAGGGCCCACTCGCTTCCGCTTGGCGGCTCGAGCAACGCGTCCGCCGCGTCCACGAGCGACAGATCCGCCCCCAGGTTGAGCAGGAGCAGCCGGTCGAGGCCGTCGTCCCGGCCGAACCGGAGCGCCAGCGCCGCGGGGCCGAGCGAGCGACCCGCCGGCACCCGCTGAGCGGCAAAGGCGGGATCGGTGCGGCGGAGAGCCAGCAGCTCGCGGTGGAGTGCGGTCACCTCTGGATGCCGGGCGCGGTCGGCGGGATCGAGCCGCGAGCGGGCGAAGGTCCGGGGCGAGCCCGGGTCCGGCAGCAAGGCTTGCATCGCCGGGTCGGCCGCGCTCTCGAACTGTGCGAGATGTTCGGCTCGGCCCTGCCGCACCAGCCGGGCGAGCTCGGGCCCATGGTCGGCGAAAAAGAGGAACGGGCTGGACGCGCCGAATTCCTGGCCCATGAAGAGGAGGGGCGTTCCCGGCGAGAGCAGCAGCAGCGCGGTGAGCGCCCGCCAGCGGCCCGGGCTGGTGAGCGCGTGGAGCCGGAGCCCGCGGGCCGAGTGGGCGATCTGGTCGTGGTTCTCGAGGAATGTGACCAGGCACGGCGGCGCGATCGCGTCCGGCGAGGCAAGTGGGCCCCGGGTCACCGCCACCAGCTCGTCCGCGGACCCGAGAAAGCGCCGGTAGTAGCCCTCCCGTCTTCCCGTTAATGCTACCCGCGCCGCGTGATGAAAGTCGTCGTTCCAGATCCCGTCCAACCCCAGCCCGCCGGCCTCGGTGGGCAACGCAAGGGCCACACGCTCGGCCTCGTCCTCGGCGAACACCAGCGTCCCCCGGCCCGCCGCTCGCTCCCGGACAGTGCGTCCGATCGCCGTCAGGATGTGCTCCGGTGAGTCGTCGTGAATCGTGTGGGTGGCGTCGAGCCGGAGGCCGTCCAGGTGGAACTCGTCGATCCAATACGAAGCGTTGGCCAGCACCAGCTCGCGCACGGGCCCGGCGTCGGGTCCGTCGTAGTTGGGCGCCGGCCCCCAGGGTGTGGCATGACGGTCCGTCAGGTACGCCCGCGCGTACTGCCCGAGGTAATTTCCGTCCGGGCCGAGGTGGTTGTAAACGACGTCGAGCAGCACGCCCAGGCCGAGCGCGTGCGCCCGATCCACGAACGCGCGGAAGTCATCGGGGCGGCCGTAGAGCCGAGTGGGCGCGAAGAGATCAACGCCATCGTAGCCCCAGCCGAAACGGCCGGGGAATTCGGCGACCGGCATGATCTCGATCAGCGTGACGCCGAGGTCCGCGAGGGCGGGCAGCTCGCGCATCGCTGCTGCCCATGTGCCTTCGGGCGTGAAGGCGCCCACGTGGGCCTCGTAGATGACCTGTCCCTCGCGCCGCACGCCGGTCCACGCCGCGTCGGTCCAAGCGAACGCGCGCGGATCCACCACTTCGGACGGCCCGTGCGGACCCTCGGGCTGGAAGCGGGACGCGGGATCGGGAAACGCGTCGCCGGCATCGAGCCGGAACCGGTAGCGGGCGCCGGGCCCGAGGCCGGCGACCAGGCCCGCGTGGTAGCCGCCGGGCTCCCGGGCGAGCAGCCGGGCGTCATGCCGCTCCTCGAGCAGGACCTCGACCCGTTCCCGGTCGGGAGCCCAGACGCGGAAGTGCACGCCGACGGGCCCGGGCTCGGCGCCGATCGCAAGGCGCCGTGTGACCGCGATCACCAGATCGGTACCCGTCGTTCTCAGGTCAGACCGCATAGGGACAAGCTACATGCGATACGACTTCCTGGTCGAGACGTACGCAACGGAACGGCTCAAGGTACTCAGCACCTGGGCGACCTTCCGCGATGAGGATCTCCCGGTTCGGCCCCACCCGACGGATAGGCGGGGCCGAAGCGTGCTGGAGCAGATGGTGCACCAGTGCGTGAGCGAGAACCTGTGGTTCCGGGACATCCTGGGCGTGGATGTCGCGGCGCCGCCGCTTCCGGCCGCGGAGACCCGAGTGGAGTTCCTGCGTCGGTACGCCGAGGACTCGGCGCGACGGCTCCTGCGGCTCGAGCGTTCCGACGAGGCGTGGTGGGAGAAGGAGGCCCGCTTCTTCGATGTAGGGCGCACCCGCGCGTGGATCCTGGTGCGGCGGATCGCACACACCGCTCACCACCGGGGACAACAGGTGGAGCTGCTCAGAATGCTCGGTCGAACGGTGTACAGCACCTACGGTCCCACCGCCGACACCGGGGGCTTGTTCCAGCAGCGCGCTCCGACCATCTATGCCTACCCGGACGAGGCGGCGTTGCTCTCGGGCGAGGCGGGCGGCGGGCGCAAGGCCCCATTGCCCGCTCCCATCACCGAGGCGGTCACGGAGAGACCGGAGAAATGAAAGCGATCCGCATCCACTCCCACGGCGGGCTCGAGGTCCTTCAGCTCGAGGATATTCCCGTACCCGTGCCCGGAGCGGGCCAGGCGCTGGTCCGGATCGAGGCGGCCGGCGTCAACTTCATCGACATCTATTACCGGACCGGGTTGTACCCGGCCCCGCTCCCCTACACGCTGGGCCAGGAGGCGGCGGGAACGGTGACCGCACTGGGCCCCGGCGTAAGCGGCCTGTCCGTCGGCGACCGGGTGGCGTACTGCGGCGTGCCGGGCGCGTACGCCGAGTATGCGGTGGTCCCCGCGGACCGGCTCGTGCCTGTCCCCGCCGGAGTGACCACGCGGCAGGCCGCGGCGGTTCTGCTCCAGGGCACGACGGCGCAGTACCTCGCGACCTCGACGTATCCGCTCGCCGCCGGCCAGACATGCCTGGTGCATGCCGCTGCCGGCGGCGTCGGGCTCCTGTTGTGCCAGATCGCGAAGCGTCGGGGAGCCCGGGTCATCGGGACGGTCTCGACCGAGGCCAAGGCCGAGTTGGCGCGCGCGGCCGGTGCCGACCACGTGATTCTGTACACGCAGCAGGACTTCGAGGTGGAGGTGAAGCGGCTGACCGGCGGCGCCGGGCTTCCCGTCGTCTATGACTCCGTGGGAAAGACGACGTTCGACAAGAGCCTGGATTGTCTCGCCCGGCGGGGCATGATGGTGCTGTACGGCCAGTCGAGCGGCCCGGTCCCCCCGTTCGACCTCCAGATCCTGAACCGGAAGGGCTCGCTCTACGTCACCCGCCCGACCCTCGCCCACTATGTGGCGACGCGCCAGGAGCTGCTCGAGCGGGCCGGTCAGGTGCTCGGGTGGGTGGCGGACGGGTCGTTGTCGGTCCGGATCGGCGCGGAGTATCCGCTCGCGCAGGCAGCGGAGGCGCAGCGTGCGTTGGCGGGCCGGGAGACGACGGGGAAGGTGTTGCTGGTGCCGTGAATCCCCCGTTTACCCTTCACCGTTCACCGTTTACCGTTGTCCCATGCGTTTCAAGGCCTTCCGCGCGCTGCGGCCTCGGCCCGAGCTTGCAGCCCGGGTTGCCGCTGTGCCGTATGACGTCGTGAGCCGCACGGAGGCGGCGGCGTTGGCCGACGGAAACCCGGACAGCTTTCTCCACGTCGGCCGCGCGGACATCGATCTGCCGGCGGACACGGATCCGTACGACCCGCGCGTCTACGCCGCGGCGAAGGCCGCGCTCGACCGGCTCGTGACCGCCGGCGCGCTGGTGCGAGATGCGGAGCCCGGGCTGTTCCTGTACCGTCAGGTGATGGACGGTCGCGCGCAAACCGGCGTGGTAGGCTGCGTGCACGTGGATGACTACGAGCGCGGCGTCATTCGGAAGCACGAGAGGACGCGGAAGGACAAGGAAGACGACCGGACGCGGCACGTGCTCACCCTGAACGCGCATGCGGAGCCGGTGTTCCTTACCTATCGACCCCAGGCAGGGGTCGATCGGATCGCCGCCGCCGCAACGGCGGAGCCGCCGCTCTACGATTTCACGGCGCCGGACGGTGTCCGCCACACGGTCTGGCGGGTGCCGAACGCCCGGCCGTGGCTCGATGCGTTCGCTGCTGTGCCGGCGGCGTACGTCGCGGACGGGCACCACCGTTCGGCGAGTGCGTGGCGCGCGGGCCGGGAGCGACGCGCGGCGAATCCCGGGCACACCGGAGACGAGGAGTACAACTGGTTTCCGGCGGTCCTGTTCCCATCGAGCGAGCTCCGGATCCTGCCCTATAACCGTCTGGTGAAGGATCTGAACGGACTATCGCCGGCCGGGTTTCGGGGTCGCCTCGGTGAGATCGGGCGGGTCGAGCCCACGACCGACCCGGCACCGCCGGCGCCCGGGAGCTTCTGCCTTTTCTTCGACGGGCGCTGGGAGCGACTCACGATCGATCCGGCCTCGATCGACCGGCGCGACCCGATTCGCTCGCTCGACGTGAGCCTGCTCCAGGACCGCGTCCTCGGGCCGATCCTCGGCATCACCGACCCGCGGACGGACAAGCGGGTGGACTTCGTCGGCGGAGTCCGGGGCCCGGCGGAGCTGGAGCGGCGGGTGCGGTCGGGCGAGATGGCGCTGGCCGTCTCCATGTATCCCACGACGATCGAGCAGCTTCTGGCCGTCGCGGATGCCGGTGAGATCATGCCGCCCAAGAGCACGTGGTTCGAGCCGAAGCTCAGGAGCGGGCTCTTCGTTCACGGGCTGGACCAGGTGCCATGAAAATTCTGATCGCGGACAAGTTCGAGAAGGTCGGCATCGACGGACTCAAGGAGCTGGGCTGCACCGTCGTGTCGCAGCCGGAGCTCACGGCGGCCGCGCTGCCGGAGGCCCTCAGAACCCAGGACCCGAACGTGCTGATCGTCCGCGGCACCAAGGTGACCGGCGAGGCCCTCCGGAGTGGACCGAGTCTGGCGCTCGTGATCCGCGCCGGCGCCGGGATCGACACGATCGACGTGCCGGCCGCGTCGGACCGCGGCGTCTTCGTGTCCAACTGCCCCGGCCGGAACTCGATCGCGGTGGCGGAGCTGGTGCTCGGCCTGCTGCTGGCCTGCGACCGGCGGATTCCCGATCAAGTGGCGGACCTGCGCGCGGGCATCTGGAGCAAGGGCGAGTACTCGAAGGCGCGCGGCCTGCACGGCCGAACGATGGGGATCGTGGGGCTGGGACAGATCGGGCGGGAGATCGCCGCGCGCGCCGGCGCGTTCGGGATGCACGTCGCCGCGTGGTCCCGGAATCTCACGCTGGCCGAGGCCGAGCGGCTCGGCGTTCGGTACTGCCAGACGCCGCTCGAGGTAGCCCGAGTGAGCGATGCGGTGTCGATCAACGTGGCCGCCAACGCGGACACCCGTAACCTGGTGAACGAGGAGTTCCTGGCGGCGATGCGGCCGGGCGCGTATCTCATCAATACGTCCCGTGGCACCGTCGTAGACGAGGCCGCGCTGCTCGAGGCGGTGCGCACGCGGGGGATCAGGGCCGGGCTCGACGTATTCCAGAACGAGCCCGGGGAGGCCCGGGGAACCTTCGACAGCCCCGTCGCCCGGGCACCCGGCGTGTACGGCACGCACCACGTTGGCGCGTCGACCGAGCAGGCGCAGGTCGCCATCGCCCACGAGGTCATCCACATCGTGCAGGAGTTCCGGGAGTCGGGCACGGTGCCCAACTGCGTGAACCGGTTGGCCCGGAGCGCCGCGACGTACATCCTTGCGGTGCGGCACCGGAACCGGCCGGGCGTGCTGGCGGACGTGTTCCGGGTGCTGGCGGACCGCGCGATCAACGTGGAAGAGGTCGAGAACATCATCTACCACGGCGCTCACGCGACGCTCGCGCGCATCCACCTCGACAGCAAGCCCGACGTCGCGGCAGTCGAGGCCATCCGGAAGGGCAACGAGCACATCATCAGCGTCGAGCTCACCGCGATCGACGGGAGAGGCCGGTAATGTCGGAACGCATCTACAACTTCAGCGCCGGGCCGGCGATCCTGCCGGAGCCCGTGCTCAAGCAGGCGCAGCAGGACCTCTGGAACATCGGCGGCAGCGGCATCGGCATCCTGGAGCACAGCCACCGGGGCAAACTGTTCGAGCGGGTGCTCGCCGAGGCAGACCAGGACTGCCGCGCACTGGCGGGGATCCCGGACCGCTACCGGATCCTCTTTCTCCAGGGCGGCGCCTCGCTCCAGTTCGCCATGGTGCCGATGAACCTGCTGCCCAAGGGCGGCACCGCGGACTACCTCGTGACCGGGGTCTGGTCGCAGAAGGCGGTGAAGGAGGCCAAGCTGTTCGGCCGGGTGCACGAGGCAGCGTCGAGCGCCGACCGGAACTTCGGCTACATCCCGGCCCCCGGTGCGATCCGCTACTCCGAGCGGCCGGCGTACGTCCACCTCACGACCAACAACACGATCTACGGCACCCAGTGGAAGGCGGAGCCGCCGGTGCCGGATGGGGTGCCGCTCGTGGCCGATACTTCCAGCGACATGTTCAGCCGGCCCATCGACGTGAGCAATTACGGGCTGATCTACGCCGGGGCGCAGAAGAATCTGGGGCCGTCGGGCGTGGTGCTCGTGATCGTCCGCGACGACCTCGTGGAGGCGGGCCCCAAGGATTTGCCCGTCATGCTCCAGTACCGGACCCACGCCGCCGAACGGTCGCTCTACAACACTCCGCCGACGTTCGGCATCTATGTGATGGGCCGGGTCTTCAAGTGGATCCGCGAGTTCGGTGGCCTTCCGGCCATGGCGGAGCACAACGCGGAAAAGGCGAGGATCCTCTACGAATACCTGGACCAGAGCGACTTCTTCCGCGGCTCCGCGGACGCGGACAGCCGGTCTCTGATGAACGTCTGCTTCCGGGCCCCGACCGAGGACCTCGAAGCCAAGTTCGTGAGCGAGGCCACTAAGCGCGGCCTGGACGGTCTCAAGGGCCATCGGGCGACTGGCGGAATGCGGGCCAGCATCTATAACGCCTTCCCGAAGTCGGGCGTATCCGCGCTGGTCAACTTCATGAAGGAGTTCGAGAAAGCGAATCGAACCGCGGTCACCGCCTGAGTCGCGGAGGCCGGCGGCAGGCAGCGGGGGGCTCCGGGTTGCGGGCCCCCCGTTCGCTTCTGTGACGCCGGCTCTTGCGGGGTTCGGCGTGCGGCCGTAATTCCTCTCGAAGCGCCCGCCTGCCGCTGGGCACCGGTCGGTGCCCGGCGAGGGGAACCTGTTGCGCCCGGCCGGCGTTTATGCCCTGTGCCGCGTTGCCCGGAAGGGAAGGAACCATGCCGACGATCCCAAGCGCTGCTACAAGCCGGCCCCGTGCGGGACGGCGAGACAAGGCCTTCCGGGCGGTCCTTGTCGCCGATCTGGCCGAGGCCCGCGCGCGCACGCTCGAGCTCATGGGCCCCCTCTCCCGCGACGATCTGCATCGCCAGCACGATCCTCTGATGAGTCCGGTCGCCTGGGACCTGGGGCACATCGCCGCGTTCGAGGAGCTGTGGCTCACGCGCAATCTCTCGGCCCCGATCGAGTTCAGCGAGATGCCCGGGCTGTACAACCCCTTCGAGCACCCCCGGTCGGCGCGGGGCGCGCTCGAGCTGCCCGGTCTCGACGAAGTTCGGGAGACGATGGCGGAGATTCGCGGGCGGGTCCTCGACGAGCTGGAAGCGGCCGATTTCCGGAACGGGTCTGCGTTGCTGCGTGACGGATATGTCTACCGGATGGTGTTGCAGCACGAATACCAGCACGACGAGACGATCCTCCAGACCCTCCAGCTCAAGCAGGGAGCAGCGTACACGGCCGTGGCACGGCGCCCTCTTCCCTCGGGCCGTCCGGTGGCGGCACCCGGTGCGATGGTCGCCTTCCCCGGCGGCGAGGTCTCGCTGGGCACCGACGATCGGCGCTGGGCCTACGACAACGAGCGCCCACGGCACCGGCGGCGCATCGAGCCCTTCCGGATCGACGTCACTCCGGTCACGAACGCGCAGTACCTCGAGTTCATCGATGCCGGGGGGTACCGGCGCCGGGAATTCTGGACCGACGCCGGCTGGGCCTGGCTCGCGGACGCGGGCGTCTCGGCGCCGAAGCACTGGACCCGGGATGGCGGCGAGTGGACGGCCCGCACAATGGATGTCGTTCGGCCCCTCGATCCGGCGCGACCGGTCTGCCACGTGTCCTGGCACGAGGCGGCGGCCTTCGCAGGCTTCGCCGGGAAGCGCCTGCCGACCGAAGCGGAATGGGAGACCGCCGCCTCATGGGATCCGGCGACCGGGACCCAGCGGCTCTATCCCTGGGGCGACGAGCCCTGGTCGTCCGAGCTGGCGAATCTCGATCAGCTCGGATTCGACACCGCGCCGGTGGGCGCGTATCCGCGCAACGTTTCCCCGATGGGATGCTACGGGATGATCGGCGATGTCTGGGAATGGACCGCGACCGACTTCCACGGCTATCCCGGGTTCGAGCCGTTCCCCTATCCGGAATACTCGGAGGGGTTCTTCGGGTCCGAGTACAAGGTGCTGCGGGGCGGCTCCTGGGCCACCAGGCCCGGCGCGGTTCGCGCCACGTTCCGCAATTGGGATTACCCTATTCGCCGCCAGATCTTCAGCGGCTTCCGGTGTGCCGGCGATGCCTAAGACTCTGACCACCGCGCCGGCACGGGCCAACCCGCAGATGGTGGCCGAAGTCGCCGCGGGGCTGGCGGCGCCCCAGAAGGAGCTGCCGCCCAAGTACTTCTACGACCACCGCGGCTCGGTGCTCTTCGAGGAGATTACCCGGCTTCCCGAGTACTATCTCACCCGCGCCGAGCGGGCGCTGCTCCAGCGCTGGATGCCGCGGCTCGTCCCCGCGCTGGGCAGCCGCTCGCTGGTCGAGCTCGGCGCCGGGAGTGCGGAGAAGTCCCGCATCATCCTCGATGCCATGCGTGCAGCGGGAACCGCCGAGGTGTACGTCCCGATCGACGTGAGCGCGGCCTTTCTGCGGGAGACGGCCGAGCAGCTCCGGCGGGAGTATCCTGGACTCACGGTCACTCCGGCGGTCGCCGACATCGCCGAGGAGCTCAATCTTCCCCGGGGGCTGCACAGTCCCGCGCTGTTCGCGTTCCTCGGCAGCACGATCGGCAATTTCTATCCGCCGGCCGCGATCCGGCTCCTCACCCGGGTGCGGGGTGCGATGCGGCCCGGCGACCGCTTCCTGATGGGTGCCGACCTGCGGAAGGACGTCGCCGTCATCGAAGCCGCCTACAACGACGCGCGCGGCGTCACCGCCGCGTTCAACCGGAACATGCTGCGGGTGCTCAACCATGAGCTCGACGCCGACTTCGATCCGGACGCGTTCGAGCACCGTGCGTTCTACGAGTCCGAGTCGCACCGGATCGAGATGCACCTCGTGGCAAGCCGCGCGCAGGTCGTGCACTTGCCGGGGATCGGCGTCGTGCGGTTTGCCCCGGGCGAGTCGATCCGCACCGAAATCAGCTCCAAGTACGACGTGCCCAGCCTCGCCGCGCTCTTCGCCGCCGCGGGACTCAAGCTGGAATCCTGGAAGACGGATCCCGAGCACCGGTTCGCCCTCGTGGTGGGAGCGCCGGTGTGACCCGCCTCACCCGCGGCGCCCTCGAGGCGCACCTGGCGGAACAGGTGTTCTCCGCTCCCCCCCTGGCCACGCTGACTCCCCGCCGCGTCGGCGCGGAGATCGAGTTGCTCGCTCTGGACGCCCAGACCGGTCGCCCCTGCGCCATCACCGGCGACGGCGCTCCCGCGACGCTCCCGTTCCTGCGGCGGTTCGGCGCTCGGCAGGGGTGGACGGAGGAGCGCACGTCGAAAGGCGCAGTTGCATTCACGGTGTGCGACGGCGGAGTCGTGAGCTTTGAGCCCGGCGGGCAGATCGAGTATGCCAGCCCCCCGAGCCGCTCGCTCACCGTGCTGGTGAACCGGCTGCGGGCGGTGGTTCTGCCCCTGCGGTCGGCGGCGGCCGCCGAGGGGATCGCGCTGCTCCCGGTGGGCATCGATCCGGTGAATCCGGTGGAGCGGGTGCCGCTCCAGCTCGCCTCCGAGCGCTACACCCGGATGGCGGCGCATTTCGGCCGCATCGGGCCCTTCGGCGCGAGGATGATGCGCCAGACCGCGGCGTTCCAGATCAGTCTCGATTTCGACGACGAGCCTCGGCTCCGTTGGCGGCTCCTCAATGCGCTGAGCCCCTTCGTCACCGCGATCTTCGCGAGCTCGGCGGTCTACGCCGGGCGGGACACGGGCCACCAGAGCTTCCGGGCCCTCTGTTGGCGTCAGCTGGATCCTCGGCGCACGGGTCTCCCGTGCGACCATCGGCGCCCCCTCGACACCTATCTCGATTTCGCGCTCGGCGCTCCTGCGATCCTGTTCCCGACCGTTGGGGGGCAGTGCTTGCCGTTCGGGGACTGGGTCGCCCGGGCGAACCCCACCATAGAAGAGTGGGAGGCGCACCTCGGCACGCTGTTCCCGGAGGTCCGGCCGAGAGGCCACCTCGAGCTGCGCTCGGCGGATGCGGTAGACCCGGCCTGGTATCCGGCGCCGCTCGCCTTCGTGGCCGGCCTTGCGTACGAGCCGCATGCGCTCCGCACGGCGCTCGAGCTGCTCCCCGTCGCCGACCTCGGACTCCTGGAGCGCGCGGGGCGACTCGGTCTCACCGATCCCACGATTGCCCGGACGGCGGTGGATCTCTTCGACCTGGCCCTCGACGCCTGTGCCGCGCTCGGCCCCCGCTTCCTCCATCCGGCCCATCTCGAGGAGGCCCGGGCGTACGGTGAGAGCTACACCCGGCGGGGTCGCGCCCCGGCCGCAGATGCACCCAGCCACGCCGTCGCTGCCTGACATTCGCCCAAGCCGTCCACCGCACCACCCCACCCACTGCCAATTTCTGCACTCGCTGCCCGGGTCTTAACGCCCCCCGGGAGGCCCCGTTCGTTTCGGCAGTTCGTTCAAACACACGGTTCACGCACCCCCGAACGGAGGTCAGGCACATGTCTTCGCGTACCTGGAGCACCTTGCTCCTTCCCGTGCTCGCGGCGGCCGCCCTTGGCCTCTCCGCGTGCAGTAGCAGCCCCACCACCAGCCCGTCCACCCCGGCGATGAGCCAGGCGGAGGCCAACGCGGCCTCGGACGTGGTCGTGAGCGACATGTCGGACCAGTCCGACGGCGCGGCGAGCACTTCGTCGAACCCATCGTTCTCGCAGACCGCGCTGTCGGGCAGCTCGGCGACCAGCGCATCGACGGTGGCCGCGAGCGGCGCCTGGTACTGGACCGCGTGCTCCCCGGCCCCGACCGTCACGGTGAACGGCAGCACCACGTCGTTCGTGTTCGCCAACTGCTCGATCTCCCGGCTGATTCCGCTCGAGACCCTCACCCGCAACGGTGAGCTGGACGTGACCTTGGGCGCCGGCAGCCGCACGCTGGTCTACACCAATTTCTCGAAGAGCTGGCAGCGCATCTCATTCCGGACCGGTCTCCAGATCACGACGTCGGACACGCTCAACGGCACGCGGTCCCTCTCCGATGACGGGACGACGCTGCAGCACCACGTGTACGGCACCGGTGACCCCGCGTCAACGTTCTTCAGGACCGATTACGTCTTCGCGGACCAGTCCACCGGCGAGCACCAGCGGAACTGGCAGGGCGTCTTTACCGCCGACGTCGCCTCGTCGATCGTCCATGACCAGCCGCTGCCGGCGGGTATGTGGTCGGTGACTGGCAACTCGACCTTCACGCTGAACCCGGGCACCACCAAGCAGAAGAGCTGGGCCTTCTCCACCACGGGCACCGGCGTGCACTACAACCCGGCCTGTACCTCGGCGCCCCAGTTCGACGCGGGCACACTGACCGTCCAGGCGACCAACAACCAGACCAGCACGACGACGACGTTCACGATCACCTTCACCGCCTGCGGCAAGTACACCGCGACGATCGCGAAGGCCTGATTGCGCTGATAGCGATGTTCGGATGTCGAGCGGCCCGGTCCAGTGGACCGGGCCGCTTGCCGTCACCGCGGGTCGCGGATGTGGCAGGCGGCGAGAAGCTGACGCGGTGCGGGATGGTTGGGCAGGAGTGCGCGCGCGGCCTCGGCGTGCGGCCGGGCGAGATCGCAGCGGCCGCGGTTTCGCCAGGCGTAGCCCAGCAGCATCTGGATCCGGTAGCTCCCGGGATCGAGCCGGCCGGCCCGCTCGAGCGTCCCCATCTTCTCGCTGCTGCTGAAGACGGCCATTGCACCGATCTGGGATACGGTCCGCACCACCAGCAGCATGCCCACGAGGGCCACCGCGCCGATGAGCCGCGCCCGCCGCACGTCCGACAGCTCGACGGTCCGCACCGCGCGCCGAGGCGGCCGGACCAGTGCTCCGAGGAGCGTGGCGGTGAACACCGTAGGGGCCGGAAGCAGCAGGACGGCGTCGAAGGCGCTCACGCCGGCCAGCACCACCAGCGTCAGGAGCGCGGCGAGAGCCTCCAACCCCTCGCTGGTCGTGAGTCCCGCACGCCATCGGCGCCAGGCGCCGACGGCCAGCGTTGCCCCGGCGAGCAGCACGGCAAGGAGTGCGAGCGGGCCCCGCTCCGCGAGCAGCGCCACCCAGTCGCTGCTGGGCCAGGGATTGGTGGGGATGAAGTCTTCCCGGTCGAACGCCGGATCGCCGGGGAAGGTGTACTTGGGGTACGCCACCGGCCAGTTGCCGGGGCCGACGCCCAGGATCGGGTGATCGAACGCCATGCGGAGCGTATTCTGATACTGGACCAGCCGGCCGCGCCCGCTCCCCTCCCTGTAGTCCGCGATCTCGCGCAACGAGTCGAGATACGGGGAGTCCGACTTCCACTCCAGCCGGTTGGGCAGCACGAGCGCAAGCACGGCGCCCAGCGCCGCCGCCCCGGCCAACGCCAGCACCCGGCCCCGCGCGGTGCGGTTGCGCCAGAGTCCGCCGGCCCAGAGCCCCTCGGCGACGAACAGGATCAGGGCCAGCACGAGGGCGAGCCAGGCGGCCCGCGACCGTGACAGCACCAGGGCCGCCGCGACCAGCGCCCCTCCGATTTGCCACACCACCAGCTCGGATCGGCGCCGGGCCTCGAGGCCCGCAAGGGCGAGTACCGGAGCGCCGAGAGCCATGAAGTGCGCCATGAAGTTGCGGTTGCCGAAGGTGCCTCCGGGCGCTCGCCGTTCCGCCATGACCGCCAGCTCGACGCCGTACGCCTGGAGCAGCGCCGTGACCGCGCCGAACATCACGGCAGCCGCGAGCGTCGTCACCAGCGCCGTCCCCAGCCCGGCTCGGCTCACGGCCCGCGCGCTCCAGAAGATGAGTGCGCCCGACAGCGTGAGGCCCAGCGCGCGAAAGGCGAGCCAGTGGTTCTGGGCCAGCAGCGCGGCCGCGAGCGACAGCAGGAGAACCCCACCCAGCAGGACATCCACGAGCGTGAGCTCGAGCCGGCGGGATCGGACCAGGCAGCAGAGGGCCGCCCCGAATCCAACGAGCTCCGCGATCAGCTCCTTCGGCACCGCATGGCGCTCGAGATCGAAGATCGGGTAGGGTACCGCCGCGAGCACGACGGCGACCACACCGATCTGCAGGATCCGAAGCGCCGCCCGGATCGGCGCGTCGGCGGGCGTGGCGTCAATCGTGGAAGCGGTCACCATAGACGAGCGGCGCGCCCGTGGTCCAGGGATGGTAGGTGTTGGCGAACTCGATGCGGTCCGCGAGACTCGGGTGGGAGCCCCGGAAGGTGGTGTAGAACAGCTCCGGCCGGGGGATGTCCAGGTTTTCCTGTTGGAGCTTCACGAACGCGGTCGCCGCGGCATGGTTGCTCCGGGTCAGCTCTAGCCCGAACCGGTCGGCCTCGTGCTCCAGGCGGCGGGACCCCGCTAGGAGCAGCGGCGTCGCTGCCAGCGAGACGACACTGCTGACGAGCAGGAACAGGGGCAGCGAGGCGGGGTCGTCCAGCCGGTCGAACCCGAAGCGCGTGCCGTAGCGGCTGAGAAGCCAGCCGGCCACTCGGGCGATGGTGTACAGGGAGATCCCGAGCAGGAGCCAAGTTCCGGCCAGGCCCAGGAGGACGTGCCGCAGCACGAAATGTCCCATCTCGTGACCCGCCACGAAGCGGATCTCCTCGGGGGTGAGCTTCTCGATGATCGTATCGTAGAGGACGATCCGCTTGCTGGCGCCGAAGCCGGTCACGTAGGCGCTGATGGCCTTGGTGTCCACGCTCTTGTTCACCTGGAAGACCCGGCTTCCCTCGATGCCGGCGTGCCGGGCCTCCGCCAGGATGCTCGCCTCGAGCGTCTTATCGTCCAGCGGTCCGTACTTGTTGAAGAGGGGCGAGATCCAGATCGGCACGACCAGGTAGACGAAGGCCAGGAGCGGCAACGCCGCCGCGGTGCTCCAGAGCCACCATCGGCGGGGGCTCCGGCGGACAAGCCAGTAGAGGAAGAGTGCGCCGAGCGGCGCGACGAGCGAGGAAAGGACGAGCGCCTTGATGCTGTCGCCGAGCCACTTGCCCAGCGTCTGATTCGAGAGACCGTACGCGTGTTCCCGCACGAAGCTCTCGTAGAAGTCGAGCGGGGCGGTGGCCAGCGACGTGAGGACGACGAACGCCGCGACGTAGAGCAGCAGGGTCATCCATGGGCGGCCGCCGGCGGCTCGGGCGGCCCATGTCCGGAGCCGGGCGGACCAGCCGGTGAACAGAATCACCCCGGGCACGAGAAGGCCGACCAGGGTGTCGACGACCCACAGGACGTTGTTACCGAAGTGATAGCGCAGGGCGAGCGCGGTCGGTTCGGGGACCGGCACCGGCACGGTGGCGAGGGAGTCAGCCCACACGTCCCCTCCTTGCCGCGTTGGGCGCGGCAGTAGAATTCGGCATGCCAGACGACCAACTCCCGCCGCTAGTCTCCACCGAGTGGCTCGCGGCCCGGCTCGGCCGCGCCGGGGTGAGAGTCGTGGACGGCTCCTGGTATCTCCCCCCGACGGGCCGGAACGCCGCCGCCGAGTTCGCGGAAGGCCACATCCCCGGCACGGTGTTCTTCGACCTCGACGCTTCGAGCGACGCCGCCACACCGCTGCCGCACATGCTCCCCTCGGCGGCCGACTTCGCCACCCGCATGAGCGCCTTGGGGCTCGACGACGAGAGCATGATCGTGGTGTACGACGGATCGGGCGTGAATCTAAGCGCGCCGCGCGTCTGGTGGACCTTCAAGGTCTTCGGGCACCCGTCCGTGGCCGTGCTCGACGGCGGACTGGGCAAATGGAGAGCCGAAGGCCGCCCCCTCGAGCGCGGCGTCCTGCGGGCACGCCCGGCCCGATTCACTGCCCGGCTCGATCCGGCCCGGGTACGGGACCTCGCGGCACTGCGCAACGGCGGCGGATCCGAGCAGGTCGTTGACACCCGGCCCGCGGACCGATTCGAGGGTCGCCAGCCCGAGCCCCGCACGGGCGTGCGGAGCGGACACATCCCCGGCAGCCTCAACCTGCCGTTCACCGAGCTGGTGACCTCCGACGGCACCGTGCTCCCGCGCGAGCGACTGCGCGCGCGCCTGGAGGCGGCCGGCCTCGACCTCCGCCGCCCGGTGGTCGCGACCTGCGGCTCGGCCACGAGCGCCTGCAGTCTGGTCCTCGCGCTCGCCCTGCTGGGGCACGAGCGGGTCGCTGTCTACGATGGGAGCTGGACCGAGTGGGGCGGCCGGGAGGACACCCCGATCGAGGTCGGCCCGGCGCGGGTCGGGGGATGAGCACCGACGCCGCGGCTTCCGCACCGGCCCCGGGCCCACCGGTCCAGAGCCCGACCTTCGCCTTCGGCTGCCTCGTGCTGTTCGCTGCGCCGTTCGCGGCCGTCGGGCTCGGCGCCGCCGTCGTCGCAGCGGAGAAGGCCATTGCCGGGGACTGGAAAGGCGCCGGCTTCCTGAGCCTCTTCGCCCTCACGTTCGGGGGCGCGGGGATCGGGCTGATCGCCGCGAGCGTCGCCGGCCGGCGGCTAGCGGAGCGTAAGGCGCTGGCCGCGGCGCGGCATCCGGCGGAGCCGTGGCTCTGGCGTCCCGACTGGGCGGCGGGCCGGATCGAGGACACCGGGCGCAAGGGGCAGTATCTCTCCTGGATTTTCGCCGCCTTCTGGAACCTGATCGCATGGCCGGTCGGAGTGCTGGTCGTTCGGGCCGCGCTCGCGCAGGGCAATCGCCTGGCGCTGCTCGGGCTCATGTTTCCCGCGGCCGGGATTCTGCTCCTCGTCTCGGCGATCCGGGCCAGCTGGAGGGAGCGGAAGTTCGGCGTCTCGGTGCTGGAGCTCGCGACGACTCCCGGCGTGGTCGGCCACGGTCTCGCCGGTACTGTGCAGACGGCGTCCGCCGCCCAGCCGACGACCGGATTCCTCACGACGCTCTCCTGCGTCAACGTCAGCACATCGGGCTCGGGTAACAACCGTTCGACCACCGAGACCGTCCGGTGGCAAGACCAGGAGACGGTGCCGGGCCAGCGGGCCGCCGGCAGGGCCGGTCAGGGCATCGTCACGACCATACCGGTCCGGTTTCGCATTCCCGGCGATGCGGCTCCCAGCGACGACAGCAATCCGGACGACCGCACCGTCTGGCGGGTCCAGGTGTCGGCCGCCGTCCCCGGCATCGACTACGCCGCCACATTCGAGGTTCCGGTCTTTCGGACCGAGAAAAGCCTCGAGCCGGTGGCCGGCGACGAGGCGGCGCTGCTCGGTCCAACTCCGGAGTCCCTGCCGTACCGGCAACCACCCGACTCTCCAATCCGGGTAAGCACCGGTCCTCGTGGCACCCAAGTCGTATTCCCCGCCGCGCGCAACCCGAGCGCGGCGCTCGGTCTCACTGTCTTCGCGGCAGTGTGGGGCGGCGCCGTGTGGCTGCTCGTGTCGCTCAGGGCCGGGGTGTTCTTCATCTCGGTCTTCGGGCTCGCGGAGCTGGCGCTCCTCTACGGCGTGCTCCGCATGTGGTTCCGGGTGGTCGAGGTGACCGCGGGGCGCGACGGCATCGCCATCGCGAGCGGGTACGCCGCTGTGGGGGAGGCGAAGCAGATCCCGGGCGCGGACGTCGGTCGCGTCGAGGTCGAGATCGGGATGCAGACCGGCAACACGGTGTACTACCGCCTCGCGGTAGCCTGCAAAGACGGGCACCGGGTGAGCGCGGGGAGCGGCATCCGGGACAAGCGCGAAGCCGAGTGGCTCGCCGGGCTCATCGAGCGAGCGGCCGGCGTGTCGTCGTCACCCGGCTCCGCACCCGAAGGGTGACCGATGTACGGCCACACGATAGGCGCGGTTCGGTATGGGTTTCCCGACCTCCGGACCCTGCTGGCCAAGGCCACACCGTTCCGCTCGGGCGACGCGCTCGCGGGGGTGGCCGCGGCCTCGGCGGAGGAGCGGGTGGCCGCGCAGCTGGCGCTCGCCGATCTCCCGCTCGCCACGTTTCTGGCCGAGGCCGTCGTGCCGTACGAGACCGACGACGTCACCCGGCTCATTCTCGACACGCACGACCCGGCGGCGCTGGCGCCGGTGCGGCATCTCACGGTCGGCGGGTTCCGCGACTGGCTGCTCTCCGATGCCGCGGACGAGGCTGCCCTCGCGCGGCTGGCGCCGGGACTCATGCCGGAGATGGCCGCGGCCGTGTCGAAGATCATGCGGGTGCAGGACCTCGTCCTGGTGGCCCGCCGCTGCCGCGTCGTGACCGCGTTCCGTACCACCCTCGGCCTTCCGGGTCGCCTCTCGACCCGGCTCCAGCCCAATCATCCGACCGACGATCCGCAGGGCATCGCCGCCAGCGTGCTCGACGGGCTCCTGCTCGGCAGCGGCGACGCCGTGATCGGCATCAATCCGGCGACCGACAGCCCCCGGACCGTCATCCTGCTCCTGGAGTTGCTGGACCGACTCCGGCTGGCCTGGGAGATCCCGATGCAGGCGTGCGTGCTCGCGCACGTCACGACCCAGCTGGAGGCGCTCCGGGCCGGTGCGCCAGTGGATCTGATCTTTCAATCGATCGCGGGGACGGAGGCGGCGAACACCGCTTTCGGGGTGACGCTCCAGCTGCTGGATGAGGCGCGGGCGGCGGCGCTCGAGCTGGGGCGCGGCACGATCGGGCGGCACGTCATGTACTTCGAGACGGGGCAGGGCAGCGCCCTTTCCGCCGGCGCCCACCACGGTGTGGATCAGCAAACGCTCGAGGCGCGTGCTTACGGGGTGGCGCGGCGCTACACACCGCTCCTGGTCAACACCGTCGTCGGATTCATCGGCCCCGAATACCTCTTCGACGGCAAGCAGATTCTGCGCGCGGGCCTCGAGGATCACTTCTGCGGCAAGCTGCTCGGGCTCCCGATGGGCTGCGACGTCTGCTACACCAACCACGCCGAGGCCGACCAGGATGACATGGACGTGCTGCTCACGCTGCTCGGGGCCGCAGGCTGCACCTACGTCATGGGCGTCCCCGGCGCCGACGATGTCATGCTGCACTATCAGAGCACGTCGTTCCACGACGCGCTCTATCTCCGCCGGGTGCTGGGCCTGCGGCCGGCGCCGGAGTTCGAGGCCTGGCTCGAGCGGATGGGGATCATCGATGCCGAGCGGCGGCTGGTGGACGGCGCCGACCGGCGGCTGCTGCGCGGCGCTCCGGCATGGCCGGAGCGCCGCTTGCCGTCACCGGGCTAAGTCACCACGACGCTGGAGTTAATAAGCACGGGTGCCACGGTCACGGCGACCTGGCTGCCCGGCTGAAGGGTCAGCCTCCCGGTGCGGTACGCGCCGGCGCCGCCGATCGGAGTGACGATGAGCGAGAAGCTGCTGGCGGGTCCGATCCGGTCCCAGGGGATCTCGAAGTTGCCCGAGCTCTGCGAGACCACGGTCCCCAGCCGCTGACGTACGCCGTTGAAGATCGCGAAGACGTCGACGTCGTTCACGTTCTGGTTGTTGACCGTCACGAGCACATTGGCCTGCGGCGTCCCTAGCTCGGGTTGGGGCGGCGGATTATGAGAGCATGCCGCGAGTCCGGCGGCGAGCAGAACCGCGCCGAGGCGCAGGCCGGGCGATGGGCGGCCGGCGCGGAGCGACTGCGGGTGCTGTAACATGGCCTGCCTCACGGAAAGAGTTGCCGGGCAAAGTAGAACACCCGTAAAGACGCCGGATAGAACAATTCGCGCACGGCGGGGCTGTGCTGGCCTCCCCGGCCGGCCGGCCGTAAGATTCCCCGGTGACGTCTGCCGTCCCTCTGCCGCGCCCGTCCGAGCTGGTCGCCGTGATCATGGGGGGAGGTGCGGGCACGCGCCTCTTCCCGCTCACCAAGAACCGCTCGAAACCGGCGGTGCCGCTGGGCGGCAAGTACCGACTCGTGGACATCCCGATCAGCAACTGCATCAACTCGGATCTGCGGCGCATTTTCGTCATCACCCAGTTCAACTCGAGCTCGCTGCACCGGCACATCCAGGAGAGCTATCAGTTCGACCAGTTCTCGCCCGGATTCGTCGAGATCCTCGCCGCGCAGCAGACGCCGGACCGGATGGACTGGTATCAGGGCACTGCGGACGCGGTGCGCCAGAACCTGATCCACCTCGCCAACTATCCCCATCGGATGGTCCTGATCCTTTCGGGCGATCAGCTCTATCGGGTGAACTTCCGCTCGCTGATCGCGCGACACGTGGCGACGGGTGCGGAGGTCACCATCGCCACGCTGCCGGTTCGACCGGAAACGGCCCGCGCCTTCGGGATCATGCAGGTTGCACCCGACGGCCGGATCCTCCGGTTCGTGGAGAAGCCGAAGGATCCCGCCGTGCTCGCCTCGCTCCGGGTGGAATGGGCCGCCTTCGGCGACGTGGAGCAGCCGGTCGAGCCCGACTCTCTGCTCGCCTCGATGGGGATCTACCTCTTCGAGCGGAACGTGCTCGCCGACGCGCTCGAGGGCGACGAGGCCGACTTCGGCAAGCACGTGATCCCCAAGCTGATCGGCAGCCGCCGGGTCTTCGCCTATCTGCACCAGGGCTACTGGGAGGACATCGGGACGATCCGCTCGTTCTACGAGGCGAATCTGGACCTGTGCGAGCCGGTGCCGAAATTCAACTTCTACGACGCGACCGCGCCGGTGTTCACCCACGCACGGTACCTTCCGCCGACCAAGATCATCAAGAGCCGGATCGAGCGGTCGGTCATCGCCGACGGCTGCATCATCAACGACGCCACCATCGAGCACGCGCTCATCGGCGTGCGCAGCCGGATCGAGGCCGGCGCCGTGATCCGCGACACCTTGGTGATGGGTCATGACTACTACGAGACGCCCGACCGGGCTCACGCCGGCGCGCCGCCCATGGGGATCGGGCACGGGACGGTGATCGAGCGGACCATCGTGGACAAGAACGCCCGCATCGGCGATCACGTCCGGATCACCCCCGACGACAAGCCTGCCGAGTTCGACGGCGCCGACTTCTACGTCCGCGACGGCATCGTGGTGATCCCCAAGAACGCCATCGTGCCCGACGGCACGGTCATCTAGCGACCGGTCCCCGGTCCCACCGACCCCCACGCTCTCTCTCCCACCACCCGGCCGACCCATGCTCAGGATCCGTCCGCTCCTCACCGCGCTCGCCTGCGTGTCTCCCATTGCCCTCGCCGCCCAGAGCCCGCCGAAGGACTCATCCGCTGCGAAGCCGCCCGCGACGCCACCCAAGGCGGAGCAATGGGCAAGCCGCCATAGCGTGGTGATCGGCGGCAAACCGGTGAGCTACGTCGCCACTGCAGGCACGCTGATCGTGCGGGACAGTGGAGACGCCCCGGCCGCGAGCATCGGCTACGTCACCTATACCCGGCAGGACGCGAAGGACCCCGCCCAGCGGCCGATCACCTTCGCCTACAACGGCGGGCCCGGGTCCTCATCGGTGTGGCTCCACATGGGCGCCCTCGGGCCCCGGCGCGTGATCGCGGCCGACGCGGGCACCACCCCGCCGCCGCCCTTCCGGGTCGTGGACAACAGCTACAGCCTGCTCGACCGGACCGACCTCGTGCTGATCGATCCCGTGGGCACGGGCCTGAGCCATGCCCTGGGCCAGAAGAAGGACAAGGACTTCTGGAGCGTGGATCCCGACATCGAGTCGGTCTCACGGTTCATCAAGCAGTACGTCACCGAGAACAACCGGTGGAACTCGCCCAAGTACCTGCTGGGGGAGAGCTACGGCACTACCCGCTCGGCGGGGATCGTGGACTATCTCCAGACCCAAGAGAACATGGCCTTCAACGGGGTCGTGCTCGTGTCCGTGGCGCTCGACCTGGGGGCCATTTTCGACGGCCCCGGCAACGAGCGGACATTCCCGCTCTTCGTCCCCTCCTTCGCGGCCACCAGCTTCTACCACCATGCGCTCCCCTCCCAGCCCGCGGACCGGGACGGCTTCCTCGCCGAGGTGCGGACCTGGGCGCTCGGGGCCTACACTGCTGCGCTCATGAAGGGCGACGCGCTGAGCGACGCGGAGCGCCAGGTGGTCGTCGCCAAGCTGCACGAGTACACCGGCCTGTCGCCGGCCTACCTCGAGAAGGCGAATCTGCGGGTGACCGAGTCGGAGTACACCCAAGAGCTGCTCGGGGAGCACCGCGAGACCGTCGGGCGGCTCGACTCCCGGTACACCGGGATCAGCTTCGACCCGCTCGCCAAGAACGCCGAATACGACCCGCAGTCGGCCAGCATCAGCGCCGCGTATACCGCCGCGTTCCTCGACTACTACCATCGGGAGCTCGGCGTACCGGGCGAGCGCAGCTACGTCATCACCGCCCGCGCGTTCGAGTCCTGGGACTGGAAGCACCGCGTGGCGGGCGCGGGCACCCAGCCGATGGTCAACACCGGTCCGGATCTGGCCCACGCGCTCGGCTACAACCCCGATCTGCGTGTGCTCGTGCTCAACGGGGTCTACGACCTCGCGACCCCGTTTCTCGCCACCGAGTACGTGATCGCCCATCTCGGCCTGGCGCCCGCGCTCCGGCCCCACGTCGTCATGAAGTACTATGATGCCGGCCACATGATGTATCTGAACGAGGCGGCCCTCGCCCGAATGAAGGCGGACGTGGCGGCCTTCATCGACGCGACGGCCCGCGTCCCCGCAGGCGGCTGACCGGTGGAATCGGTGATGCGCATCGCCGTCTTTGGCGCCGGGGGCGCCGGCGGCTACTTCGGGGCCCGGCTCGCCCGGGCCGGCAACGACGTCGTCTGGATCGCGCGCGGCGCGCAGCTGGAGGCCCTTCGCACCCGCGGCCTCCGAGTCGAGAGCATCGACGGCGACTTTACCCTCGGTCCCCAGAACGCCGCCGAGGACCCCGCGCGCTTCGCGCCGGTGGACGTGGTGCTGCTGGGCGTGAAGGCGTGGCAGGTGACGGACGCCGCACGGGCGATGCGCCCGCTGGTCGGCCCGGCGACGTGCGTCGTCCCGCTCCAGAACGGCGTCGAGGCGGCCGATGAGCTGCGGGCGGTTCTCGGCGACGGGCCGGTCCTGGGCGGTATCGCCAAGAT
The DNA here is from genome assembly GCA_041498715.1 of Gemmatimonadota bacterium. GTDB lineage: Bacteria > Gemmatimonadota > Gemmatimonadetes > Gemmatimonadales > GWC2-71-9 > DASQPE01. The sequence goes on along the minus strand of JBGQIW010000006.1, from coordinate 15,935 downwards.
CTTCTGCTTCCTGGTGGAGCCCGGCCACCTGCGGCGGCCGGGCGGCCCGGCCGCCATCGTGGTCGGCGAGCTGGACAATCGTCGGAGCGATCGGGTCCGACGCCTGGCCGAATGCCTGCGGGACGCGGGACTCGGCGCCGAGCTTCCCGCCGACATCCACGTCGCGCTGTGGGAGAAGTTCCTGTTTGTGGCCTCGGCCGGCGGCTTGGGGGCGGTGGCCCGGGCGCCGATCGGGATCCTCCGGTCAGTCCCCGAGACCCGCGTGATGCTCGAGGCCGCGATGGGCGAGATCCGGGCGGTGGGGCGGGCTCGTGGGGTCGGCCTCGCCGACGACGTGGTCAAGCAGACCATGGCCTTCGTGGACACGCTTCCGCCCGGAGGAACGGCGTCGCTCCAACGGGACCTTGCGGCCGGTCGTCCCTCGGAGCTGGAGTGGTGGAGCGGTGCCGTGGCCCGGCTGGGCGCCCAGGCCGGTGTCCCGACACCGACCCACACGTACATCTATCGGAGCATGCTACCTACCGAGCTGCGGGCGCGAGGGCGACTCACCTTTCCACCGGAGCTTTGACCCCTTCGGCAGGCGCATCCCGCCCGGTGGGGTTGCGGAAGGCCGGCCCGCGGGGTGCTGGTTGGCCCGGGCGGAACCGCCCATTCGCTGCTGCGACAATCAGTTAGCCAGCGCCGCACAGAACTTGCCGCGCGGGGACTCGCCACCCAGCAACCGGAGGTCCCCATGCCATTGCCCGCCGCCCGACCTCGGGCGCTCCTCGCCGCCGCCGCGGTCACCGCCCTGGTCGCATGCGCCCGCAACAGCATGTACAACCAGCCTGAAGGGCGCGCCGCCAAGGCGCCCCGTGAGGCGGCCGCCACCCTCTCGGTGCCGCCGGGCCAGCTGCCGCCCCCGGGCCTTTGCCGAGTCTGGTTCCCGGGCCGACCGCCGGGTCGCCAGCCGAAAGCCCGCCCCTGTTCCGAGGTCGAGTCCGTGGCGCCCGCGGGCGCCTGGGTGCTCTACCGCCCGTCACAGGACCAGAAGGTCGTGCACGTGCGGTACCTGGATGACCGTCGCGCAGGCGTGGTGGTCTGGATCCGGGTCTTCGACGCCTCGAGCGGGGCATACATCCGCGACGTGAAGGGCTGAGCGCGCGCAGCTCCGGCGGGCGCCCGGCCTCAACGCTCCGCTACCTCCTCCCGTACTCTCTCTTGCCGCCCGACGGCCGTTGACCGGCCGTCGGGCCTCCCGTAGGTTGGCGACGAGTCCCGTCGCCGCCGACGCCGGGTATTCTCAATCAGACTCTGGAGGTAGGTATGCGCTTCCGTGGCTTGCTCTCTGTGGCGGCCAGTGCCGCGATCGCCTTGGGCGCCGGGGCGTGCAGCAGCAGTACGACCGCCCCGTCGGTCGATCTCTCGGGCACCTACGGCCTGGTCTCGATCCAGTTCGGGACGGGCGGGGCGGTCCTGACGCCACCGACGGAAACCGGCAGCCTCTCGCTCTCCGCTACGACCTACAGCCTGACCCTTTCCGGTGCGCAGCCCGAAACCGACACGGGCACGTATGCCATAAGCGGGTCGACCTGGAGCCAGGCGTCGTCCACCACCGGGACCCAGTCAACCGGCACCTACACCTTGAGCGGGACCACGCTCTCGGTCACCACCACCCAGCAGGGCATCGTCGTCGTTTCGGTATGGCAAAAGCTGTCCTAGCCATCGCCGCCTGATGCCGGTCCGGCCGCCGGGAACGCCGGGGAGATTCCGGCGCTTCTCGCGCGGGCTGCTGCTGCTGTCAGGATTGGCGGCCCCGCTCGCGGCGCAACAGCCCGGGGTCGTGGCGGGCCAGGTGCGGGACGCGCGCACCGGAACCGGTCTGGAAGGTGCGCGGGTGCTGCTCGCCGGCACTCCGCTCGCCACCACTACCGGGACCAACGGGCGCTTCGGGTTCGCCGACGTCGCGCCGGGCCGCTACGGGCTCGCTGTCGCGGCAGTCGGCTACGTTGCCGACAGCCTCCCCAACCTCACGGTCACGTCCGGCGACACCGCACGCGTCGTCGTCGCCATGCATCCCGCAGCGGTGGATCTTCCCGGCATCGTCGTCACCGCCAGCCGCGCCCCGGAGCGGGTGGAGGACGCTCCTGCGAGCGTCGCCGTCCTTTCCCACGACGAGGTGATCGCCCGCAACGTCAACACGGTGGACGGGGCCCTCGCCTTCGTGCCCGGCGTGGCCTTCAACGGGCCGGGGCAGATGGACATTCGGGGATCCACCGGATCGGCCGGCGGCATCGGGAGCCGGGTCCTCACCCTGATCGACGGCCATCCCGCCCTCAGCGGTGACGGAGGCGAGATCATCTTCGAAGCGCTGCCGCTCCTGGACCTCGACCAGATCGAGGTCGTGAAGGGCGCGGCTTCGGCCCTCTACGGCAGCAACGCGCTGGGCGGGGTGGTCAACCTGGTGACGTCGCCCGTGGGCGACCGGCCGGAGACCGTGGTGCGGGCCCACCTCGGGTTCTATCAGGTCCCCACCCAATACCAGTTCACGAACGATGCGCTGAACGCGCAGGGACTGTCGCTGCAGCACTCTCGCCGGTTCGGCTCCGTCGGCGTGCGGATCACGGCGGATCGGGAGACCTCCGACGGCTTTCAGCAGAACGGCCAGTATGGCCGCTGGTTCCTCCGGACGAAACTGACGTCGGCGCCGGAGGCGGCCCACCCGTGGGACGCGTACGTCATATGGTCCCGCAACGACGCGGGCGACTTCCTCGCCTGGCGCTCGCAGAGTCAGCCGTTCGAGGTGACCCCGTCGTCGCTCGGCGACCGAAGCGTCTATTCGTTCCTGCTCGCGGGGGCGACCATCACCCCGATCGCGACCTCCTCCGCGCTGCTCCGGGTGAGCCCGTATCTCAATCACAACAGCAACCAGAACTACTTCAGCGAAAACCACGACTATCACGACGCCACCCGCGGCGGGACCACCGTCCAGCTTTCCCTCGCGGCGGGCGCGCGCCACGCGCTTACGCTGGGGGCCGACGGCGCCGGCACGCGGGTCTCCTCCAACTTCCTCGGCACGCCCTGGCTGTGGGACGGGGCGGTGTTCGGGCAGGACGAGGTGACTCTGGGCGGTGGCTTCAAGGGCGCCTTCGGCGCGCGACTCGACTACCACGACACCAACGAAGGGGAATCGGAGTTCTCCCTCAACCCGAAGCTCGGGCTGGTCTGGCACGAATCGGACCGGCTCAGCGCGCGTGCGTCCGTGGCCCGCGGGTATCGGGCTCCGAGCGCCATCGAGCAGTTCGTCTCGACGGTGCAGTTCGGTTTTCGGGTCGTCCCGAACCCGGCGCTCCACGGGGAGCACGCCTGGACCGGCGAGCTCGGCACCGCGGCCCAACCGTACCGCTGGCTCAGAACCGACGCGACCGTCTTCTGGAGCGAGTATCGCGATCTGATCGGTCCGGGAGCGGCGCCGGGGCAGATTCTCGTCTTCCAGTTCCGGAACGTGAGCCGCGCGCGCGTCCGCGGCCTGGACCTGGCCGCGCACTCGACGCTCCTTCCGGAGCGGCTGGACCTCTCGGCCTCCTATCTCTTCCTCGACAGCAGGGACCTCGACACCCAGTTCGCGCTGCCGTACCGCTCGCGCCACAACCTCACCGGCACGCTGGAAGTGCTGCGGGGCCTTTTCGACCTCGACCTGCGCTGGCGCAGCCGGGTGGAGCAGGTGCTCGCCTATCCGCTGGACCCCCGCGGCGCGATCACCGTCGTGGATCTCCGCGCGGCGTACCGCATCTTCGGCACCGTGGTGCAGGCCAAGGTCGGGAATCTGTTCCAGAACGTGTATGCCGACGTTCAGGAGCGCGTCCCCGGCGCGCCGCGCAGCCTGAGCCTCACGCTCTACCGCACCTTCTGATCCCGCCGCCACCGCCGGCGCACGTCGTCCAGCAGGCTGTACCCGACGGGCACCACCACCAGGCTCAGCAGCGTGGACGTCACCAGGCCTCCGATGATCGCGACCGCCATCGGCGCCCTTAGCTCGGCGCCGGCACCCAGCCCGAGCGCGATCGGCAACATGCCGAGGATCGTGGCGGCCGTGGTCATGAGGATGGGCCGGAGCCGGATCGGCCCTGCCGCCAGGATCGCTGGCCGGCAGCCGAGCCCGCGTGCCTCGAGCTGCCGGGCACAATCCACGAGCAGAATCGCATTCTTGTTCACCAGGCCGAGCAGGAAGACCAGGCCCAGCAGCGAGATCAGTCCGAAGTCGCTGCGCGCGACGAACAACCCGAGCATCGCGCCTACGGCCGACAGTGGGAGCGCCAGCGCGATCACCACCGGCTCCACCCAGCTCCGGAACAGGGCCGTCAGCACCAGGACGACGCACAGCACCGCCAGCCCGATGGCGGGCGCGAAGCTCGCCAGAACGGTGGCCGCCTGCTCCGAGTCGCCCGCCAGCTCCAGCCTGACGCCGGGCGGCAACGCGGCCGCCTCGGCACGGACGACGTCGGTGGCCGCGCCCAGGCTGGAGCCTTCGGCGACATTGGCGGACAGATAGATCGCGCGCCGGCCGCCGCTCCGCGAGATCTCGATCGGCGTCCCGTCGCGCCGGATCAGGCCGGTGACGGTCACGTCGGCCAGGCCGCCCCGGCGCGCCAGCCTCGAGCGGAGCAGCTCGGCGCTCCGTTCCAGCGCCGCGAGATCGGCACCCGTGAGCGCCACCTGGAGCGGCTTCTGCGCCAGTAGCTCGATGAACGGGATGTCCTCGACGCCGGTCGCGACGGCGGGGAGCGCCGCCAGCGCCGCGCGGATCCTCGCCTTCACGTCCGCGGTGGCCCCATGCGGCCGCACCCGGACGCGGAGCGTGGCACCGTCCGGGGAGCCGCCCGGATCGCCCGCCACGGTGAATACGCTGGCGACGTCCCGGTCGCGGCGAATCAGGCTGTCCGTGCGTGCAGCGAGCGTCGCCGTGTTGACGAGCCCCGCTCCGGCAGGCGGCGTCAGGCGGACGAGGAACTCGCCCCGGTCCACTCGCGGGACGAAGCCGCGGGGAATGAACGGGATGATCGCGCCGCCGATCGCGAAGCTCGCGAGCGCCATCGCCACGACGGCCGCCCGATGGTCGAGCGCCCAGCCGAGCAGCCGCCGGTAGCGGTCCACCAGCTGCGTCCACCGCCGCCCTTCCGGGTGGCCCGGCCGCGGCCGGAGCCAGCGCGCCGCAAGGAGCGGCGAGAGGGTGCGTGCCACGAGGAGCGACGTGAGCACTGCCGCCGAGATGGTGAGGCCGAACGGCCGGAAGAACCGTCCGACCACACCGCCCATCAAGCCCACCGGCAGGAACACCGCCACGATCGTGAGCGTCGCCGCGGCGACCGTGAGCCCGATCTCGTTCGTGGCGTTGAGCGCGGCCGCGTCGGGGCGCTCGCCGTGCTCGAGATGCCGCGCGATGTTCTCCACGTCCACGATCGCGTCGTCCACGATGATCCCGATCACCAGCGCGAGCGCGAGCAGGGTGATCATCTCGAGATTGAACCGGGCCGCCGCCATCACGATGAACGTGCCCAGGAGCGAGACGGGGATCGCGAGCGCGGAGATCGCGGTGGCGGTCCAGTCCCGCAGAAACAGAAAGATGACCAAAACCGAGAGCACGACCGCCAGGGCCAGGGCGTCGATCGTCGCCCGAGCGGCCTCGCGGATGTACCCGGCCTGGTCGGCGACCGGAACGAAGAACACGTCGGCGGCGTCGGACTGGAGCCGGAGGATCTCCCGCTCGACTCGCTCGGCCGTCCCGAGCGCGTTGGCGTCGCCGCGCTTGATCACCTGCAGCGCCACGCCGGGCGCGCCGTCGAGGAAGACCCGGCTCCGCTCGCCGTCGCCCAGGAGTGCCACGGCGCGCACGCCCGGCACTCGCTCGAGCACCGGGATCACGGTCGCGCCGGCGAGCTGGAGGAGCGCGGGCGCGGGCCGGCGCACGCTCAGCATCACGTACGTCACGACCGGCGACTCGTTCAGATCGATGGCCGTGGCACTGGGGGTCGCTCCCGCGGGCAGCGGCGTTGCGCGCAGCGCGCGCGCCACCCGTCGCTCCGCCTCCTCCAGCGTGGGGCCGACGGCGAACGCGGCGGTGACGACGGCCCGGTCAGGGTAGGACGTGGACGACACCTGATCGATGTCGGGCAGGCCGTTGAGCGCTCGCTCGAGCGGCTCGGCGATCCGGGTCTCGACGGCCGCCGCTCCGGCGCGCGGCGCGCTCACGCTCACGCTGACGATCGGAAACGCGATGTCGGGAAGCAGGGCCACCTGGAGCGTGCGGAACGCGAGCGTGCCGGCCAGTACGACCCCGAGCCAGAGCGCCAGTGTGGGACGCGGATGGCGGAGCGCCAGGCGCGAGATGTTCCACCGCTCGCGCGCCGGGACGACGCGGATATCTTCCGGCACGTGACCAAGATAGCGCGCGAGCCCGGGGGCGACGATCGGGCTCGCCGGGCCTGGCGCACGCAAGGAGCGACGTGATGCCCCACACGCGGGAGATGCCGACGCTCACGCTGGATGCGGCGAAGGTCCTGGCCGAGGCGGGCGAGGCGGAGGCAAGGCGGCGAGGCTGGAAGGTGGCGATCGCCGTGGTGAATCCGGAGGGCGGGCTGATCCTGCTCCACGTGCTCGACGGCACCCAGCCGGCGAGTCAGGACATCTCGGTGGCCAAGGCCCGGACGGCCGCGCGCTTCAAGCGGCCCACCAAGGCGCTCGAGGACGCCATCGCCGGCGGGCGCCACGCGCTGTTCGGCGTTCCGGGCATGCTGCCGCTCGAAGGCGGCGTGCCGGTGAGTCTGGACGGCGCCATCGTCGGCGCCATCGGCGTGAGCGGGATGGCGTCGGCCGAAGACGGGGTCGTCGCCGCGGCGGCGCTCCGGGCGCTCGAGGGCTGAGCGACGTCAATGACCGCGCTCCAGGAGCTGCTCGGCTCCGCGCACATCCTGCTCGCGGTCGTCGTCTCGGCCCACATCGTCCTGACGAAGGACGACGTGCGCGCCGCCATCGGCTGGACCGGCCTCGTGTGGCTGACGCCGGTGGTCGGCTCCGTCCTGTACGCGCTCTTCGGCATCAACCGCATCCGGCGCCAGGCGGGCATGCTCCGGCGGGGGCGGGCCCTCGCCGACGGAGGCACCGCGGAGCTGGCCGCGTTGGCCGCTCGCCAGGCTCTGCCGGCGCCCGACGCCACCCCCGCCCTCAGCGGCATTGCCACCGTGGTCGGCAAGGCGACCGGGCTTCCGCTCACCCTCGGCAACCTGATCGAGCCGCTGGTGAACGGGGACGAAGCGTATCCCGCCATGGTCCAGGCGATCGACGCGGCGACGCGCAGTGTGTGGTTTGCCACCTACATTTTCGATCGGGGCCGGGCGGGCAATCGCTTCGTTGACGCGCTCGGCCGCGCGGTGGCCCGGGGCGTCGAGGTCCGGGTGCTGGTGGATGGCGTGGGCGCGCACTACAGTCGGCCCTCGATCATTCGCGCCCTCAAGTCACACGGGGTGCGCGTCGCCCGGTTCCTGCCGCCGCGGGTCCCGCTGTTTCAGCCGTACTTCAACCTGCGCAACCACCGCAAGCTGCTCGTGATCGACGGCCGGCTGGGATTCTGCGGTGGCATGAACATCCGCGACGAGTGCGTGCTCGCGCTGGGGTTGCCGTCGGCCACGCAGGACATCCACTTCCGGCTCGAGGGGCCGGTGGTGCACCAGCTTGGTCAGGCGTTCGCGTTCGACTGGACCTTCACCACCGGCGAGTCGCTCGACGGCGAGCTGGCGGCGGGGCTGCCGCCGGCGGGCGAGGTGGCGGCGCGGGGCGTGCCCGACGGCCCCGACGAGGACTTCGAGACCCTCGGCCTGGTGCTGCTGGGCGCGCTCTCCGAGGCCCGTCGGTCGGTACGCATCGCGACGCCGTACTTCCTGCCCGACGCGCCCCTGGTGGACGCGCTCCGGATCGCAGCGCTCCGCGGCGTGCGCGTGGACATCGTGCTGCCCGAGCGGGGGAACCTGCGCTTGGTTCAGTGGGCGGCGACCGCGCAGCTGGGCCAGGTCGTGAAATGGGGGTGCCACGTGTACTTGTCGCGGCCGCCGTTCGATCACTCCAAGATCTTCGTGGTGGACGGGAGCTGGTCCTTGATCGGCTCGGCCAATTGGGACCCGAGGAGCCTGCGACTCAATTTCGAGTACGACGTCGAATGCTACTCGGTGGCGTTGGCCACCCGGCTGGAGGCGCTGCTGGACGCAAAAATCGCGAGCGGCCGCCGGATCACCCGCGCCGATCTCGACGGCCGCTCCCTCCCCATCAAGCTGCGCGACGGCGTGGCCCGCCTGGCGCAGCCCTATCTGTAGCCCGGCCTAGCGGCTTTCCAGCTTCGGTTCCTTCCGCTCCGCCAGCAGTCGCTCGGTGAAGTCGAGCCGGTTCTCCAACTCGGCCACCCGGCTTTCGAGCTGGTCCACCAGGTCGAGACGCGCGCGAATGCTCTCGTCCACTTCGGGGGGACGAGGCCGGCGCGGGTCGCGATGGCGCCCCCACCCGGAGCGCCGCCAGAAGATGAACGGCAGGACGAAAAAGACGATCCACCACCCGCCGATCACATGCACGTTGTCCATCAGACTCCGCTCCTTTCCCCCGTCGGCTCCCCCGCGGGACGGTCCCATTCCCGCTCGATCTCCTCGGCGGCCCGTCGCAGAATCTCCGCCACGCGGCGGATGGCAGGATCGTCCGGCCCGCGGCGCCAGGCGCGCTTGTAGGTTTCCGCCGCCAGACGCGCGAAGACGGCGTGGAGCTCGCCCATCTGGCCCCCGGCCACATCCCGCAGCGTATCGCGCACCCGCCCGATGATGTCATCGATGACGTCGCGATGCTCGTCGAGATAGGCCTCCCCTTCAGGCGTGATGTGATAGACCCGCCGCCCCTCGGTCTCCACGCCCCGCACCAAGCGCTGATCCTCGAGCAACTGGAGCGTGGGGTAGACGGTTCCGGCGGATGGGGTGTAATGCCCGCCCATCCGCTCTTCCAGCGCCTTGATGATCTCGTACCCGTGACGTGGCTTTTCCCTGAGTAGCCGGAGGATGACGAACTTCACCTCGCCGGCCTCGAACATCTGACCCCGGCGGCGCCGCCCGCCGGGTCCTCCCCACTGGAACCCGAACCCTCCCGGCCCGAACCCGGCCGCGAAGATATCGCCCAACCCCCAGTCATCGCGACACTTGCTCATGATCGGCCTCTCCAGATTAGATCCGCAATTGCGTGCGATATATCGTACGAACTAGCGTAATGTACGGCAAGCCCCGAGTCGCGGTTTCACCCGGAAGTCGGGTCGCGGCGTTCCGGGAGCCGGTCGTCCGCCGGCCCTATATTGCACCGGCTCGAATCCTGGAGCAGTCTCGATGCATGTCTTTCTCACGGGCGCCACCGGATACATAGGCGCGGCGGTCGCGGGTGCCTTGCGGCGGGCCGGGCGCGAGGTGAGCGGTCTGGCGCGGAGCGCGGAGGCGGAGCAGAAGCTCCGGGCCGCGGGGGTGCGACCGGTGCCCGGCAGTCTCCGCGATCTTCCTGCGGTGGAGCGGGCGGCCCGCGCCGCCGACGGCGTGATCCACACCGCGAGCACCAACGACGCGGACGCCGGGACCGCCGACGCGGCGGCCGTCGCGACGATGCTGTCCGCCCTCGCGGGGAGCGGCAAGCCCTTCGTCTACACCAGCGGCGTCTGGGTGTATGGTGATTCCGGCGGGCGGGTGCTGGACGAGAACGCGCCGCTCAACCCCGCCGCGATCGTGGCGTGGCGCCCCGCGGTCGAGCGAGCGGTGCTCGAGGCCGCGGCACGCGGCGTCCGCTCGATCGTGATCCGCCCCGGCATCGTCTACGGTCACGGCGGCGGCCTTCCGGGAATGCTGGCGCAGTCGGCCCGGCAGGGCGGCGCAGCTCGTTTCGTGGGCGACGGCGGCAATCACTGGCCGGTGGTCGACGTCGAGGATCTCGCGGTGCTCTACGTCCTGGCGCTCGAGCGCGCGCCCGCGGGTACGCTCCTGCTGGCGGTGACGGAATCCCAGCCGCTCGCCGAGATCGCCCGGGCGGCGAGCGAGGGCGCGGGAGCCGGTGGTCGAACCACGGCCTGGCCAATCGCGGAGGCACGTGAGTCTCTCGGTCCGCTGGCCGATGCACTCGCGCTCGATCAGCGTGCCTCGGGGGCCCGGGCGCGCCAGCTGCTCGACTGGCAGGCGAGGGCGCCCGGAATTCTCGAGACGCTGCGGAGCGGCAAATGAAGAGCGAAGAGTTGCGGAAGATCCTGGAACAGCTGCACGCGGAGCTGGCCGCTGCGGACCCGATTGATGCCGCGTTCGCCGAGCGCCTCCGAACGCTCCAGGGCGACATCCGCGACGCGCTTGGCCGGGAGACCCCACCGCCGTCGCTTCGGACTCGGCTCGAGGATGCCGTCGTCCACTTCGAGGTGTCGCACCCGACGCTGGCGCGACGCCTTGCTGCGGTGATCGACGCGCTGGCCCTCTACGGGCTCTGACGGGAGCCGTTCTGCCCGCCCGACTCGCCCCCCAGGAAGGCGTCTCGTGACCGCCACAGTCAGCCCGGGGTAGGGGCGCGGTCGCATCAGCGCACGGCGTCTCTGGGCCCGGGCGTTGGTCGCGGCCGCACGACTCGGCCCCGAGTTTCTCCTTCCGGCCGGTGGTGTGCCGGTTGGTGCATCCGCTCAATGGGTGTCGGATTTCGCGGGTCGTCCTGCCGCGGCTCGCGCACCGCCCCTTCGTCCAACTGCCTGCGACTCAAGCAGCTAGCGCTTCACTCAGGGCGGGTCATACCCTCCGGCTGAGTGTCCGGAGCCAGCCGCGCCTTGGCACCGAGTGGCTCCGTCCGTTCAGTCCGGCGCGATCTCCTTGTCGCGGACATGGCTTGAGGGCCCCAACTGAGGCCGTGGTCCGAGCCCGGCCCCGCCATTGCAGCGCGTGGTCGTTTCCTGCATGTTCATTTGTCCATGGCGGAGCCCGGTTGCCGGCCGGCCCGCCCGAACACCCTGAGGCCATGACCGCCGACCAGTCCGAACCTCCTGCCGCCCCCGTCGCCCCTGTCGAGCCCACCGGACTGCCCGTCACCGACCGGGAGGAGTTCGAGGCGCTACGGGCTTCGACCCTCGGCGACTACGACATCGCGGGGGAGCTGGGTCGGGGTGGGATGGCGACCGTCTACCTCGCCCACGACATCGCCCTCGATCGCAAGGTCGCCATCAAGGTCATGTCGCAGGTGCTGAGCCTGGGCGACGGCGTCGAGCGCTTCAAGCGCGAAGCCAAGACCGCCGCGTCGCTGAGCCATCCGAACATCATCCCGATCTACGCCGTCCGCCACAGCGAGCGGCTGCTGTACTTCGTCATGAAGAACGTGGACGGCCGCTCGCTCGACTCCATCATCCGCGAGCTCGGCCCGCTGCCGATTCCCATGGTCCAGGCGATCCTGGGTCAGTCCGCCAGCGCCTTCGGCTACGCCCACCGCCGTGGCGTCGTGCACCGTGACATCAAGCCCGGCAACATCCTGATCGACGACGAAGGCTGGGCGGTGGTGACGGACTTCGGCATCGCCAAGGTGTCGGAGGCGGAGCAGCTCACCGGCACCGGCCTCTCGGTGGGGACCCCGACCTACATGAGTCCCGAGCAGGTGGCCGCGCAACCGGTCACCGGCGCGTCGGACCAGTACTCCCTCGGCGCCGTTGCGTACGAGATGCTCACCGGCAAGCCGCCGTTCACCGGCGGCGGCATGATGGCGATGATGTACGCGCACGTGCATCAGGCTCCGACGCCGATCGAGAGCGTCCGGCCGGATTGCCCCGAGGGACTCCGCGCTGCCGTGATGCGGATGATGGCCAAAGACCCGGCCGAGCGCTGGCCGTCGGTGGAGGACGTCATCGCCGCCATCGGCTCGCCCACGCTCACGCCCGACGACCCGACTCGGAGCCAGCTCATCGCGATCGCGAAGACCGGCCAGCGGCGGGCTATCGGCGTCACCACGCCCAAGAGCCCGATTCCGCTGATGCGGACGCCGGCCCCGCTCTCGTCCACGCCGCGCACGGGCGTGGTGCCCACCGGTGCCGCCGACGCCACGGCCTCCGGCACGGCGGAGAGCCCGACCGGTGCAGCCGCTGCTCCGCCGACCATCGTCCGCCGACACAGCTCGCCGCTCTCGCTGGCGCTCGCGGGTGGCGGGCTGCTGGTCGCCCTCGTCGCGATCGGAGTCGCCCTGCGGAGCCGCTCGGCTCCGGCGTCCTCTGCCGCGCCCGAGACCGGTGCCGCGCCCGCGGTCGCCACTACGCCGGCCCCACCGGTTGCAGCGCCCGCGCCCGTTGCTTCCCAGGACACACCCGAGCCTGCGCTCGCCCAGAGCCGCCCGGAGCCAAAGCCCGCCGGCGGAAAGAAGCCAGCCGCCTCGGCCAAGAACACCGGTCGCGGTAGCAAGACGAAGACGCCGGTCGCGACACCGGAGTCCGTCGCGGCACCGGCTCCTGCCACCGTGAGCGCGGAGTCGACGCCCGCGGCCCCGGCCCCGGCGGCGACAGCAACCCCGGGGCCGGCGGTGGCCCCCGGAACCGTCTCCGGCGCCTCGGCGCTGCTCGGCGGCGGCGCGGCCGGCACGGTCCGCTCCGGCCCGAGTGCGGCCGACCGTAAGGCCGTGGAGGCCGCCGTGCGCGGCTATGCCGTCGCCCTCGACGCCGGCAGCGCCACCCAGGCGCGGCGCGCGTTCCCCGGCATGCCCAACGCACAGCAGACGTACCTCGAGTCGTTCTTCGGCTCGGGCGGGCACATGAAGACGGACTGGAAGGTGTCGGACGTTGCGGTGGAAGGCGATCACGCCGCGGCGCGAGTCCGGGGCACGACCCGCAGCACGCCCGGCGGTGGCAACCCCGCCCTCGACCCGGTGGACGCCAAGGTCACGCTCGCGCGGGCGACCGACGGGTGGCGGCTCGAGTCCTTCGGTAGCCAGGGCGGGCGCTGAGAAACCACCGGGGGCTCCGGGCCCGTAGGGGGTTGGTCGGTTGACCGCCCTCGTTCCGGAGATCTCCATGTCCGACTTGCGCTACCCGATCGGGAAGTTCGAGCCGCCGGCCAACGTCCCCGACGCCGACCGCCCGGCCCTGATCGATCACATCGCGGCTCTCCCGGCCACCATTCGCCAAGCGGTGGCCGGGCTCAACGATACCCGGCTCGACACCCCCTACCGCGACGGCGGCTGGACGGTTCGCCAGGTAGTGCATCACCTTCCCGACAGCCACCTGAACGCCTACACCCGCTTCAAGCTCGCCCTCACCGAGGACGAGCCGCGGATCAAGACCTACGAAGAGGGACGCTGGGCCGAGCTGCCGGAGGCGCGCTCGGCGCCGATCGGGGTGTCGCTCGCCTTGCTGGACGCGCTCCACGAGCGCTGGGTCCTGATGCTCCGGGTGCTCGCCCCGGGCCAGTTCGCCCGGAAACTGAGCCACCCTGATTGGGGCCTGGTCTCGCTCGATCAGCTGCTGGCGCAATATGCGTGGCACAGCCGCCATCACGTCGCCCATGTCACCTCGCTCCGCGCCCGCATGGGCTGGTGAGCGAACAGCACGGACTCACTCATGACGACGCTCGCTTCGCTCCTGATCGCTGTCCGGACGGTGGCCGCCCCCGGCGCCCCGCCCATCCCTGTTCCGGCTCAGGACACGGGCGCCAGTGTCACGCGCGACGGGGTCACCCTCGCGAGGCAGGTCGAGATCGACGGTCACGCCCTCGTGCTGAACGGTACGGCCACCCGCAAGAAGTTCATCGTCAAGGTCTATGTCGCCGGACTCTATCTGCCGACCCGGGAGACGGACGCCGATCGGATCCTCGCCGCGGACGAGCCCCGCCACCTCGTGATGCAGTTCGTGCACGACGTGGACAAGGGCAAGATGTGCAACGCGTGGAACGAAGCGCTGGAGAACAACACTCCCGACGCCTCGCCCGAGCTCCAGGCGCAGTTCGCGACGCTCTGCTCCTACATGGAAGACATCAAGAAGGGCGAGCAGTTCGCCTTCACCTACCTTCCGGGCGCCGGCACCCGGGTGACCGTGAAGGGCGTCGAGAAGGGCACGATCGAAGGCAAGGCGTTCGCGGACGCATTGTTCAAGGCGTGGATCGGTCCTCACCCGGGCCCCGGGGAGGGCTTCAAGAAGCAGCTCCTCGGCGCGTGACCGATTCCGATCCTTGGGCGGCGCTTCGGCCCCGCACGCCCGCGCGCATCGGCCTCGGGCACTCCGGCGTCAGTCTCCCTACCTCCGCTCATCTCGATTTTCAGCTGGCCCACGCGCGCGCCCGGGATGCGGTCCACCAGGCACTCGACGTCGGGTTGCTCTTGGCCGATCTCGAGCGTGCGGGCCTGTCGTCGGTCGCCGTAAGGAGTGCTGCGTCGGACCGCCGCCAGTATCTCGAGCGCCCCGATCTCGGCCGGCGGCTCGACCCCCGCTCGCGGGATCTCGTCGCCCGGACGGCCGCCTCCGCGGGTTCGCCGGACCTCGTTTGCATCGTGGCCGACGGGCTCTCCGCTTTGGCGGTGCAGCGTCACGCGGTCCCGGTTCTCGCCGCGCTGGTTCCGGCGCTCGAAGCGGATGGCTGGCGGCCAGGTCCGGTGGTCGTGGCGGAGCAGGGGCGGGTGGCGTTGGGCGACGAGATCGGCGAGCTCATCGGGGCCGGGCTCTCGGCCGTCTTCATCGGGGAGCGGCCGGGTCTGAGCTCGCCCGACAGTCTGGGGATTTATCTCACCTGGTCCCCGAAGATCGGGCGCACCGACGCCGAGCGAAACTGCATCTCGAACGTGCGCCCGGACGGGCTTTCCTACGCGACGGCGGTGGCGCGGCTTCGGTTCCTGCTGACGGAGGCTCGACGCCGGAAGCTCACGGGCGTCGGCTTGAAGGACGACGTGATGCTTTCGCTGCCGTGAGACGCTGACCCATCACCGCACGGTCGCGGGCGCGGCTGTGACGAACCCCACCACCCGCCGTACCACCTCGTCGTCCCACAGCACGCCCCGATGTCCCAGACCCGTCGTGGTAAGCAGCACGGCGCCAGGCCATGCGCGGGCGATGGCCTTCCCATCGGCCGCCGGCACGTCCGCGTCGTCGGTGTCGTGCACGACCAGCCCGGGTATTCGCAGCCCCGCGGCCAGCCGCGCGACGTTGATGTCGGCCCAGCGGAGCCCGAACCGCTGCTCCAGGTTCCGTTGCATGGCGAGTCGTGCCGCCGGCGGCAGGGCGAGGCGCTGAGCGAAGCGATGGGAAAAGACTTCGACGTCCGCGGGTGCCGCGAGCAGCACCGCGCGGTCCGCAGCGAGTCCCTGTCGGATCGCCAGCGCGGCGGCGGCAGCCCCCAGCGAATGGCCGACGACCGCAGCCACAGGGCCCTCCCCGGCGACCGACCGCAATGCCATCGCGAACTCCGGCATTGAGGCCCGCCGGCCGGCCGACTCGCCGTGGCCCGGCCCGTCGTGCGCGACCACGCGAAAGCCGGCCGCCACGAGCGCCGGCGCGAGCGCGCTGAACCGGCCGGCGCGGCTGCCCCACCCGTGCGCCAGCAGCACGGTCGGCCCCGCTCCCCATTCCCAGGCGGCCAAGGTGCCGACCTCCGAGCCGACGGAAAACCGCCGGCCCGTGGCGAGGAAGCTGTCGTCCTGCTCTCGCGGCGCGTGCTGTGGCGGGCGGCAGAAGATCTCCTCCGCCCAGCGCGCCGCGACGCCGGGAGCCACGTTGCCCACCGTGCGGAACGCCGTCCGGACGGCCCAGAGCGGCGGCGCCATCACCAGCGCTTCCGGCGCAGTATCACGTCATCGCTCCGGGTCCGGGGTCCGACGACCAGCACCAGCAAGCGCGACTCGTACCCCTGCGCGGTCACCCGCACGTACTGCGTCCGGCAGTTGTTGATCAGCGAGAGATCGAAGCG
>JBGQIW010000005.1:0-54729 GCA_041498715.1 Gemmatimonadota bacterium | reverse complement strand
GGTCGGTCTCCTCGCTGGTCGGGTAGTGCCAGTGCGTGTTCGCATTGTGGTGGAGGAGGTACTCCGCCATCGCCTCCACGACATCCTGGGGAACCTGGGTGCCCCCGGGGCCGTCGAAATAGGCGACGGGCCGGCCGGCATGTTCGCGCGCGAGGGCGGGGAAGCGGGCGCGGATCGCCTCCACTCCCGCAACGGCTCCGGCAGCACTTCGGCGCTCGTCAACGATCATCTTGGCCCCGAATTCGAGGTGATAATGACTTGATAAGTTAAGTTATTATGTATCATATAAACGATTATTACAGAATGACTAATAAAAAAACTGGACGCCCTGGAGGCGTCCAGCCAAGCATGGAGGCGCAGGGAATCGAACCCTGGTCCGAGTAAGGCTCCAGAACCGCGTCTACGTGCGTAGGCCCGATTTCTTGCCTGTCGTGCCGAGCCGGCATCGGACCGGCCTGCTCAGCACCCACCCTCCCTGCTCTCGCCTGCCGCGTCGAGGGACCACGTCAGGCCAGCCCGGCTTTGCGATTCGACGGCGGCGCCCCGGACGGGCTCCGACGCCGAAGGTGCGTTAGCGAGCTGAGCTCAGCTTACGCAGCCAGTGCCAGTTCAGTGTTGGCAGTTGATACGTTCCAGATGGTTTTACCAGGGATCCGGACCTGGGCACGCTACGATTCCTTCATCAAACCCGTCGAAGCCAATCGCCCCCGGGTTGCCCGGAATATAGCCGAACGGAGGCCCCGGGGTACCATCCGCCCGCCGTCAGCGGCCTCCCGTCCCGGCCGGCTCCACCCGGTTCCGACCACTGCTCTTTGCAACGTAAAGTGCCGCATCGGCTTGCGCCGGGAGGTTCTCCACGCTCCGGTTCGTCTCCGGTGAGGCGGCTACTCCGAACGACGCGCTGAGCGGCCAGTGCCGCCCGTTCCAGTCCCACGGCGTCGTCCCCAGCTTGATCCGGATTCGCTCTGCGATCCGCATTCCCAGATCGAGGGAAGCCCGGGGAAGCCAGATCGCGAACTCTTCCCCGCCGATCCGGGCAGCGGTGTCGCCGGCCCGAATCTGCTCCCGGATGACCCGGGCCAAGTGGATCAGTGCGGCGTCGCCGGCGTCGTGGCCCAGCGTGTCGTTGAGCTGCTTGAACCGGTCGTAGTCGGCGTAGATCAGCGCTCCCTCACGAACGTCGATCTGCCGGAGGGCGTCGTCAAAGCCCCGGCGGTTGGCAAGACCGGTGAGCGGGTCCGACTTCGCTTGGCGCCGGGTCTGGTCCGCGGCGAGCGCTTTCGCCAGCCGGGGGCCGGCGTTGGCCAGAGCCTCGACCAGCTCCGCCCGGGCCGGGCCGGCCGGCTCTTCGCCGCTTGCCAGGTGGATGGCGACGGCGCCGGCGGGCTGGCGATCGCTCCCGACCAGGATCGGCGTGAGCAGGCTCGCGCCCTGGCGCTGGCGTCGGTCGAGAACAGCGCTGCTGAGCGGATCGCGGCTGGACAGGGTCGGGCCGCGCTGACCCAGGGCGACCTGGGCCAGCTCGCTCTGGGGCGGGAGGACCGCCTCAAGGAGCCGCCGGTCGGCCCGACCCGACACCCCGACGACTCGGACCACCCCCTGATCCACGGCGACCACGACGACCTCTCCGTTCAGAGTCCGCTCGAGCTGATAGGCCAGCCTGAGGCCCACGCTTCCGACCGACTCGAGGGACGCTTCCTGGGTTTGTGCCTGGGCCATCGCGACGATCTGCGGGCGACGACGGATGGCGTCGAGGAGGTGGTCGAGATCGTGCTCCACCTCCGCGAGCCCGCGGGCGCCGCCATCGGTGGGGAGGAGGAGCCCGACCGCCGCGCCGCCCCCTGCCCGGAAGAGGAGCGTTCCCCCTTCCAGCCGCTCCGCCCCGCCCTGCTCCTGGTCCCGCGCCTGCTCCAGCCGGCGGTCCACCGCAGCGATCTGCGCCACGGACAACCGCTCGGCGTCCACGATCCGCTCGTTCCGCGGCCCTTCCTCGCCCGGAGCCAGTTCGGTCACCCAGATGCCGATGCCACCGCTCGCGCGGAGAAGCCAGCCCAAGGCCGGCTCCGGCAGCAGCTGGGTGCCAAGATCGCTGCTCCGGCGGCCTCGCGATGTGGCCCCGGCGCGGAGCCAAGCCCCGAGCCATCCCGCCATCGCCCCGATGGCCGCGCCTGCTGCGAGCTCGATCATCCCGCCAGGATGCGGCTGGCCGCCGCGGCCGCGCCGAACCCGTTGTCGATGTTGACGACCGTCACGCCCGCGGCGCAGGAATTGAGCATCGCGAGGAGCGCGGCCAGGCCGCCGAACGACGCGCCGTAGCCCACGCTGGTCGGGACGGCGATGACCGGCGCCCGCACCAGCCCGCCTACGACGCTGGGCAGGGCGCCTTCCATCCCGGCGACGACGATCACCACGTCCGCCGCTTCGAGCCGGTCATTCGCTGAGAGCAGGCGGTGCAGCCCGGCGACGCCGACGTCGGTCAGCCGCACTACGCCATGCCCAAAGGCATCCGCGGTCACCGCGGCCTCCTCGGCGACGGCGAGATCGCTGGTCCCCGCCGTCACGACCAGGATCGTGCCGGTCGTCGGAGTCGCCGATGCGGCCCCCGGCAAGCGGACGGTGCGGCCCAGCGGGTTCCACTCCAGTCCCTCGAACCGACCGGCCAACGCGGTGGCCATCGGCTCGGTCGCGCGGGTGCCGAGGAAGGTGCCGCTCGCCGCGACGAGACGCTCGGCGATCGTCACGACCTGCTCGACCGTCTTGCCCTCGCAGAAGATCACCTCCGGGTGCCCCTGGCGGAGCGCGCGGTGGTGGTCGATGCTGGCGAACGGGAGCTCTTCGAGGGGGAGGTGCCGGAGCCGACCGATCGCGGTCTCCGGCGCGAGGCGGCCGCGGGCGACGTCGTTGAGCAGCGCTTCGAGCTGGGTCGGCGTCACGCGACTCTGGCGATGGGGTCGAGGTAGTCGAGAAAAATCGCCTCCGCCTCCGCGATCGACTCGATCTGAAAGAGCCGCTGGCGCAGATCGCTCGCCCCGTGCAGTCCCTTGGTGTACCAGCCGAGGTGCTTGCGGAACTCGAGCACGGTCTTGCGGCTGTCGCCCTGGAGCCGCAACGCCAGCCGGGCGTGCCGCAGCGCCATCCGGAACCGCTCCGCCGCGTCGGGCGCGGCCGGTGCCGGCTTTCCGGCGAGCAGGGCCCGTGCATCGCGGAAGAGCCAGGGGTTGCCGAACGCCCCCCGCCCGATCATGACGCCGGCGCAGCCGGTGTGCGCCCGCATCCGGACCACGTCCTCGGCCGACTGGATATCGCCGTTTCCGATCACCGGGATGTCGAGTGCCTCCGTCACCCGGGCGATGTCGTCCCAGTCGGCCCGGCCACTGAACATCTGCGTCCGGGTGCGTGCGTGCAGGGTGAACGCCCTCGCCCCGGCGTCCTGCATGCGAAGCGCGATCGTCACCGGATCCCGCGTCTCGTCGTTCCATCCGCTCCGGGTCTTGACCGTCACCGGGAGGTGGGTGACGGAGACGACCGCGCGGATGATCCGGTCCACCAGGTCCAGGTCGCGGAGGCACCCGGAGCCGCCGTTGCGCTGGACCACCTTCTTCACCGGACAGCCGAAGTTGATGTCGATGAACTCCGGCTGGTAGTGCTCGGTGATGAGCCCGGCGGCTTCGGCCATCGCGTTGGGGTCGGCGCCGTAGATCTGGATGCCGATCGGCCGCTCGCACTGTTCGAATTCAGCGCCCTCGAGCGTGTTCCGAATCCGCCGGCGGATTGCCTCCGACGAGAGAAACTCGGACAGGACGACGTCGGCGCCCGCCGCGCGACAGATCTGGCGGAACGGCGCCTCGGAGACCCCGGCCATGGGCGCGAGGATCAGAGCGAAGGAATGCTCGGACGGATAGGGCAAACGCATGGGGTGAAAATACTTGTTGACACCCCCCGCGGGGAGGGGGTAGGTTCGTGCGCCATGCACCTCAGAGAACTCTTCGGAACCGGGACCGTGCGCCTAGCACTGCAGGGCGCCAACCGCGACGACATCCTCCGGGAGCTGGTCGGGCTGCTCGCCGTGGACGACGCCTCGGCCGATACGCTGCTCCGGGCGCTCCAGCGCCGCGAGAGCTTGGGATCGACCGGTGTGGGCCGCGGGATCGCGATCCCCCACTGCCGCGCGGCAGGCGTCAACAAGGTGCGGCTGGCGTACGGCCATCGAGCGGAGGGCGTTCCCTACCAGGCGATCGACGGCCTCCCGGTGCACGATTTCTTTCTGATCGTCGCCCCGCCCGACGAGGCGGTCAACATGTACCTCCCGGTCCTCGGCAAGATCGCCCAGTTCGCCAAGGACCCGGACATCCCCGCCCGTCTTGCCGGGCTGACCGAGCCCGAGCAATTCCTGGCCCTGCTCGACGAAAAGGGCGTCTAGGGGAACCGCCGGCACCGACCTGGCGTTGTGAGGGGAGCCAACCCCTTCTTACGGAGACATCGACATGTCCGCGCCCCGCTTCGAGACCGCCGTTTTCGCCGGCGGATGCTTCTGGTGCCTGGAGGCCGTGTTCGAGCGGCTGAACGGCGTGGAGCGCGTCGTCTCGGGCTACACCGGCGGGACCGCACCCAACCCGAGCTACGACGCTGTATGCACCGGGCTCACGGGGCACGCCGAGGCGCTCCAGGTCACCTTCGATCCGGCGGTCATCTCCTACCGCGACCTCGTGGAGATCTTCTTCGCCTTCCACGATCCGACCACGCTCAACCGACAGGGTCCGGACACGGGCACGCAGTATCGGTCCGCGATTTTCCATCGGGACGAGGCGCAGGCCGCGACGGCGGCCGAGGTGATCGCGGAGCTGGAGCGGAAGCGGGTGTTCGGCGCGCCCATCGTTACTCAGTTGGCGCCGTTGGCAACGTTCTACCCCGCCGAGGAGCACCATCAGGGCTACTTCTCGCGGAACCCTGACCGCATGTACTGCCAGGCCATGATCGCGCCCAAGGTGGCCAAGCTGCGCAAGAGCTGGTCGTCGCGCTTCAGGGAGGCGGCGGCGCCTGCACCCGCGCGGCCCTGAGCGCCACCTCCCGCGCCCAGGCGGAGCCTAGCTCGCCGATCAACCACTCGACGTCCCGAGTGAACGCCACGACGTCCGGCCGCTGATCCGGCTCCTCGCGCAGGGCCCGCGCGTGAGCCCGGATCTCCTGCATCCGTGGGGCGACGGCGCGGGTCACCTTTTCCCATACCAGGTCGTCGATATCCCGCGGCAGCGCCGGCATCGCGCGGGGCGTCACGTCGCCACCGCTCAGCACGTTCTCGACCTTCCGCACCGTCAGGTCCGCGGTCTCGCCCACCCAGGTGGCGCCGGTCTCGATGAACGAGCCGAGACGCTCCGCGGCCTCGGCGATCTCCTCGGCGGTCGCCTTCGGCAGAATCGCCCGGAGCAACTTGGTCAGTGGATCCACGGCCTCACTCCCACTCGATGGTCGCCGGGGGCTTGGAGCTCACGTCGTAGACGACCCGATTGACCCCGGCCACCTCGTTGGCGATCCGGTTGGCGGTGCGGGCGAGCACCTCGGGAGGGAACGGATACCAGTCGGCGGTCATGCCGTCCCGGCTGGTCACCGCCCGCAGCGCGACCACCTGGTCGTAGGTGCGGAAGTCGCCCTGGACGCCGACCGAGCGGATCGGCAGCAACACCGCGAATGCCTGCCAGATGGAGTCATAGAGCCCGGCAGCGCGGATTTCCTCGATGTAGATGTGGTCGGCCCGCCGGAGAACATCGAGCGCTTCAGGGGAGATCTCCCCCACGATGCGGATGGCCAGGCCGGGGCCCGGGAACGGGTGCCGGCCCACCATCTCCTCCGGCAGCCCCAGCTCCCGTCCGACCTGGCGCACCTCGTCCTTGAACAGCTCGCGCAGCGGCTCGAGCAGCTTGAAGGGCAGCCGCTCGGGCAGGCCACCCACGTTGTGGTGGGTCTTGATCGTGACCGACGGCCCGCCGCGGGGGGAGAGCGACTCGATCACGTCGGGATAGAGCGTCCCCTGGACCAGCCACCCGACGTCGGGACCGACCTCGCGGGCCTCCGCCTCGAAGACCTCGATGAACGTGTGGCCGATGCGCCGCCGCTTCTCTTCGGGGTCGGTGACGCCCGCCAGCCGCTCGAGAAACAGGGCAGACGCGTCCACGACCCTGAGATCAATGCCGAGATGCCGGCGGAACGTCGTCTCGACCTGCTCCCGCTCATGGAGCCGGAGCAGCCCGTGGTCCACGAAAATGCAGGTGAGCCGGTCTCCGACGGCGCGGTGAACCAGCACCGCGGCCACCGACGAATCCACGCCGCCTGACAGGCCGCAGATCACCCGCTCGTGCGGACCGACCGTGGTGCGGATCCGGTCGATCTCGCTTTCGACGAAATGACCCGGCGTCCAGTCCGGCGTGCAACCGCAGATCTCGAAGAGGAACGTGTTCAGGATCTCGCCGCCCCGCGGCGTGTGCGCCACCTCGGGATGGAACTGGACGCCGAACAGCGGCAGCGTCTGGTGCTCGAACGCTGCGATCGGGGAGTTGTCGCTGGAGGCGGTCACGCAGAAGCCCGGCGGCGGCGTGTCCACGTGGTCGCCGTGACTCATCCAGACCGGCGTCTCTTCCCCCCGCCCGAACCCACTGAAGAGCCGGCCGCCCTCCACCCGCACGTCCGCCCGTCCGTACTCGCGGCGGTTGGCCCGCACGACCTTGCCGCCGGCAAGATGCGCCACGAGCTGCATCCCGTAACACAACCCGAGGACCGGGATGTCGGATCGAAGCAGCGCCGGGTCGGCGGTGGGGACGTCGTCGTCGTACACCGAGTTGGGCCCGCCGGACAGGATGATGCCTTTCGGGCGCCACTGGCGGATCCATTCGACCGACCGGGACGGAGGATGGATCTCGCAGTACACGTGCGCCTCGCGCACCCGCCGGGCGATCAGCTGGGTGTACTGCGAGCCGAAGTCGATGATCAGAATGCCGTCGTGGTGCTTGCTCACGGTGCCTCGGCGGACTCGGGGTCGGCGTGCTCACCGCGATACAGATCCTCGATGGATTCCCGGGCGCGGGCCACCCACCATCGGTCCTGGTCTACGATGACCTCCGCTGCGCGGGGCCGGGAGTTGTAGTTCGAGCTCATGACGAACCCGTAGGCGCCGGCCCCCAGCAGGGCCAGGCGGTCGCCCCGCTCGAGCGGAGGGAGGGCGCGGTCGAGGGCCAGGAAATCGCCGGTTTCGCAGACGGGACCGACGACGTCGACGGGGAGGACAGCGCCACCGCGGGCCTCGAGCTCGACGATCTCGTGGTAGGCCTTGTAGTGGCTCGGGCGGACCAGGTCGTTCATGCCTGCGTCCACGATCACCAGATCCTTGCCGCCGGAGTGCTTCCGGGACAGAACTTCGGTGAGCAGAACCCCCGCGCTGCCGACGAGATAGCGGCCGGGCTCCAGCACCAGCGCCAGCCCGCTCTCGCGGATCCGCGGCAGCACCGCCTGCATCAGCGTGGCGGGTGCGAGGGGCTCCTCGTCCCGGTAGCGGATGCCGAGGCCGCCGCCGATGTCGAGGGACTGGAGGGTTGTCACCCCCGCGGCACGGAGGGCGGCCACCAGCTCGAGCAGTCGCTCGACCCCCTCGCGATACGGCCGCGGGTCGAGCAACTGGCTCCCGATGTGCATCGCCAGCGTGTCGAGGGTAAGCAGCGGGTGGCGCCCAACCTCGAGCGCGAGCGGGAGAACCTGGTCGATCGGCACGCCGAACTTGATCCCACCCCGGCCGGTGGCGATGTAGGGGTGCGTGTCGGCCGTGACGTCCGGGTTCACCCGGACGCCGACCCGGAGCGGCCGGCCCCGGCGCTCGACGATTGCGGCCAGTGCCGCCAGCTCGGCCCCGGACTCGAGGTGCACGTGGCCGACGCCGGCCTCGACGGCCGCCACCAGCTCTTGGTCGGACTTGCCGACACCGCTGAAGACGATACGCTCCGGGGGGAATCCCGCGGCCAGCGCGCGCGCCAGCTCACCGCCGGACACGATGTCCGCGCCCGCGCCCAGCTCCTTGAACGCGCGCAACACACCAAGGTTGCCGTTGGCCTTGATGGCGAAGCAGATCCGGTGCGGCACGGGCGCGAG
Organism: Gemmatimonadota bacterium; assembly: GCA_041498715.1. Lineage (GTDB taxonomy): Bacteria > Gemmatimonadota > Gemmatimonadetes > Gemmatimonadales > GWC2-71-9 > DASQPE01. The sequence continues at coordinate 46,599 of JBGQIW010000005.1, read as the reverse complement.
CGCCGCGTCGAGCGCCGCGTAGCGGGCGCGGATCACCGGGAGCGTGTAGACGTACGCGGGCGTGCCGACTCGCTCGGCGATCTCGCTGAGCCGCACGCCCTCCATGACGAGGGACGGGCCCCTCCGCACGAGGCCGGCCTCGGCGAGCAGGGTGCCGGCACCGGCGCCCTGCCCCGCGGGGCTTCCCACGATCAGTAGGCCTTCGCCCACACTGCCTCGGTCACGGCAGGCCGGCCGCACCACATGCAGGTCACGGGCGGGGTGGGCGAGCGGAACTCCTCGTCCGGCAGTACCCGGATCGTGGCCTTGGTCTCGTCCTTGATCTCGGCTTCGCACGCCCCGTCGCCGCAGAATCCACCGTAGGCGAAGCCGCCGTCCCGCTCCATGAACGCGATGAACTGCGGCTTCGTGACGCCGCGGATGGTGTTCGCCTCGCGGCGTGCGATGGCCGTCGCCAGCAGCTCGTGCTGCATCCGGTCCATTTCCTCCAGCAGCCGCTCGCCGATTCCTCCCACCGGCACCGACTCCTTCTTTCCCCCGGTCCGACGGGCCAGCATGACCGTGTTGGCGGCCACGTCGCGCGGGCCCACCTCGAGCCTGAGCGGCGCCCCGCGCCCCTCCCACTCGTAATACTTGGCGCCGGGCTTGAGCCCCTCGCGCGCATCGAGGTGGGTGCGAATTCCCTTGGCGACGAGCGCCCGGCGCACGTGGTCCCCGGCCTCGAGGACCTGAGCCCGCTCCTCCTCCGTCTTGTAGATCGGAACGATCACGACCTGATACTGCGCCAGACGCGGCGGGCAGACGAGACCGTTGTCGTCACCGTGGATCATGATCAGGGCGCCCACCAGGCGGGTGGAGACGCCCCACGACGTGCTCCACACGTGATCCAGCTCCCCCGAGGCGGTCTGGAAGGTGACCTCGAACGCCCGGGCGAAGTTCTGGCCGAGGTTATGGCTCGTGCCGGCCTGGAGCGCCTTGTTGTCCTGCATCAGCGCTTCGCAGCTGTAGGTCCGGAGCGCCCCGGCGAATCGCTCGCTGTCGGTCTTGCGCCCGGTCACGACCGGCATTGCCATCCACTGCTCCATGAAGGTGCGGTAGACGCCGAGCATCCGGAGCGTCTCCTCTTCGGCTTCCGCCTCGGTGGCGTGGGCGGTGTGCCCTTCCTGCCAGAGGAATTCGGTGGTTCGAAGGAAGAGCCGGGTCCGCAGCTCCCAGCGCACGACATTGGCCCACTGGTTGATGAGCAACGGCAGGTCGCGGTAGCTCTGGATCCACTTGGCGTACATCGCGTAGATGATCGTCTCCGATGTCGGCCGGATGACCAGCGGCTCTTCCAGCTCCTTCCCGCCCCCGTGCGTCACCACCGCGGTCTCGGGCGAGAAGCCCTCCACGTGCTCGGCCTCGCGCGAAAGGAAGCTTTGCGGAATCAAGAGCGGAAAGTAGGCGTTCTGATGGCCGGTCTCCTTGAACATCGTGTCCAGGGCCCGCTGCATCTGCTCCCAGATCGCGTAGCCGTTCGGGCGGATGACCATGCAGCCGCGGACCGGACTGTAGTCGGCCAGCTCGGCCTTCATGATCAGCTCGTTGTACCAGGCGCTGAAGTCGGTGGCGCGGGGCGTGAGAGCCTTGGTGTCAGCCATGACGATCCGGTGAACGGCGAGGTGAACAGTGAACGGTGAACGGTGAACGGGTCCTCACGACGCAGCCTGCCCCACGAGCCCGACGATCTCGGCGGCGACGGCATCGCGTGCGATAGCGCGCTGCGCCTTCGCCTTTTCTTTCTCCTCGAAATCCCGCAGCACCACCTCGCCACGGGCCCACTCGTCGGGGCCGACGACGACGGCGTAGCGCGCCCGGCGGGCCGCGGCCAGGTCCAGCTGTTTCCGGAGCGGCACCACGGAGAGGGCATACTCCACACGGAGCCCGGCGTCGCGCAGCTCGTGCGCGAGGGCCAGCACGCGGGGCAGGTCGTCGGCGGTGACCGCGGCGACAAACACGTCCAGTCCCGCGGTCGCCGTCGGGCCGAGGCCCCGCTCCTTCAGGAGCTCGGCGAGCACGACGTCTCCCATGCCGAACCCGAGGGCGGGGAGGTCCACGCCGCCCAGCGAAGACAGCAGGTTGTCGTAGCGCCCGCCGCCGCAGATGGCGCGGAGCGTGCGGCCGGCGTCGAACAGCTCGAACACCGTGCCGGTGTAGTAGGCGAGCCCGCGGACGATGGCGAGGTCGAGGTCGACGAAGTCGGCCAGTCCCATCGCTCCGAGCGCCGCATAGGTGGCTCGGAGCGGTGCGGCGGCGGCCTGAGCGGCCGGCGCGCCCTCGACCTCTGCGTCGAGCCGCTCCCAGCCCTTGATCCGCGAAACGTCCACGAGATCATCGACGGTGGCCGGGGCGACCGCCGAAGCCTCCGACCTGAATCGCTCGATCTCCTCACCCCGCAACCGCTCGACCCTGTCGATGAACTGGTAAGCTTGGCCCAGTGCGCTCTCGGGAACGCCGCGAGCGGCGAGCACCGCGGCGAGCACCCGCCGATCCGACAGCCGCACCCGCACGTCCTTGGCCGTGAGCCCGAACGCCCGCATCACGTCGATCGCGAGCGCGATGATCTCGGCGTCACCCAGCGGCCCCGGCTCCCCGATCAGGTCGCAGTTGAGCTGGAAGTGCTCCCGGAGCCGGCCCCGTTGCTGCCGCTCGTAGCGGAACAACTGCGGAATCGAGAACCAGCGGATCGGCTTCCGGAGCCCGTTGGCCCGGGCCGCCACCATGCGGGCGAGCGTGGGCGTCATCTCCGGCCGGAGCGCCACCTCCCGGTCGCCCTTGTCCGTGAAGTTGTAGAGCTGGCCGACGATTTCGTCGCCGCTCTTGCCCGTGTAGAGGTCGAGCGGCTCGAGCGGCGGCCCATCGTATTCCTCGAAGCCGTAGCGCCCGGCCACCGAGCGCCAGGTGGCGAAGATATGGCTGCGAAGTGCGAGATCGTCGGGGTAGAAATCACGAAAGCCCGGGAGGGCCGTGGTTTTCATGGGGGGAAGATAGACGGGGAGAAGAACAGCGTAAACGTCACAGCGGCGGAATGCCGAGCGCAGCCATGACGTCGCCGACCGTATGGAAGGAGCCGGTGACCAGCACGGTCCCCGCCCCCAGCTCGGCGGCCCTGATGGCCTCCCGGAAGTCCGGGACCAGCGTCCACGCCGCTCGCGCCGGCGGGCGCGACGGGTCCTTGAGCCAGTCGCGGAGCCACTCGATGTCCCAGCCGCGGGGTGTCGCCGTGGGTGCGAGGGTGAGGACCCCGCGATCGATGACCCGGTCGAGCAACACCAGCATCTCCGGCCAGGCCTTGTCGCCCAGGATCGAGACCAGCGCGTGCAGCGGCCGAGGCGGATCGAGTGCTTCGATGGCGCGGACCAGGGCCCGGATGCCGTCGGGGTTGTGGGCGACGTCGAACAGCCAGCGCCCGTGGCGGTCCAGACGACCGGAAATCCGGGCCGCCGCGAACCCAGCGGCGACCTCGTCCGGCGTGGGTCGGTACGGCGCCGGCAGGGCCATGAGTATCCCATGGGCGACGCCGGCATTCCGGCGCTGATGGGGACCCAGGAGGCTGAGGCGCCCGCCCCATTCGTAGTCCGGCGGGACCACCCGGATATCGGGCCGCGCGCTCCGGTCCAGCCGGGCGATGAAGCAGCGGGCCTCACGCCGCAGGGTCTCGACCAGCTCGGGCCGGGTTTCCCCGATCACGAAGGGCGCACCCGGCTTGGCGATCCCGGCCTTCTCGGTCGCGATGTCCTCCAGGGTCTCGCCCAGGTACTTCATGTGGTCGAGCTCGATCTTGGTCACCGCGCTCACGACCGGCTGAATCGCGTTGGTACTGTCCAGGCGCCCGCCGAGGCCGACCTCGACGACGCCGATCTCCACGCCGCGGGCCGCGAAGTCGGCGAGCGCGATCGCCGTGGTGGCTTCGAAGAAGGTCGCCGCCCGCCGCTTGATGAGCGGCTTGAGCCGCCCGGTCCACATGGCCACGGCGCCCTCGCTGATGGGCTCGCCGTCCACCCGAATGCGCTCGCGAAAGGACACCAGATGGGGCGAGGTGTAGAGTCCGACCCGCCAGCCGGCCTCCCGGAGCGCCTCGGCCACCAGCGTACAGACGCTGCCCTTCCCGTTGGTCCCGCCGATGTGAACCAGCGGCACCGTCTCGTGCGGGTTCCCCACCTCGGCCAGGAGCGCCCGGGTGGTCCCCAGCCCGAACTTGATGGTCGTCGTACGGGGGAAGAGAAAGTCGATGGCCTGGGCGTAGGTCAGGGACACGAGTGGACCCCCAAAAATCCACGCCCCACCCGGTGTTCGACCCGGTGGGGCGTCGGCGCTCCGAAGCTACGAGGACCTACGCCAGCTCCATCTCCTCGACCGGCTGCCGCTGCCCCTGCATGTGTCGGAGAAGTCGGGCCGTCGTCTCCCGCAGCGAAGAACGGGGCACGACGTCATCGATCTGGCCGTGTTCAAGCAGGAACTCGGAGGTCTGGAAGCCGTCCGGCAGGTCCTGACCGATCGTCTGCTTGATCACTCGCTGGCCCGCAAAGCCGATTACCGCCCCCGGCTCCGCCAGGATCACGTCGCCTTGCATCGCGAAGGACGCGGAAACGCCCCCCGTGGTGGGATCGGTGAGGATGGAGACGTAGGGGATGCGGGCGCGGGAAAGCTGGGAGAGAGCGGCGGACGTCTTGGCCATCTGCATGAGACTGACGACGCCTTCCTGCATGCGGGCGCCGCCGGACGTCGAGACGAGGACAAGGGGGGCCTTCTTTTCCAGCGACCGGCGGGCGAGGCGGTAGATCTTCTCGCCTACGACCGAGCCCATCGACCCGCCCATAAAGGCGAAGTTCATGACTCCCAAATTGTAGGGAATCCCTTCGAGTCTGGCGGTGCCGGCGTACATGGCATCAGCATGGCCGGCTTTCTTGCGCGCCGAGGTGAGCCGCTCGGCGTAGTGCTCGAACTTCAGCGGGTCGACCGAGCGCAGGTTGCCGTATAGCTCCCGCCACGTCCCGGCGTCCGTCAGCAGCTCGATATACTCCTCGGCCGTGAATCGTCGGTGCCGGCCGCACTCCGGACACACGTTCAGCGCCTTCTCGAACTTTTCCTTGATGTCGATGTGGCCGCAGCCATCGCACTTCTCCCACGCGTCGGCCGGGATTTCCAGCCGATTTCGTTGGGACGCGCGCGGCTTACGCTCCTTCTTGAACCATGCCATCACAGCCATAGGGTCGGCGATGTCGAGGTGAGGGGGGCCACGTATTGGAAAAGCAACAGGGCGTAAATCTGCGTTCGTTGCTCTCCCGGCGCTAGGCCCCAAAATCTAAGTCGTTGTCACATATCAGCATAGCCGGCGAGTCTGGAGTCCCATGCGACCCGCGAGACCAGCCCCAGGCACACGCAGCAGATGATGAAGAACGAGCCGCCATATGAAAAAAATGGCAGCGGAATGCCGGTGATCGGCATGATATTGACCGTCATCCCGACATTTTCGAAGACGTGCGAGAAAAGCATCCCCAGAATCCCGAAGACCACCAGGCTGCTGAAGGAATCCGTCGCGCGGCGGGCCACACGGACCAGGATCATGAAGAGGGCGGCGAACAGGACGAGCGCCACGGCGACCCCCACGAAGCCCAGCTCCTCCCCCACAACCGAGAAGACGAAATCGGTGTGCTGCTCCGGCAGGAAGGCGAGCCGCTTCTGCGGGCCCTGGGTGTAGCCGGTCCCGAACCACCCCCCCGATCCGATCGCCACGCGTGACTGGATGGCGTGGTATCCGGCCGCCCGGGGGTCCACCTCGGGGTTGAGAAAAGTGAGCAGCCGGTTCTGCTGGTACGGGGCGAGCCGATGCCAGAGGGGCATGGCGATGAACCCGCTGATGACGTTCAGCAGCCAGAACGCGAGGCCGTCCCACAGGTACGGCCGCCAGGCGAGCAGAACGACGGTGAACGCGACGATCCAGAAGCCCCAAGTGACGTTGCTGAACGCCAGGAGGAGGCTGAGCCCGGGCGAGGCCAGCAGGAAGATCAGGCGGGGCCGGACCCCGGCCCAGAACAGCATCGCGAAGAAAATCCCAATGAACACAATGGCGCTGCCCAAGTCGGGTTCCTTCATGACGAGGAGAAACGGCACCCCGACGATGAGCAAGGGCACGATCAGGTCCCGCAGCGAGCGGGGGGGCTCCCGGCGGCTCGACAGGTATCGCGCCAGCATCAGAACCGTCGCCACCTTCCCAAGCTCCGAGGGCTGCCCGACCTGGTGGCCTCCGATCGCGAGCCAGGTGTGGCTGCTCGCCGCGGTCCCCGCCCCTGTGCCCACGGCCAGCACCACCAGGAGGAGCATGACACTGAAGCCGTAGATAGCCGGGGTGAGCCATTCGAGCAGGCGGGGCGACACCTGGAAGGTGGCCCAGGCCGCGACCAGCCCGACCCCGAACCACAGGAACTGTCGATGCCAGGCCCCGGCCCCCGCCGTGGGGACGTCCGTCTGCCCCGCCGAGTAAAGCACGATGAGCCCGTACAGCACCAATGCCAGGAAGGTGGCCGCGAGCTGCCGGTCGATCGCTGCGAATCTCATTGCGGCTCGGCCCTCTCCCGCACCCGCAGCGACTCCGCCGCGGCCTGGGCGGCCGCCGAGTCGGGGTCGAGCTCGAGGGTGCGCGGCGCGCTGTCCTCGGGCGCGATGACGCGGACCTTGAAGGGCGCCTTGGACGCCGAGTCGGCCCCGAGAACGTAGCGCCGGAGAACCTGCACCACGTACGGCGCGACCACCGTCCCGTGCTCGGCGAACTCCATGATCCCGCCGACCACGAGCTGCGGCTTGTCGGCCGGGGCAAAACCAATGAACCAGCCATGGTCCTTGCCGTGCGGGTTCTGCGCGGTGCCCGTCTTCCCGGCGACTTGAAGGTCCAGCCGTCGTGAGGCCGCCGCCGTGCCCCGCTCGACCACCGCGATCAGCGCGTGGCGGAGGCCCTCCAGCTGGCCCGGCGTGAGCCCGAGCGACCGGGGCTTCGAACCCGGCCGGGGCCGCACGACATACGGCGCCTGCTCCTCGCCGTTACCGGCCAGGCCGGCATAGAAGTGGACCATGTTCACCACGGTCTGGGTGTTCTCCCCCTGGCCGATGGCGAAGTTGAGCGTCGTGGCGGGGGGACTCCAGCGGCGGGGCCCGTACAGGCGGTCGAAATACGCCGTCGACGACGGATAGATCGGCCCGACCTCATTGCCCAGATCGATTCCGGCCTTGTCCTTGAAGCCCATCAGCACGCCGTCCTCGATGATGGCATCGAGGCCGAGGCGGAGCCCGACCTGGTAGAAGTAGACGTCGCAGCTCGCCGCCACGGCCCCGATCAGGTCGAGCGAGCCGTGGCCTTCCTTCTTCCAGCAGCGGAACACCCGGTTGCCCATTCTGAGGCCGCCTCGGCAGGGGACCGGCATGTGGGTGTCCAGCCCGATCAGGCCGCGCCGGAGCGCCATGGCGGAGATCGCCAGCTTGAACGGCGAGGCGGGGGGGTAGCGGGCCTGGATCGCGCGGTCCAGCAGCGGCCGGGCCTCGTCCGAGTTGAGCGCCCGCCAGAGCTGGGGAGAGATGCCGCCGATGAACGCGTTGGGATCGTAGGTGGGCGAGGAGTAGAGCGCCCGGATCTCGCCGGCGGGGGTGACCGCCACCATGGCGCCCCGGACGCCTGCCGGCCAGATGCTGTCGATGAAGCGCTGGAGATCGAGGTCGACGGTGGTGCGGATCGGCTGGCCGGGGGTCGGCGGAAGCGAGGCGGTGCTGGCCTCCTCCCGCACCAACCGGCCACGCGCGTTCACCTCGATGTACCTGACCCCTTCGGTGCCCCGGAGCGTGTCGTCGTACGCCAGCTCCAGCCCCGCCTTGCCTACGATAGCCCCGGGGTTGAGCCCCTCGTAGCGCTCGTTCTCCAGGTCCGCGTCGGTCACTTCACCCACGTAGCCGACGAGGTGCGCCACCGCCCGGCCGGCCGGGTAGAGCCGCTTGGGCTCGGCCTGAATGACCAGCCCGGGCAGCGCCACCCGGTGCTCCTCCAGCTTCGAGACGGTCTCGAACGTGGCGTCGCCCAGCACCACCACCGGCTGATACCGGGCCGTCTGAAACCGGCGGATGACCTCGGAGATCTGGCCGCTGTCGAGCGGCACGACCTGGCGCACCCGCGCCAGCACCGCACGGAGCGAGTCGGCCGACGGGGCGATCAGCTTGACCGAATACCCCGGTACGTTCTCGGCGATGATCGCGCCGTGATAGTCGTAGATCGCCCCCCGGGGCGGCGTGAGGGGGATGGGCCGCAGCCGGTTAGTCTCCGCCTTGAGCTGGAACTTCTCGTGCTGGATGATCTGCGTCCGAAAGAACGCGCCGAGGAGCAGCAGAAATGCTCCCGAGATGATCCACCGGGCCACCCGGGCCCGCTCGCCGACGCGATACGAGTCGAACCCGGTCACGCGTCCAGCCTCACGGCGAAGAGCTGACGGAACGCGTACAGCACCAGCGCACCCGCGGCGGCCGTGGTCAAGGCCTGGAGCGGGCTCCACACCCCAAGCTCCAGGAGCAGCTGGCCCTGGGGAGTACCGCTGGCCACGAGCAGGATGAGGTCGCGGAGCCACAGCCCCACGGCCACGAAACCCGCGTTCACGAGAAGGTTGTCTGCAAAGAACACGGCTCGCCCCCAGGCCGCGCCGTAGCCCACGATCGTGTCGGCCAGCGTCGCCGCGCCGAACCGGGCGGGCGAGAGCGCGTCGGTCGCCAGCCCCACGAGGAAGCCGGCCACGGCCCCAGCGCCGGGCCCGCTCCGCATCGCGAAGATGACCAGGGCGAAGAGCAGGAAGTCCGGCGCCACCCGGGTGTCGAAGAGCCTCGGCCGGACGTAGAAGTGCAGCAGCACGAGCGTCGCGAGCACGGCCGCAAGCTGAAACCGGCTGGTCCGCGTGCTCACGGCGTGGAGTCCGGGCGTCCGAGGGCGGGGGTCGGGGCCGGGGCGGGGATCGGCGCCGGGGCAGCGCCGGCGGGCCGGGTCGAGTCCGCCGGCACACGCCGCCGTCGCAGCCGGGCAGCCGAATCGGGCTTCGCCTTGCCGGCCGAGTCGGGCGGGGCCCGGTGCGCGGAGTCTGACTTCGTTCTCGCGGGGGCTCCTACGATCGCCGGGCGTGCCGCCGGCTCCCGGGTTCGGCCTTCGGCCTTGAGCGAGTCGGACCGGGGAGTTGGCTCCAGCGTGTCCGAGGGGAAGGCCTCTCCAACGGCCGGCAGTCGGCGGCCGGTGAGCACCAGTACGTGCTCGGTGGACCCCGGATTGGCCGCCGGGCGCACCCGATATACGCGGGCCCAGCCGGCCTCTTCCCGAATCACGCCCATGACGGTTCCGATCGGAATGCCCTTGGGGTAGACGCCCCCAAGGCCGGACGACAGCACCACGGTCCCGGACAACACCGAGTCCCGGTACGGCACGCCCCGGAACTCGAGGTACGAATCGCTCCCCGTCGCGTTGGGCGACGCCGCCACGATTCCGTAGGCGCTGCCGTTCGCGGTGAAGGCGCTCACCCGGAACTCGGGGTGCGCCCAGGTCATCGCGACGCTGGTGTGCCGGCCCGCGTTCCAGATGACCCCGATCAGCCCCTCGGGGGCCACGATCGGGTCGAACGAGGTCACCCCATCGGACTGCCCCACGTTGAGCAGTAGCATCCGCGCGTCGGTGACTTGGGCCTGGTGCAGCACTTCCGCGGCGACGTACGGGGTCTTGAGCCGGTGGCTCAGCCCCAGGAGCGAGCGGAGCCGCTCGTTCTCGGCGGTGAGTGAAGGCAGCACCTGGGCCGCGTACGCTGCGGAGTCACGCTCGGCGAGCAAGGACCTGAGCCGCGCGCGGCTCCCCCGCCCTGTTTCCGCCTCTTCCTGAAGCCAGATCAGGGGGGCCAGCAGGCTCTGGCGCAGGCCGTTCGAGATGGCGAGGGTGATGCGTTCGGGCGTGAAGAGGGCGGTCACCGCGAGCACCATGCAGCCGGCGAAAAGCGCGGTGTCCCGCCGGTTGAAGCCTCGGTCCGACGCGGGGAACATGCCCTAGAAGGACAGCACGCTGCGGTATTTCTCGAAGTCGTCCAGAATGCGGCCGGTGCCCCGCACCACGCAGGTGAGGGGATCCTCGTCCACGTGCACCGGCAGCCCGGTCTCCTGCGCCAGCAGAATGTCGAGCCCGCGGATCAGGGCGCCGCCGCCGGTCATCACGATCCCCCGGTCCACGATATCGCTCGCGAGCTCCGGCGGCGTGATCTCGAGCGCGCGCCGCACCGCGTCCACGATCTGCTGGATCGGCTCCTGCACCGCCTCGCGGATCTCCGACGAGTGCACCCTCACGGTCTTGGGAATGCCGGAGACGAGGTCGCGGCCCTTCACTTCCATCTCCCGCTCCTCGCCCACGGGCGCCGCCGACCCGATCTTGATCTTGATCGCCTCCGCGGTCGGCTCGCCGACCAGGAGGTTGTAGTTCTTGCGCATGAACTGGACGATCGCCTGATCCAGCTCGTCGCCGCCGGTGCGGATTGACGTATCGGACACGATGCCGGAGAGCGCGATGACCGCGATCTCCGTGGTGCCCCCGCCGATGTCGATCACCATGTTGCCCGTCGGCGTCTCGACCGGCAGGCCCACTCCGATCGCCGCGGCCATCGGCTCCGCCACCATCATCACCTGCTTGGCGCCGGCGGTCTGGGCCGAGTCCCGCACCGCCCGCCGCTCGACCTCGGTGATCCCCGACGGCACGCAGACAATGACCTTGGGCTTCACCCGGAAGACGTGCTTGTCGATGATCGTCTTGAGGAAGTAGCGCAGCATCTTCTCGGTGACGTCGAAGTCCGCGATGACGCCGTCCTTGAGCGGCCGCACGGCGATGATGCCGTCCGGCGTGCGGCCCAGCATCCGCTTCGCCTCGAGCCCGATGCCCTTGATCTTGCCGGTGGCCTTCTCGAGGGCCACGACCGAGGGCTCGTTGAGAACGATGCCCTCACCCTTCACATAGACGAGGGTGTTGGCCGTGCCGAGATCCACCGCGATCTCGTTCGCGGGAAGAAATGACGACAGGTTCAGCGACGGGAACTTCATCGAGCGGTTGTGAGGAGCATGGGCGGAAAGGTAAGAGACACGCGGGTTTAGCCACAAGGGCGCCGGCTCAGGTCACCGCGGTCCCGGTGCTGCCGAACCCGCCCTCGCCCCGCGCCGTGGCGGGCAGCTCCGGAACCTCGGAAAACTCGGCCCGCTCCACCCGGGCAATCACCATCTGGGCGATCCGCATGCCCCGCGTCACCCTGAAGCCGTCCGCGCCCAGATTGACCAACGCGACCATCACCTCGCCCCGGTAGTCGCTGTCGATCGTGGCCGGCGTGTTGGGCAAGGTGATCCCGTGCTTGAGCGCGAGGCCGGATCGCGGACGCAGCTGACACTCGTAGCCGTCGGGTACGGCAATGCTGAACCCGGTGCGGAAGAGGCGCCGCTGGCCCGGTGCCAGCGAGCCCTCCTCGGCGCTCGCGAGGTCATAGCCGGCCGCGCCGGACGTCGCGCGGGCCGGGACGGGCAGGCCCTCGCCGTGGGGCAGGCGCGCCAGCAGCACCCGCACCGGCTCGCCCGCCCGCGGGTCAGAGGACAGAGGCAACGTCCACCAGCGGCAGCCCGAACGCCTCGGCCACGCCGGGATAGACGACCTTGCCCTCGACCACGTTCAGCCCCTTCCGGAGCGCCTCGTCCCGGCGGCACGCCTCCCGCCACCCGTGCTTGGCCAGCCAGAGAGCATAGCCCAGGGTCGCATTGGTGAGTGCAAGGGTCGAAGTGCGGGGCACGCCGCCCGGCATGTTGGCGACACCGTAGTGCAGGATGCCGTCCACGAAGTAGGTGGGGTTCTCGTGGGTAGTGGGGTGGATGGTCTCCACGCAGCCGCCCTGGTCCACCGCGACGTCGACGATGACGGCGCCCGGCTTCATCAGCTTGAGGTCCGCCCGGGTGACCAGGTGCGGGGCCTTGGCTCCCGGTACCAGCACCGCCCCGATCACCAGATCGGCGCGCCGGATGGCTTCGAGCAGGTTGTAGCGGTTGGAGTAGATGCAATCGACGTTGGGCGGGAGCACGTCGTCGAGATAGCGGAGCCGCTCGAGCGAGAGATCGAGGATCACGACGTGGGCCCCGAGCCCTGCCGCCATCTTGGCCGCGTTGGTCCCCACGACGCCGCCCCCGATGATCACCACTTCGCCGGGCGGCACGCCGGGCACACCTCCGAGCAGCACGCCGGTGCCGCCGAACACCTTCTCGAGATACTTGGCGCCCTGCTGCACCGCCATCCGCCCCGCGACCTCCGACATCGGGGTGAGCAACGGCAGCTCGCCCCCGGGCAGCTGCACCGTCTCGTAGGCGATGGCGACGGCCCCCGAGGCGATCACCGCGCGGGTGAGCCGCTCGTCCGCGGCGAAGTGGAAGTAGGTGTACATCACCTGACCCTTCCGCATGCGCGGCCACTCGGGCTCGATCGGCTCCTTCACCTTCATGATCAGGTCGGCGCGCCGCCAGACGTCGTCGGCCGCGGGCAGGATGGTGCCGCCCGCCGCGACGTACGCCTGGTCGTCGAAGCCGCTTCCCTCCCCCGCACCCCGCTCGAGGAACACGGTGTGACCCTGGGCCGCGAGCGCCTCCGCGCCCCCCGGTGCCAGCGCGACGCGGTTCTCGTTCGTCTTGATCTCTTTCGGGACACCGATGTTCATGACGCCTCGATGCAAAAGTCGCCCCGGCTCTGGTTCACTGTTTACGTTCACTGTTCTCTGTAGTGTCCGGTCCCAACCGGACCACCGCCTGCCGCTCCGCCGGGAAGAACTCCGCGGCCACGCTCGTCACCATGTCGGCCGTGACGCCGTCCACCTCGGCGAGCATCTCGCTCAGCGAGCGATACCGGTCGCCGTGGAGCACGAAGCCCGCCAGCCGCTGCATCCGCGCCCCCGGGCTCTCCAGCGACAGCACGATCTGCCCCTTGAGCTGCTGCTTGCCGTCGGTCAGCTCGGCTGTGGGCAGGCCCTCACGGGCCAGCCGGTCGTACTCCGAGCGGATCGCCTCAACTGCGCGATCCGCCGTGGCCGGCTGCGTCCCCACGTAGACCCCGAGCTGGCCGGTGCTCTGGTAGAACTGCTTGAATGCGTAAATCGCGTAGGCCAGGCCCAGCTCCTCGCGGACGCGCTGGAACAGCCGGCTCGACATGCCGCCGCCGAACGCGTTCACGAGGATCGCGAGCGCGAACCGGCGAGGGTCGCGGAGGGGAAACGTGTCGGTACCGAAGACCACATGAGTCTGGGCCGAATCCCGGACCTCGGTCCGCTCCACCCCGCGCGCGGCCGGCACTGCGTTCACCGCGGGCCGCGGCCCGCGCGCGCCGTTCGGCTCGAGCCAGCCCTCGCGGCCGAGCAGCTCGAGCAGGCGCTCGTGATCCACGTTGCCCGCGGCGGCGAACACGCAGTTCCCTGCGTAGTACGCGCTCTGGTGCAGCTCGCGCAAGTCGGCCGCGCCCAGCGCGCCGACGGTTTCAGGGGTGCCCAGAATGGAGTAACCGTACGGATGCCCGGGCCAGAGCGTCTGGGCGTGCAGCTCGTACACGAGATCGTCGGGCGTGTCGAGCACACCGTTGATCTCCTCCAGAATCACGTTGCGCTCGGGGACGAGGTCCCGCTCCGCGAGGAGGGGGCGGCGGACCAGATCGGTGAGGATGTCGACGGCGAGGGGGACGTCCTCGTCCAGGACGTGGGCCTGGTAGCTGGTGAAGTCGCGGCCGGTGAACGCGTCGAGGCCGCCGCCCCGGACCTCGAGCTCGAGCGCCAGCTGCTTGGCCGTCCGCCGCTCGGTGCCCTTGAACACCATGTGCTCGAGCAGATGGGAAACGCCCATCTTCCGGCGGGGCTCGTGCGCGCTGGCCGTGCGCACGAAAATGCCGAGCGCCGCGGAGCGGACGCCCGGCATCGCCTCGGACAGGATCACGAGGCCCGACGGCGCGACCGTGCGCCGGAGCCCCGTGTCCAGGAGGACCGTGTCCACGGCCGCTACTCCTTGGGGAGCAGCGCCTTCCGGGAGAGCTTCATGCGGCCGCGCTCGTCTACCTCGAGCAGCTTGACCTGGACGATGTCGCCCTTCTTGACCACGTCCTCGGTCTTCTCCGTCCGGCCGTGCTGGAGCTCGCTGATGTGGAGCAGGCCCTCGACGCCCGGGATGATCTCCACGAACGCCCCGAAGGGGGTCGTGCTCTTGACCGGGCCCTCGTAGATCCGGCCCACCTCGGGCTCCGCCACGATCGCCGCCACCATCTCGCGGGCCTTCTCGCCCGCCTCGCCGCCCACGGCGGCGATGGTGATGAGACCGCTGTCGTCCACGTTGATCTTGGCGCCGGTGGCGTCCTGGATCCCACGGATGGTCTTGCCCTTGGGTCCGATGACGTCGCCGATCTTCTCCGGCTTGATCTGGATGGTGATGATGCGCGGCGCGTGCTTGCTGAGCTCGGGCCTCGGCTGGGACAGCACCTTGTCCATTTCCTTCAGGATGTGGAGCCGGGCCTTCCGCGCCCGTTCGAGTGCTTCCTTCATGATCTCGAGCGTGAGCCCCTCGATCTTGATGTCCATCTGGATCGAGGTGATGCCGTTGGTGGTGCCGGCCACCTTGAAGTCCATGTCGCCCAACGCGTCCTCGGAGCCGAGGATGTCGGTCAGGATGGCGACCTTGTCGCCCTCCTTCACCAGGCCCATCGCGACCCCGGCGCAGGAGCCCTTCATCGGCACGCCGGCATCGAGCAGCGCCAGCGACCCCGCGCATACCGTGGCCATGGACGACGAGCCGTTCGACTCCAGCACCTCCGACACCACCCGCAGGGTGTAGGGGAATTCCTCATAGTGCGGCAGCAGCGGCTGGAGCGCCCGCTCCGCCAGCGCCCCGTGCCCGATCTCGCGGCGGCTGGTGCCGCGGATCATCTTGACCTCGCCGGTCGAGTAGGGGGGGAAGTTGTAGTGCAGCATGAACGACTTGGTCGTCTCGCCCAGCACGTCGATGCTGTCGATCCGCTGCTCGTCATCGGCGGTGCCGAGCGTGACCGAGGCGAGCGCCTGGGTCTCACCCCGCTGGAACAAGGCCGAGCCGTGCGCCCGCGGCAGCAGCCCCACCTCGATCGAGATCGGGCGGATGGTGTCGAGATCGCGCCCGTCGACCCGCTCCCCCTTCTCCAGTACCTGTGCCCGCATCACCCGGTACTCGATCTCGTCCAGCTCGGCCACGATGTCCTTGGCCTTGTCCGGGAATTCGGTCGCGAGCTGGGTCAGCACGCTCTGGCGCAGCTCCTTCACGCCGCTCGCCCGCACGGCCTTGTCCTTCGCGTTGATCGCGGAGACCATCGCCTTTTCGGCCAGATCGCGAACCCGGGCGACCAGCGCCGGATCGAGGACCGCCTTCTCCCAGGCCAGCTTCCGCCGGGCCTCGGCGTCGATGACCTTCCTCTCGAGCGCGATGAGATCCTTGATCCCCTTCTGCGCCACCTTCAGCGCCTCGAGCATCTCGGCTTCCGAGATCTCGAGCGAGCCGCCCTCGACCATGTGAATCGCGTCGGCCGAGCCGCTCACGACCAGGTCGATGGTGGAGAACTCGAGCTGCTGGAAGGTGGGGTTGAGTATCCACTTGCCCTCGACCTTGCCCACCCGCGCCGCCGCGAGGGGCCCGTTCCAGGGCACCGTCGACACGCTCAGGGCGACCGAAGCCGCGACGGCGCCGAGAATGTCGGCGTCGTTCTCCTGGTCGGCGGAGAGCACCGTGACGAAGACCTGGACCTCGTTCTTGAAGCCCTCGGGGAAGAGCGGCCGGATGCTGCGGTCGATCAGACGGCTGGCCAGGATCTCCTTGTCGGAGGGCCGGCCTTCGCGCTTCAGGAACCCGCCGGGGATCTTGCCCGCGGCGTAGGTCTTTTCGCGATACTCGACGGTGAGCGGGAAGAACGGCAGGGTGGAGATGTTGGAAGAGACGGTGACGGCGGCGAGGACCATGGTGTCGCCGAACTGCACCAGGGCGGAGCCCGCGGCCTGCTTCGCGAGGCGGCCGGTCTCGATCATGAGACGCCGCCCGGCGAATTCCTGTTCGATCCGTTGTACGGTCACGTGTTGATTCCAGTCAGAGCACACCAATGCAGCGAGGGCGCCCCGCTGTGCTCGTTCGGGGCGCCCTCGCGAACCCGCGGGCCTTAATGACGGAGCCCGAGCTCCTCGATGAGCGCGCGATACGTGGGCAGATCGCTGCGCTTGAGATACTGCAGGAGCCGCCGGCGCGTGCCGACCATCTTCAACAGCCCCCGGCGGCCATGATGATCCTTGGGGTGCGTGCGAAAATGGTCGGTGAGCGAGTTGATCCGCTCCGTAAGGAGCGCGACCTGGACCCTGGTCGAGCCGGTGTCGCTGTCGTGCCGGCGGTGCTTGACGACCACGGTTTGCTTGTCGAAAGGCATGCTGCGGAGTTCCTCGGACAGTTCGTTATTCGTTTCTATCTCAGCACAGAATCATAACCTACAAACTCGGACTCGAGCAAGGGGACCTCGAGCCTCGGCGCCCTCATCGAACCGCTGCTTCAGCCCCCGAGCAAACGCCGAATGTCGTTCGAGAACGCGAGCACCATCAGTAGGACCACGACCACCAGGCCCAGCATGGTGAGTCGCTCGCGCAAGCCGACCGGCACCGGCCGCCGGATGACCGCCTCCGCCAGCAGGAGCACGAACTGCCCGCCATCCAGCACCGGCACGGGCAGCAGATTCAGCACGGCCAGGTTGACGGAGATCAGCGCCATGAACTCCAGGAACGGCTCGAAGCCAAGCCGGGCGAACTCGCCGGCCTGCTGCGCGATGAGAATCGGCCCACCCACACTCGAGGCGGAGACCCGCCGGGTCAGCAGGCCCTGCACCGTGCGGGCGATCAAGGTCATCGCGTTGAGGGTGGCGTCGGTGCCCGCCCGGCACGCGGCCAGCAGCCCATAGGATTCCCGACGCGTCGGCGTCCGGAACTGGATGCCGAGGCGCCCAACCGTCCGCATCTTGCCGTCCACCCCCGGCAATTCCTCCGTGGAGGCGGTCATCGTGAGGTCGACCCGGCCGCCGGTCCGGCCGACCGTCAGGCGGATCGGCCGCCCCGGACTCGTGTCCATCACGGCGAACACGTCGTAGGTCTGGCGCACCGGCTGGCCGTTCAACGCCACGATCGTGTCGCCGGGCGCGACGCCGGCGCGGGCCGCGGGCCGGCCTGGCAGCGGACGCTCCACGACCGGCACCCGGAACGGCTGGAGCGCGGCGATCACCCGGACCCGATCCGCGACCGCCGCCGGATGCAGGGCCAGCGTGATCGTGCGGCCATCCGCCAATTCCAGGGTGACGGCGCCGCGCTCGCCGCCGGAGGCGAGCTGGCGCACGATGTCGTCCCACGACGTCACCGTGTCCCCGTTCACCCGGACGATCCGGTCGCCCGGCTGGAGGCTCCGGAGCGCGGCCGCGGCGGGGGGCAGGCTGTCCGCCAGTACCACCCCGACCGACGTGGTCGGGTCGAGGGCTCGGCCGTTCTTGGCGGCCAGGCCCGTGTAGACGAGCCAGGCGAACGCGATGTTCATCGTGACGCCGGCGAGGATCACGATCATGCGCTTCCAGACCGGCTTGGCCTCGAACACCCGGTCCGGCGGCACCGGTGATGCGGCCCCGCCCTCGAGCATGGCGCTGGCCGCGTCCTCTTCCCGGCTGGCCATCTTCACGTAACCGCCCAGCGGGAGCCAGGAGATCGAGTACTCCGTCTCCCCCCGGCGGAAGCTGAGGGCCTTGATCGGTGATCCGAGCCCCAGGGAGAATCGGTGGACGTAGATCCCCGCCCATTTGGCGGCGAGGAAGTGCCCGGCCTCGTGCACGAAGATCAGCACGCCGAGCACCACGACCAAAGCCAGGATCGCCGTCACCACTCACCTCACGAGTTCACGGGTCCGGCTCCGCGCCCAGCGGTCGGCGGCCCGAACGGTCTCGACATCGGCGGCCGGCTCACGGCGATGCTCATCGAGCGCCTGCTCGATCAGGTCGCTGATCCGGCCGAAGGGTATGCAACCTTCCAGAAACGCAGCCACCGCGATTTCGTTCGCCGCGTTGAACACGGCCGGAGCGGTGCCGCCCGCCCGCCCCGCCGCAACCCCGGCTGCGAACGCGCGGAACACGTCCGCTCGCACCGGCTCGAAAGTGAGCGGGCCCGCCGCGACCGGGTCGAAACGACGGACACCGGAGTCGGGAAGCCGCGCAGGATGCGTCAAGGCGTACAGGATCGGCAGCTCCATGGACGGGAACGCGAGCTGCGCGATGACGCTTCCGTCGCAGAACTCCACGAACGCGTGGACGATGCTCTGCGGATGGACCACCACCTCCAGGGCGTCGTACCCCAACCCGAACAGATGGTGCGCTTCGATGAGCTCGAGCGCCTTGTTGGCCAGGGTGGCGCTGTCCACCGTGATCTTCCTGCCCATGCGCCAGGTCGGATGGTTGAGCGCTTCGGTCACGCTGGCGGCCGCGAGCCGCTCGGCCCCCCATTCCCGGAACGGGCCGCCCGAGCCGGTGATGATCAGTCGCCCCACCGCCGACTCCCGCCCCGCGATGCACTGGAGCACCGCGCTGTGCTCGGAATCCACCGGAACCAGCTCGCCCTCGCCCGCCCGCGCGGCCGCCGACACCAGGTCGCCGGCCATGACCAGGGTCTCCTTGTTGGCGAGGGCCACCCGCTTGCCGGCCCGGAGCGCGGCCAGGGTCGCATCGAGCCCGGCGGTACCCACCACGGCATTCACTACGATGTCCACGCCCGGATGCAGGACGGCCTCGACCAGGACGCCGGGACCCGACGGATACGCCGCGTCCACTTGCGGCTCCGCCAGCGCCACGAACTCTGGCCGCCACTCGGCCGCCTGTGCCTCGAGCTCGGCGCGATTGCAACCGGCCGTGAGCGCGACCAGCCGGAAGTGCGCCGGCTGGCGCCGGAGCACGGCCAGCGTGCTCCGGCCGATCGAGCCGGTGGATCCGAGCAGGGCGACGCCGCGCATCAGCGAACCCCGAACGCTCGGTAGAGCGCGGCAGTGACCGGGATGACGACGTAGAGCGCGTCGAGCCGGTCGAGCACACCCCCGTGGCCGGGGATGAGGTGGCTCGAGTCCTTGACGCCCGCCTCGCGCTTGAACAACGACTCGACCAGGTCGCCGATCTGCCCGAGCACGCTCAGCACGGCCGCGATGACCAGCAGCACTGCCAGCGACGCCGCGACGCCGACCGCGGGAAATACGAGCGCCGAGAACACCGGCGCCACCAGCAGCGCGCCGAGGACGCCGGCGACACTGCCCACCCGGGTCTTCCCCGGACTCACGGTCGGCGCGAGCTTCGGCCCGCCGATCGAGCGGCCGGCGAACATGGCGGCCGTATCCGAGACCCAGGTGACGACCAGCGGAAAGAACACCAGCCACGCGCCGGCCCAGGACCGGGTGTCGTGGCTGTCGTGTCGGATGCCCAGGAGGAAGGCCGGGAGAGCGGCCGCATAGGCGACGGCGAAAACGGTGACGGCGACGGACTCGAGCGGCCGGTCGGTCGGCTGCCGCCGCCACAGGGCCAGGCCCAGCACCAGGACGACCCAGAGCGCCGCGGCGTACGGCCACGCGGTCGCGACTGCCCCGCCGGGATCGCGGAGCACGGAATAGACAGCCGGAGGCAGGAGGGCGGCGCCGGCCAGGCCGGGAGCGTCCAGCGGAGCCGGGCCGACGCGCCGGGAGAGCCCGTAGAGCTCCTGCGTGCCCAGCACGGCCACGAGGGTGGCGAGGGCGACGAGCGGCCACCCGCCGTACCACACCACGGCGAGCACCAGCGGGATGGCGACGGCGGCAAACCCGATCCGCTGCGCCAGGTTGCGATCCATCAGACCGAGACGCGCCCGAACCGGCGGTCGCGTCCCTGAAACGCGAGAATGGCCTCGAAGAGGTCACGCCGGGTGAAGTCCGGCCACAGGACGGGCGTGACGTACAGCTCGGCGTAGGCCAGCTGCCACAGCAGGAAGTTCGAGATGCGCATCTCGCCGGACGTGCGAATCAGGAGATCCGGGTCGGGCCACGACGCGGTGTACAGCCGGCGGGCGACCGACGCCTCGTCGATCTCCGCGGGATGCAGCCGGCCCGCCTGCACCTCTTCGCCCAGCAGCCGGGCGGCGCGAGCGATCTCCGCCCGCGAGCTGTACGAGATGCAGAGGTTCAGGTCCAGCTCGGTGCCGCCCGCGGTCTCCTGCACGATGCGCTCCAGCGCGGCCCGGGCGCTGGGTGCCAGCCGGGCGATCTCGCCCAGGACGTGGACCCGCGCGCCCCGCGCCCGCAGCTCCGCGACTTCCTTCGCGATGTACTCCTCGAGGAGCTGCATGAGCGCTTCGATCTCCTCGGCGGGGCGCTGCCAGTTCTCCTGGCTGAACGCGAAGAGAGTGAGCACCCCCACGTCCGCGTCGAGGCAACCCTCGATCGCCTCTCGCACCGCCGCCATCCCGGCAGCGTGCCCGAGCGGACGGGGGAGGGAGCGCTCTCGTGCCCACCGCCCGTTGCCGTCCATGATGATGGCGACATGGGCCGGGACGGCGCCCTGGAGGCGGATCCGCTCGAGAAGGTCGTCGCTCATAGCGTCAAACTTCCATGATCTCCGCTTCTTTGACATGAATCAGCTGATCGAGCTGCTTGATGTGCTCGTCGTGCAGCTTCTGCACGTCCTTCTCCGCCCGCCGCTCCTCGTCTTCCGAGGTGTGCTCCAGCTTCTTGAGCCGGGCGATCGTATCGGTCCGCGCGTGACGCACGGCGATGCGGCCCTCCTCGGCGAGCTTGTGCACCACTTTGACCAGCTCGCGGCGGCGCTCCTCCGAGAGTGGCGGCAGTGGCACCCGAATCAGGTTGCCCTGCGTGGCGGGGTTCAGGCCGAGGTCCGCCTCGCGAATGGCCTTCTCGATGGCCGTCGTCAGCCCCTTGTCGAACGGCTGGACCGTGAGCAGCCTCGCCTCGGGCGCGGAGACCATCCCGACCTGGTTGAGCGGGACCTGGCTGCCGTACGCTTCGACCCGCACGAGATCGAGCAGGGCCGTCGTGGCCTTCCCGCTCCGGATCGTGCTGAGCTCCCGCTTGGTCGCCTCCACCGCCTTGTGCATCGCCTCGCGGGCGTGCTTGGTCAGCTCGGGAATCGTGGTCATCTGACGATGGTCCCCACCCGCTCACCCTGCAGAACGCGGGCGACGGCGCGGGGCTGGTTGATGTTGAACACGATGATCGGCAGCTGGTTGGCCCGGCAGAGGCCGAACGCGTTGCCGTCCATGACCGCATAATTGTTGACGATCGCGTCGTGGTACGTGAGCTCGGGAATCAGCTTGGCGGAGGGGTCCTTCTTGGGGTCGGCGGTGTAGATCCCGTCGACGTTGGTCGCCTTGAGGATGACTTCGGCGTCCACCTCGAGGGCCCGAAGCACGCCCGCCGTGTCGGTCGAGAAAAACGGATTCCCCGTCCCCCCCGCAAAGATGACGAGCCGCCCCTTCTCCAGGTGTCGCGTGGCCCGCCGACGGATGTACGGCTCGGCGACCGACTCCATGCGGATCGCGGTCATGACCCGGGTGTCGACGCCCACCCGCTCCAGGACGTCCTGCAGCGCGAGGGCGTTGATCACCGTGGCCAGCATCCCCATGTAGTCGGCAGAGACGCGGTCCAGCCCTTCCCGGCTGGCGGTGGCGCCGCGCACGATGTTCCCGCCGCCGACGACCAGGCTGAGCTTGACGCCCAGGGCGTGGACGGCCTTGATCTCCTCGGCGAACGCCTCGAGGACCCGGAAATCCAGGCCCACACCCTTCTCGCCGCCCAGCGCCTCGCCCGAGAGCTTGAGCAGAGCGCGGGAGTAGGCGAGGCCCATCAGGCTTCCCCGATCTTGAACCGGGTGAACCGGCGCACGTGCACCGCCTCGCCGACCTTGCCCGAGACCTCCTTGATGAGCTGCCCGACGGTCTTGCTGTCGTCCTTTACGTAGGGCTGCTCGGTGAGCGTCCGCTCGGCGACGAACTTCTTGAGCTTCCCTTCGACGATCTTGGCGCGGACGTTCTCGGGCTTCCCCTCGGCGGCGACCTGCTCCTCCGCGATCCGCCGCTCCCGCTCCAGGACCTCGGCCGGAATGTCCTCCGGCGTCACGCCGATCGGGTCGGCCGAGGCGACGTGGAGCGCAATGTCGCGGGCGAGCTGCTGGAAGGCCTCGGTGCGCGCGACGAAGTCGGTCTCGCTGTTGAGCTCGAGGAGCACGCCCACCTGCGCGTTGTGGTGGATGTAACTCACCACCACGCCCTGCGCCGCCACCCGCCCCGCGCGCTTCTCGGCCTTCGCGATGCCCTTCTTCCGGAGGATCTCGGCCGCCTTGTCCATGTCGCCGCCGGCCTCCTCGAGGGCCTTCTTGCAATCCATCATGCCCGCGCTGGTCCGGGTGCGGAGCTCGCTGATCTGCTTCGGAGAAATCGTCACGCTCGTCATGGCTGCTGTTCGTTCGGGTGTATGGTAAAACCGCCGCTCACGGCCGGCACGGGCCAGGAGCGGCGGAACGTGCTGCTGGGTCCAGGCCGCCGGAACTTACGCGCCCGCCTCGCCCGCCGCGCTCGGAGCGCCAGCCTCCACCGGGCCGGCATCCGTCTTGAGCCGGGCGGCGATCACCTCGGGCTTGGGCCGCCGCTTCCGCCGCGGCCGGCGCCGGCGGCGATCTGCGTCGGCGTCGCCCTCCGTGCCCGCATCGGTGCTGTAGGTCTCGGCATCGAGATCCTCCGACGCCTCCCGCATCGGCATCTGCGCCCGGGCTTCCTTGATCACGTCGGCAAGGGCCGCGGTAATCAGGGAGACGGACCGGATCGCGTCGTCGTTGCCCGGAATGGGCACGGTGATCACGTCCGGATCCGCGTTCGTGTCCACGATGGCCACGATCGGGATGCCGAGCTTGTTGGCCTCGGCGATCGCGATCTTCTCCTTCTTGGCGTCCACCACGAACAGCGCCCCCGGTGGGCGGGCCATCAGCTTGATGCCCTCGAGGTTCCGGCTCAGCTTCACCCGCTCGCGCTCGAAGAGGAGCTTTTCCTTCTTGGTGTAGTTCTCGAAGTCCCCGTCCACCGCGCCCTGCTCCAGCTCCCGGAGCCGCCGGATCTGCTTCTTCAGCGTCTGGAAGTTCGTGAGCGTGCCGCCGAGCCAGCGCTCGGTGACGTAGAACGCGCCGCACCCCGCGGCCTCCGTCTGCACGATGGCCTTGAGCTGCTTCTTGGTGCAGACGAAGAGCACGCCCTCGCCCTTGAGCACTACGCCCCGGAGAAGCTCCTGGGCGGCGTGGATCTGCCGCAGGGTCTTCTGGAGATCGATGATGTAGATGCCGGAGCGTTCGGCGAAGATGAACCGGCGCATCTTCGGATTCCACCGGCGGGTCTGGTGGCCGAAGTGGACGCCGGCCTCGAGCAGGTCCTGCAGTTGCGGCTGTACCATGCGAACGTACGAATCCTTCCCAGTGAGGGTTATGCGTCCGCCGCCTTCATTTCCGGCCCGACCCCGCAGGGCACCCCGGGTCCGGATCCAGCGACGTGAGTGATGCCCGGTCTACCGCTTCGAGAACTGGAAGCGTTTCCGGGCGCCGGGCTGACCTGGCTTCTTGCGCTCGACGGCGCGCGGGTCCCGCGTCAGGAGCCCAGCCGTGCGAAGCTTGGTCCGGTGCTGCGTGTCCGCCGAGATCAGGGCCCGCGCCACGCCGAGGCGCACCGCGCCGGCCTGCCCCGCCTGCCCGCCTCCGTTCACGTGCGCCCGGACGTCGAAGGCACCGAGCGTGTCGGTTGCGGTGAACGGTTGCTGGATGTGCTGCACCAGCGAGGGCCGCGGGAAGTAGTCGCCGAGCGTGCGGCCGTTGATGTCCCACTTCCCGGTGCCGGGCGTGAGATACACGCGGGCGACGCTCGTCTTGCGCCGACCCACCGCCTGCCACCGGAACGTCGGGGTTGCCGTCATGCGGTCACCTTGGCCGGGCCGAGAGTGAAGGGCTTGGGCTGCTGCGCGGCGTGGGGGTGCTCGGCACCCGCGTACACCTTGAGCTTGCCCCGGAGCTTCTGCTTGGCGAGCGAGTTCTTCGGCAGCATGCCGAAGACCGCCTTCTCGATGACGCGCTCCGGATGCTTGGCGAGCACGTCGCGGGCGGCGGTGAACCGCTCGTGGCCCATGTACCCCGTATGCCGGAAGTAGCGCTTCTGGTCCACCTTGCGGCCCGTCAGCTTGACCTTCTCCGCGTTCACCACGACGACGAAATCGCCGCCGTCCATGTGGGGCGTGAACGTCGGCTTGTGCTTGCCGCGGATGAGCTGCGCGACAGCGGTGGCGAGCCGGCCGAGCGGCACGTTGGCCGCATCGACGACGTGCCAGTCATGCTGGATGTCAGCCGGCGTGGCGGTGAAGGTCTTCATGAATCGCGCAGGTCCCTGGGTTGCGTGAAACGGATCAAAATTAGACAGACTCTTAAAATAGACGGCGGCGAGGGGTCGGGTCAAGAGTAGGAGCTGTTAGCCGTTAGCTAAAGGCCGCTCGCTAACGGCTAACGGCTTCCCTCGAACTCCACTAGAACCTGTCCCTTCTCCACCGCCTGGCCCGGACGAACCAGGACCGCCTTGACCCGCCCTCCGCCGGGCGACCGGATCTCGTTTTCCATTTTCATCGCCTCCAGCACCAGCACCCCGGCGCCGGGGGCAAGCGTCTGTCCCGGCTCCACCTCCAGCCGCACGACCAGCCCCGGCATCGGCGCCTTGAGCTGACCGCCGGCCGCCGCCCGGTTCGGGACGGCCGCCAGCGAGCGGATATGCCGGGTTCGCTCGTCTACCACCTCCACCTCGCGCCGCTCGCCGGCCGAGCCCAGGACCCAGCGCCCCCGGCCGAGCGACTCCGCGGACACCACCCGGGGACGTGTGTCCACTTGGAGCAGGCGGAGCGGCGTGCCCGGGAGCGCCCGGAGCGACGCCAGGCAGGTGACCCCGTCCACGGTGACCCGGTCGCCATCGACCTCGACCGTCCACTGGCTTCCGCCGATCTCGACGTAGTACTTCATGCGCGGTCCAGCACGGCGACGGACTCGACGTGGGCCGTCTGGGGAAAGAGATCGAAGGCGCGGATGCCGGACAGGCGGTAGGCCGAGCCGAGGCGGACGAGGTCGCGCGCCAGCGTCGCCGGATCGCAGGAGATGTAGACGACCCGGCGGGGTTGCCCAGCCGCAATCGTCGCGACGACTGCCGCATCCATGCCGGTCCTGGGAGGATTGGCGACGACCAGGTCGGGCGGGTCGAGCCGGGGGGCGATCTCCTCGGCGGCGCCGATGTGCCGCCGGGCGGCCGGGCCGGTGGCCTCCGCGTACGCCACTGCCCGCGAATCGCGCTCGACGCTTTCGACCAGGGCGCCCGCCTTGGCGAGCGCGGCGGTGGTCTCCCCGATGCCGGCGTAGAGATCCCAGACCCCGACACCCTCCACCGGCCCCAGCTGGCTCAGCGCGAAAGTGCGGACCCGGTCCCCCATCGCCGGGTGGACCTGCTCGAAGACCGAGGCCGGCGCGCTCTCGCCCCGCCCCGCGACGACCCGCGCGACACCGCCTTCGGGATGCCACCAGAGAACGGCCGCCACGCCGCGCCGGTCGAGCTCACGCCCGAGCTCGGCCGCGCGGGTCCAGACCACCGTTCCAGCAACCCGCGCAATCACGTGCCTTGACCCGGCACGGTCGAGCCGAAGCACGAGCCGCTCGAGACCGGAGGGAAGCAGTCCCCGCTGATTCCGGAGGACCGCCCACAGGTCCATGAGCGGTCGGACGGCGAGGTGGCAGCGCTCGAGGTCGAAGATGGCGTCCGCCCGACCGAGCGGGTGCAGCCCGATCCGCCGGGCTCCGGGCCCGACGGCGAGGGTGAGCTTGGTGCGGTACTCGAAGTCCCGCTCGGCCGGCTCCAGCTCCGGATCCTCCACGTCGAGCCGCGCGAGCCGGCGGAGCGCATCGCCCACAAAGGCCCGGCGTGCGGTTCGCTGCGCCGGCATGGCCAGGTGCTGGAGCTGGCACCCGCCGCACTCGTCGGCGGTGTAGTGAGGGCAGCGGGGCTCGATCCGCACGGGGCTGGGCTCGAGAATGCGGGCCACCCGCCCGCGGGCGAATCGCCGGGCGGGACGCAGATCCCGCAGCTCCACGAGCTCGTCGGGCGCAGTCCGGGGAACGAACACGACCCGGCCGTCCGCCAGGCGGCCGACCCCGTCCCCACCGGCCGCGAGCCGCTCGATGCGAACCGACGACGGCGTCATTGGAGCGCGTCGAGTCGAGCCCGGCGCGCCCACTCGGCCCCGCCAGTCGCGGTTCCGTCGGTGACCGCCGGCCGGCGCACCCGGTGCGCTTCCTCCTCCGCGAGGGCGGCGGCGATGACGAAGTCGCGCTCCAGGGTCGGGGCGGCCGCCGGCTCCAGGAGATCGGTCCGCCGATCGAGGAACTGAATGTCGATCTCGCCGGCGCGGAAGGCCGGGTCGGCAAAGAGCCGCCGATGGAAGCCCTGGTTGGTGCCGACGCCGACCAGGATCAGCTCGTCGAGGGCGCGCCGCATGCGGTCGATCGCCTGGCGCCGGTCGGCGCCCCACACGATGAGCTTGGCCAGCAGCGAGTCGTAGTACAGGGTGACGTCGTCGCCGATCTCAACGGCCGCGTCCCAGCGAACGCCGGGCCCGCCGGGGGTCCCGAGGTACTCGACGCGGCCGGTGGAGGGCAGGAACCCGTTCGCCGGATCCTCGCTCGTGATCCGACACTCCATGGCCCAGCCCCTCGGTTGCAGCGGGCCGGCCGGCACCCGCATCCGGAGGCCGCCGGCGATCCGGAGCTGCTCCCGAACCAGATCGACGCCGTAGACCAGCTCGGTGACGGGGTGCTCGACCTGGATGCGGGTGTTCATCTCGAGAAAATGGAACGCCCCGTCCGCGCCCAGCAGAAACTCGCACGTGCCGGCACCCCGGTAGCTCACGGCCCGCGCGGCGGCGACGGCGGCCGAGCCCATCGCCTCGCGGAGCATCGAGGTGACCACGACCGAAGGCGCCTCCTCGACCAGCTTCTGGTGCCGCCGCTGAATCGAGCACTCGCGCTCGCCCAGGTGGATGGTGCGCTCGTCATCGGCCAGAACCTGGATTTCCACGTGTCGTGGCGCGACGATGAATTTCTCGAGATAGACCGCCGGATCGCCGAACGCTTTGCCCGCCTCCGAGGCGGCGGCGGCGAGCGCTCCGCTCAGCTCCCCCTCGGTCCGCACCAGCCGCATCCCTTTCCCACCTCCGCCCGCCGCGGCCTTGACCATCACGGGAAAGCCGATCTCCCGCGCCAGTGCCAGGGCCAGGTTGGGGTCGGTGATCGGCGCGACGGCCCCCGGCACGATCGGCACGCCGGCCGCCTGCATCCGGCGACGGGCCTCGGTCTTGTCGCCCATGGCACGGATGGCGGCCGCCGGCGGCCCGACCCACACGAGGCCCGCACGCTCGACGGCCTCGGCGAACGTCGCTCGCTCGGCGAGAAAGCCGTAACCAGGGTGGACGGCGTCCGCCCCCGCCTCAGCGGCGGCGCGGAGGAGCTTGTCGATGACGAGGTAGCTCTCGGGGGCCGGCGCCGGGCCGATCGGGACGGCGCGGTCAACGGCGCGCACGTACGGCGCGGCCCGGTCGGCGGTGGAGTAGACGGCGACGGCCTCGAGGCCTTCCTCGTGGCAGGCGCGGACGATGCGCAGTGCGATCTCGCCGCGGTTGGCGATCAGCACCGACTTCACAGGGGGATGTTGCCGTGCTTCTTGGGCGGGTTCCGGTCCCGCTTGGTCGCCAGCATGCGGAGCGCGTCGATCAGCCGCGGGCGGGTGTCGCGCGGATCGATCACGTCGTCCACGTAGCCCCGGCTCGCCGCCGAGTAGGGATTGGCGAACTTCGCGGTATAGTCGTCGGTGAACCGCTGGGCGGCCGCCGCCGGGTCCGGCGCGCCGGCGATCTCGTCCTTGAACAGGATCTCGACCGCGCCCTTGGGACCCATGACGGCGATCTCCGCGGTGGGCCAGGCGAGGTTGATGTCGCCCCGGATGTGCTTCGAGCTCATGACGTCGTACGCGCCGCCGTACGCCTTGCGGGTGATGACGGTGAGCTTCGGCACGGTCGCCTCGCAGTAGGCGAAGAGCAGCTTGGCGCCGTGCTTGATGATGCCGCCGTGCTCCTGCCCGACACCGGGGAGAAACCCGGGCACGTCCACGAAGGTGACCACCGGGAGATTGAAGCAGTCGCAGAACCGGATGAACCGCGCCGCCTTGAGCGACGCCGCGATGTCGAGCACGCCCGCGAGCACGGCCGGTTGGTTCGCGACGATTCCGACCGGACGGCCGCCCAGGCGTCCGAACCCCACCAGGATGTTGTCGGCGTATCCCCGGTGGACCTCGAGAAAGGCGCCGTCGTCCACCACTCGCCGGATGACGTCGTGCATGTCGTAAGGCTTGGACGAGCTGTCCGGAATCACGTCGAGCAGGGCTTCGTCGCGCCGGTCGTCGGGATCATTGGTGGGCCGGAGCGGCGGCTCGTCCAGGTTGTTGAGCGGCAGGAAGCCGACCAGCTCCCGCATGGCCTGCAGACACTCGGGCTCGGTGTCACAGGTGAAGTGGGAGACGCCCGAGGCGGTTCCGTGCACGTCGGCCCCGCCGAGCTGCTCGAAGGTCACCTCTTCGTGCGTCACCGTGCGCACGACGTTCGGCCCGGTGACGAACATGTAGCTCACGCCGCGCACCATGAAGACGAAGTCGGTGATCGCCGGACTGTACACCGCCCCGCCGGCACAGGGGCCGAGGATGCCGCTGAGTTGGGGTACGACCCCGGAAGCGAGCGTGTTGCGGAGGAAAATGTCGGCGTAGCCGCCAAGGGAGACCACGCCTTCCTGGATTCGCGCGCCGCCGGAATCGTTGAGCCCGATCACCGGGGCCCCGTTCCGCACAGCGAGGTCCATGACCTTGCAGATCTTCTCGGCGTGCGCCTCGGAGAGCGAGCCGCCGAAGACGGTGAAGTCCTGGGAGAAGACGTAGACCGGCCGGCCGTCGATCCGCCCATATCCGGTGACGACGCCGTCACCGGGATAGACCTGGTCGGCGAGGCCGAAGTCGGTGGCCCGGTGGGTGACGAAGCGGTCGAGCTCGACGAAGCTCCCCTCGTCGAGCAGCAAATCGAGACGCTCGCGGGCGGTGAGCTTGCCCTTCTTGTGCTGCTGGGCGATCCGTGCCGCTCCGCCGCCCTGCTCGGCGAGCGCCTGGCGGTGATGGAGATCCTCGAGGATGGCGCGGGGATCGGGCATGGTGGGCAAGAATATAACCGCGAACCAGGAGGCACGGAGCGAACGTTGGGTGGGAGCGTTCGGATGATCCTTGGCGACGGATAATGATGGTGGCTCTCGTGGCCGACACTGTATGGTCGTGCCAGCCTCAGGAGTCTCCATGACCGCGCTCGGCGCACCGCCCCAGCACCTGAACCTCGTCACGCACGACATCATCGGTGCCGCCATCGAGGTGCACCGATGTCTGGGTCCCGGGCTCCTCGAATCGGTGTACCTCGAGTGCCTCTGCCATGAGTTGCGCCTGCGGAATGTGGTCTTCGACCGTGAAGTACCGGTCCCGTTGCACTACAAGGGCCTTCAACTGAACGACAGTTATCAGCTCGACCTGATTGTGGCCGGGTCGATTGTCGTGGAGCTCAAGTCAGTCGAGAAGCTGCTGCCGATTCATGAAGCGCAGGTACTCACGTACCTCAAGCTCAAACACTTACCTCTGGGCCTGTTGATCAATTTCAAAGTCCCGGTCCTGCGCTCCGGCATCGTCCGCATCGCCAACTAGCCCTCTGTGCCTCCGTGCCTCTGTGGTTCGCACTTGCCTTCGCAGTTGCTTCCGCAGTTGCCCAAAGACAAACGGGCCCCCTCGCCGGAGCCCGTTCGTCGAGCGCGACCCAGTCGCCGGTCAGTCCGGCGGGGCCGTCTCGGGCACCGGCTCTTCCGTCGGCCAGCTGACCGCCGCGAGCACGATCCGATGGTGAATCGGGTCCACCTCGAGCACCTTGAGGTCCACCGACTGCCCTTCCTTCACCGCGTCCGCCGGGTTCTCCAGATTGGGGAGCCCGAGCTGGGACATCGGCACGAACCCCTCGATGTCGTTGCCGACGTCCACCACCACGCCCTTGTCCATCAGGCGGAGCACCTTGCCGCGGAGCTCCATCCCGATCGGGTAGGTCTCGCCGATGTGGAGCCAGGGATCGTCCTGCGCCTGCTTGAGGCCCAGTGAGATCCGCTTGTTCTCGGCGTCGATGTTGAGGATGACGACATCCACCGCGTCGCCCTTCTTCACCACTTCCGACGGATGCTGTACCCGCTTGGTCCAGCTCATGTCGGAGATGTGGATCAGCCCGTCGATGCCCGGCTCGATCTCGACGAAGGCACCGAAGCTGGTGAGGTTGCGCACCTTGCCGCTGATGCGGGTGCCTATCGGATACTTGACCGGAAGCACCATCCACGGATCCTGCTCCGTCTGCTTCATGCCGAGCGAGATCTTCTCCTCGGCTTCGTCCACCTTGAGCACGACGGCCTCGATGGTTTCGCCGATGGACACGATCTTGGACGGATGGCGCACGTTCCGGGTCCAGCTCATCTCCGAGATGTGCACCAGACCCTCGATGCCCGGCTCGATCTCGACGAACGCGCCGTAGTTGGTGATCGAGACGACCTTGCCCTGCACCCGGGTGCCGACGGGGAACTTGGCCGCGACGTCCTTCCACGGATACGTCTGGAGCTGCTTCATGCCGAGGCTGATCCGCTCGCGCTGCCAGTCGATGTCGAGAATCTTGACCTCGACCTCGGCCCCGATCTGGACCATCTCCGTGGGGTGCGACACGCGGCCGTACGACATGTCGGTGATGTGGAGCAGGCCGTCCACACCGCCGAGATCGATGAAGGCGCCGAAGTCGGTGATGTTCTTGACCACGCCCTTCCGGACCTGGCCCACCGCCAGCTCCTTCATCAGGTGCTCGCGCTTGTGCGCCCGCTCATTCTCGAGGATGACGCGGCGGCTCACGACGATGTTGCGGCGGCGCTTGTTCAGCTTGATGATCTTGAATTCGTAGGTGTGTCCGAGCAGCTCGTCGATGTTCGGCACGCGGCGCAGCGCGATCTGGCTGCCCGGGAGGAAGGCATCGACGCCCATCAGGTTCACGACCACGCCGCCCTTGATCTTCTTGACCAGCGTGCCGTCCACCGGCTGATCCGACTCATAGGCCACGCGGATCTTCTCCCAGACCCGCATGAAATCGGCCTTCTTCTTCGAGAGGACAACCGCGCCCTCCTGGTCCTCGAGGTGCTCGAGGAAAACCTCGACCTCCTCGCCCTCCTTCGGGGGGTCCTTGAACTCGTCGAGGGGGACCGACCCTTCGGACTTGAAGCCGACGTCGAGGATGACGGCGTTCTCGGTGACGCGCAGGACCTTGGATTTGACGATCTCCCCTTCGGCGATCTGCGACATCGTGCCCTCGTACATCGAGAGCATCTGCTCGTAGTCCGCCTCCGAGTATTCCTCGTCGTAGAGGTCGGGGCGAACGCG
The DNA here is from genome assembly GCA_041498715.1 of Gemmatimonadota bacterium. Lineage (GTDB taxonomy): Bacteria > Gemmatimonadota > Gemmatimonadetes > Gemmatimonadales > GWC2-71-9 > DASQPE01. The sequence continues at coordinate 14,872 of JBGQIW010000005.1, read as the reverse complement.
GAGGCCGGTGGGAGAGGCGATTTGGGCGGGGGCCTTCAGAGCGGTATCGAGACTGGGCACAACGGGATTCCTTTACACAACCGCGCCGGGCGGCCGCGGGTTGGAGTCAGCTCCCTGCCGTGGCGGATGTGCCGCGGTGGAAGCCGCTAAGCCTATCGGGGAAGCCGGGTTCGCGCAAGACCGACGATGCGCTCGACCTGCTCGGCAAAGCTCAGGTGGGTCGTGTCGAGATCGACGGCGTCATCGGCCCGGCGGAGGGGTGCCAATGCTCGCGTGGAATCGGCCTGGTCGCGGGCGGCCAGAAGCGTCGCCTCCTCTGCCACAGTACCGGGATCCGTGGGGCTGCCCCGCTGCACCAGGCGGCGCCCGGCCCGGGCCTCGGGCGTCGCAGTGAGGAAGATCTTGAGCACCGCGTCGGGGAAGACGACCGTGCCGATGTCCCGGCCGTCGACCACCACATCCATCCCCGCCCGGACCATCGAGCGCAGGTGGATGTTCACCCATTCGCGGATCACCGCCACCGCCGAGACGGCCGAGACGTGCGCGGTGACGTTGGGCGCGCGAATGGCCGCGTCCACCGGCTCGCCCTGGAGGTAGGCGCTGAACCCGTGGCCGTCGGGGAGCAGGCGGAGGCCCCAGTCCTCGGCCGCGCGCAGGATCGTTTCGGCATCGAGAACGTGAAGCGGGTCAGCGGCCGGAGCACCGCGCGCCGCAGCCTCGCGGAGCGCCACCAGCGTGACGCCGCGAGAGAGGGCCCCGGAGTCCAGATGCTGGAAGCCCAGCGCCTCCGCGACGGCGCGCGCGGTAGTGGATTTGCCCGAGGCCGCGGGCCCGTCGATCGCGATCACGCTTCCGCTCATCGGGCCCGCCGCCGGATCGACCGAAGCGTCGCGGGAAAGCCGGGAAAGCTCACGGCCGCGCAGGCCATGTCGTCTACGGCAACCCGGGCGCCGGGCACCGTGCCGAGAACGGCGAACGCCATGGCCAGCCGGTGGTCGCCGGCGGTCCGCACCGGGCCGCGCGGCGGCGCCCCACCACCCTCGACGTGCAGATCATCCCCAACGACCTCGGCCCGCGCTCCGACTGCCCGCAGGTTGGCCGCAATCAGACCGAGCCGATCGCTCTCCTTTACCCGCAGCTCGCCCACCTGCCGGAAGGTGGTGGTGCCGGCGGCGCGGGACGCGAGCGCCGCGAGCAGCGGGATCTCGTCGATCAGGCCCGGGATTTCGCCGGCCCCGACCTCTGTCCCGATCAGCGCGGCGGGCGCGATCACGAGATCGCCGACCGGCTCGCCGTAGCGCGTCTCGACGTTTTTCGCGGCCGGCCGTGCGCCCATGCGGCGCAGCACATCGAGGAACCCGATCCGCGTCGGATTGAGCCCCACGCCGGCGATGCGGAGCTCCCCGCCCTCGGCCAGGACTGCGGCACCCACGAGAAACGCCGCCGACGACGGGTCGCCCGGCACCTGCATCGAGAACGGCTCGAGCCGACCGGTGGGCGCGAACTCGATCCACCCATCCCGCTCGTCCACCCGGTACCCGAAGGCGCGGAGCATACGCTCGGTATGGTCGCGTGAGCGCCCGTGGGGCTCGCGTAGCGCGACCTCCACACCGCCGGCCAGGCCGGCGAGCAGAAGCGCGCTCTTGATCTGCGCGCTGGACACCGGCATCTCGTAGCGGAGCGGCACCAGCGGGCCGCCCCGGACCTCGAGTGGCAGACCGTCGCTTCCGGCGAGCTCGGTGAACCGGGCGCCCATCCGGCCCAGCGGCACGGTGACGCGGCGCATCGGCCGTCGCCGGAGCGAGCCGTCGCCCGTGAGCGTCGCGCTGAAGCGGTGCGCGGCGAGCAGGCCGAGGAGGAGCCGGGTCGTGGTGCCGGAGTTGCCGCAGTCGAGCCGGGTGGAAGGACGGCGGAAGCGGCGCCGCCCGCGGATGGTCACCAGAGCGTCCGGCCGGAGCGGGCTCACCTCGGCGCCGAGCTGGCGCAGCACCCGCGCGCTCGAGCGCGCGTCGAGCGAGGTGAGGGCGCCGCCGACATGGCTGGTCCCCGGCGTGATGGCCCCGAGCAACAGGGCGCGGTGGGTGAGACTCTTGTCGCCGGGAACCCGCACCGTGCCGCCGACGATCACGGGTCGAGCCCCCGGCGGAACGCCGCGGCACGGGCGAGGTACGCCAGCAGCGCCGGCTCGTCGCCGGTCGCCACCAGCCTGCGCAGCTCAGCCAGCGCGGCGCCGGCGCCGTCCAGCGCCTCGAGCATCGGTTCCCGGTTCAGCCGGAAGATCTCGAGCCAGAGGTCGGGATTGCTCGCCGCCAGACGGGTGGTGTCGCGGGCCCCCGTGCCGAAGGAGACGCCGCTCAGGCCCCGGTCCGCGAGCGCCTTGGAGACGGCGTACGCGATCCCCTGGGGCAGGTGGCTGGTCCAGGCGAGCTGGCGGTCGTGGGCCGCGGGTTCGATCAACACGGGAAAGGCCTCCAACGTGCGCTCCCAGAAGCCCATCACGTACCGGGCGGCTCCGTCTCCGGCGTCGCCGGTCGCACAGACGTAGACCACGCAGGCCCTTAGCCGGTCGGGCCGGGCATGGGCGAACCCGGACCCGTGGGTGCCCGCCAAGGGGTGCCCCCCGGCGAACCGGGCTGCCAACCCGCTCGCGACCGCCCGCTCCACGACCGGCGCCTTCACACTTGCCACGTCGGTGAGCACCGACCCGGGCTCAAGAAGCCCGGCCAGGTGACCGATAAGCTGGAGTGTGATATTGGGCGGAGTGGCCAGGACCACGAGTTGGGTCCCGCGGACCGCCTGCTCGGGGGTCTGGGCCAGCTCGGTGATCGCGCCGGCCTCGAGGGCGCTGACCCCCTCGGCCGCCTCAGGAGAAAAACCGACGACGCGGGGCACCCCGGCGAGCCGCGCCTGCCAAGCGAGCGACCCGCCGATCGCCCCCAGCCCGATGACCGCCAGAGCGTCGGGGCGCATGGTCAGCCGCGGAGAGCAGGCATGGAAAGACTCGGGCGTACGGGGCGAGACGATCGTGGCTGGTGCAAGCAGGGCGGAATCGTAGCGGCATGTTAATTCAATCTCAACGGACGGACGCCATTCTCGCGCATCCGGAGACCCCGCCCGCCACCGCTGACGGGTGGCTCGCACCGATTCTGGTGCGGAGCGCCGTGCTCACGCCGGACCAGACGGTGGAGCTCGTCGCCGCCGGCGCGGGCGTCTGGCGGGGCGCGTCCGAGCGCGGGTGGGCCACCGACGAGAGCATCGTCGCCGCCATCGCCCACGCCTGCCGGCTGCAGGTGGCGGACCTGGCCAAGGCGGACGCCCGGACCGCTGACCTGATCCCCGAGAAGACCGCTCGCCGCTACGGGGTCGTGCCCCTCTCCGCCGACGACCGGGCCATCCGGATCGCCACCGCCGATCCCAACGACTACGACGTCGAGCAGAGCCTCCGCTTCGTGGCGGGGCGCGACGTCGTGTTCCAGATCGCGGCTCCGGCGGCGATCGCCGAGAAGCTCGACGAGCTCTACCGCCCCGAGCGAAGCATCCAGCGACTGCTGAGCGGGCTGCAGCCGGCCGAGGTGGTCGCGGTGGACGATACCACTCCCGCGGTCGATCGCGATCCCATACTCGACGCCCCGGTGGCGAAGCTGGTCGACGCGATGATCAGCGACGGGGTGCGCGAGGGCGCGAGCGACATTCACGCCGAGCCGACGGACGGCGCCGTCGTAGTGCGCTACCGGATCGACGGCGTGCTCAAGGAGGTCATGCGCCTGCCCGAGAGCGCCGGCGCGGCGCTGGTGCGCCGGGTGAAGGTCTGGGCAAAGCTGGACGTGACCGACCCGCTGCGTCCCCACGATGGTCGCGCGTCCGCCCGGGTCGACGGCCAGACGGTGGACTTCCGGGTCTCGACCATCCCCATCGCCCGCCGGGGTGAGAAGGTGGTCATCCGGATCCTCGACCGGACAATGGTCCGCGGCAGCATCGACGATATCGGCGTGCCCGCACAGGAGCAGCAGTTGCTGCAGCGGCTTCTGGGCTTCCGCGAGGGCATGGTGCTGGTGACGGGTCCCACCGGGAGCGGCAAGACCACGACGCTCTACGCGACGCTCAACCAGCTCAAGACCGGGAAGGTGAACATCGTCACGGTGGAAGACCCGGTGGAGTACGACATCGCCGGGATCTCCCAGATCCAGGTGAACGAGGCGCAGTCGCTCACGTTCGCCAAGGCGCTCCGGTCGGTGCTGCGCCAGGATCCCGACATCCTGCTGATCGGCGAGATCCGTGATGCGGAAACCGCGGCCATCGCGGTGCAGGCCGGGTTCTCCGGCCACTTCGTTCTGTCGACCTTGCACACCAACGACGCGCCGTCCGCGATCGTCCGGCTCCGGGACATGGGCATCGAGGGGTTCAAGATCGCCTCGGTGCTGAAGGGCGTGGTGGCGCAGCGCCTGGTGCGCCGGCTGTGCGACGACTGCGCCGAGCCGGCAGCCGCCGAGTCGCTGCCGTCCGAGGCCCGGCCGGGCCCGGACTGGACCGCACCGGTGCGGCTGCGGCGCCCGGTCGGATGCCGTGCCTGTAGCGGCGCGGGGTACCGCGGGCGCGCCGCGATCATGGAAATCATGCTGGTGGACGAGACCGTCGCCCGGCTCATCGACGCGGGCGAGCTGTCGGACACCATCGCCCAGGCCGCCCGCAAGGCGGGCTTCCGGACCCTGTGGGAGAGCGGCCTGGAGCGGGTCTGGACGGGCACCACCTCGATCGACGAACTGGAACGGGTCCTGGGGGAGCGGGTCCATGACGACGCGACCGCCGATCCGGCGGACCCGATGACCGCTGTGGCCCTACCTCGGACGGCTCCCGCGGCTGGCGCCGTGCCGGCGTCCCGGCTGCCCGCGGCGGCCGCCGAACCCGGGCCCGGCGCCACCCGCATCCTGGTGGCCGACGACGACCCGCAAATGCGCCGATTGATCCGCTCGGTGCTCACCCGCGAGGGGTTCGAGGTCGTGGAAGCCGCGGACGGGCTCGAGGCGCTCGAACTGATCGAGAGCGGCCCGATCGACCTCGTGGTGCTCGACTTCGAGATGCCGCGACTGGACGGGCTCGGGGTGCTCGAGGAGCTTCGCGCGCAAATGCGAACCGCGGGGCTCCCCGTCATTATGCTCACCTCCCACGCCGGCGAGACCGAGGAGAAGGCCCTCGACCTCGGCGCCCACGACTACCTCACCAAGCCGGTGCAAACGCGGTCGTTAGTCGCCCGGGTCAAGGCGGTACTCAAGCGCGTGCGGGGCTGACGGTTGGGCCGCTGGACCCTGGCGGGCCACTGGCCTGAGTCTTGCGCCTTCGCTGGTTCAAGAATTGCACTCTCCGGAGCGCCATAGCCGATGTCCCGTATCCTCATCGTCGAGGACAGTCCGGACAACATGAAGCTCTTCCGTACCCTGCTGGGTCTGAAGGGCCATGCGGTCACGGAATTGTGGAATGGTGAGGGATTGCTCGACACGATCGCCCGCACCGATCCCGAGCTGGTGCTGATGGACATTCAGCTGCCCGGCAAGGATGGCTTCGCGCTGCTGAAGGAGATCCGGGCGTCGCCGCATGCCCGGGTGCGGGTGGTGGCCCTGACGGCGCACGCCATGACCGGCGATCGGGAGCGCGCCATGCAAGCGGGCTTCGACGGCTACATCACGAAGCCGATCGACATCCGCGAGTTCCCCGGCCAAGTGGCCCGGGCGCTCGGGGGCAAGACAGTTTCTCACTGAATCCGGACGAACTCGACGATGCCCGATCGCCCCACTCCTGCCTCCTCCACTCTGCCTCCCGGCGCCCAGCCGGGCGTGCCCGCAGGCCCGGCGAACAAGCAGGCCCTGTTCGACGCGGCGGTCGATGTCATGCGGAAACAGAGCGAAGAGCGGGCGGCGGAGCGGGCGGCGGACGAGGCGCGGCGTCGGAAGCAAACCCGGGTCTCGCCCATCATCGCGGCCGGCCTGACGATCATCCTGGCGGTCGGGATCTACGTCGCGGTGGAGCAACCCACATGGTTGTTCCCTCCCCCACCCCCGGTCGAGTCGCAGGAGACCCAGGAGGCGAGCCTCCGGATCGGGATGGCGACGACCATGCAGCGGGTCGAGCGCTTCCGGGTGGCTGAGGGCCGGTTACCGCGCTCCCTGGCCGAAGCCGGGTCGAGCCCCACCGGTATCACCTACGAACAGCGCGAGGGCGACCACTACGTGCTCCGGGGCGCCAACGGCCCGGTTCGCCTGACGCTCAACTCGGGCGATTCCCTGCCTCAGTTCGTGGGCAACAGCTTCAGCGTGCTCGCCCAGAGGTCGCGTCGATGAGCCGCCGAGACCGCCGCGGCTTCACTTTCGCCGAGCTGCTCGTCGTGATGCTGGTGATCTCGATCCTCGCCGGCATCATGGTCATGCGGTACATCGAGCTCAAGCACCGCGCGCTCGCCGCCCAGGCCACGTCGGACATGGAAAACGTGCGGCTCGCGGCCTTCACCAAGTTCTACGACACCGGCCAGTGGCCGAGCGCCCCGGGCCCGGGCGTAGTGCCGCCCGAGCTGGTTGCGTACCTGGGCAACGGGTTCAGCTTCACCCGGCCGGACTACACGCTCGAGTTCGAGAACTTCACTCCGCCGGGCGGGGGCACGAGCCCGACATACCAGGTAGCGATCCGGTTCTCGTCCACCAACCAGAACCTCGTCAACACGATGATCCAGGTCGTGGGCGACCGCGCGCCGTACATCGTTCTGGGGAACGACGTCGCCGTGGTTCTGGTCGGGCCTGACGGGCAGACGTAGCGCTCCTACGCCTCCAACAGCTTCCTGAGCTGAGCGACCTCCGGCGGCTCAGGGGGATAGGCCGGCTTCATCCGCTCCAGCGCGTCCAGCACCACTTCCGCGATCAGCAGGTCGCGGGCGGGCTTCCGGTCCGCCGGCACCACATACCACGGCGCCCAGTCCGTGCTGGTGCGCGCGAGCGCGTCCCGGTAGGCCTCGGTGTAGGCGTCCCACAGCTCCCGCTCCCGCACGTCCCCCGCGTCGAATTTCCAATTCTTCTCCGGGTCCGCCAGCCGGGCGAGGAGACGCTTGCGCTGCTCCTCGCGGGAGACGTGCAGACAGAACTTGCGAATGGTCGTCCCGTTCTCGCTGAGATGCCGCTCGAAGGCGTTGATCTGCTCGTAGCGCGCGCCCCAGACGGCCGGCGGCACCAGGCCATGGACCCGTACTACCAGGACATCTTCGTAGTGCGACCGGTTGAAGATCCCGATCTTGCCGCTGGCCGGCGCCGCGTGATGCACCCGCCACAGGAAGTCGTGCCGCAGCTCGACCGGCGTCGGCACCTTGAAGCTGGTGAGCTCGAGCCCCATCGGGTTGAGCCGGCCGAACAAGTGCCGCACCACCCCATCCTTGCCCGCCGCATCCCGCCCCTGCAAGACCACGAGCAGCGAGCGCGTGCCCTCGGCGAAGAGCGCCGTCTGAAGCTTCGCGGTTCGCTGGGCGAGGCGGTCGATCCGGTCGTGAAGTGCGTCCTTGTCGGGGATGCCGGACGGCGGAGCGGCGGCCGCGTCACCGAGGTCGGGAACGGCGCCGAGGGGCAGTGGGGTGAGGAGCATGGCGGGATCGGCGGGTGAAGGGACGGCTCACACCGGCGGCGCGAGCAGCAGCGCGAGCGGCAAAGTAGCGAACAGATCGGAAGTGTCGAGGCGGGCGTCGTGCCCGGAGACCGTCTCGAGCGTGAGCGGATTGGTCCAGCGTGCGCCGGCGAGCTCGGCCGGGAGGCGAACCTGGGTTCCGGACCAGCTCCAGCGCGGCGGGGGGAGCTGGCCGGGCATGAGCCGCCGCGCGATCAGCCGCGGCACGGCGACGAGCGCGGCGCCCCCCGGCCCCTCGCGCAGAAACGCGAAGACATGAGCGGCGGCAGGTCCTTCGACAACCAGCGCGTGGTAGCTCGAGCCCAGGAAGACTCCCGGCAGCCCGCGACGCGCGCCGAGGGTGCGATGCAGCACGTGCAGCTTGAGCCGGCCGTCCTCGGGACGCTCCACCAGTCCCCGGAGCAGCGCGGGACGCTCGGCGTCGTCCTCGAAGTCCCCGATCAGCTCCTCGAGCAGGCCGGCCCGGTGCTCGAAGTCGACCGCGCGGCGATTGTCGGGGTCCACCAGCAGGAAATTCCATAGCTCATCGCCCTGGTAGATATCCGGCACGCCCGGCGCCGTGAGCTGCAGCAGCAGCCGCGACAGCGCGTTCCACAGACCCGGCCGGGCGATCCGTCCGGCGAAGCCGGCGAGATCCGCCACGAAACCGGCCGCGACCGAGGGATCGAGGACGCTCCCCACGAACCGGTCGAGCGCGGTCTCGAACTCGGCGTCGGACTCGACCCAGCTGGTCTCGAGCTTGGCCTCGCGCGCCGCCTTGCGGGCGTAGGCGGTGACGCGGTCGCGAAACGCCCGGAGGGGCTCCGTGGGCAGCGAGCCCGCGGCGTGGCCCATCAGCTCGAGCGGCCACGCCCCGACCAGCGTCTGATAGAGGAGATACTCGGTGTTGGCGTCGGGGAGCAGCCGGTCCCGGACCTTGGTCCGGAGCCCGCGGTTCCAGCGGCGCCAGCGGTAGACCCGTTCCTCCCATTCGTCCGGAAGCTCGGAGAGGACGTCGAGTCGTGAGCGCACGTCGGCGGACCGCTTGGTGTCGTGAGTCGTCACGGCGAGCATCGTACGGGGCCAACAGGCCGCCCGATACCCGTTGGCCTCGTGCAGCGCGGCGACGGCGTCGGCCAGCGGCGCGTCGGGTGCACCGCCCACCTCGTTGCGTGAGAGGAGGGGCACGTGGACATAGAAGGCGGTGTCCTCGACTCCCTTGGCGGTCGCCGGGCCGCTCACCTGCTGCAGTCGCTGCACGAACCGCCGCCGGAGACGCTCCTCGTCCGGCGTGCCCGGCACTGGCGAGCCCAGCAAGGCGGTCCCCAGCACGTCAAACGCCGCCGGAGACGCCCGCCCGCTCGGTCGCGCCGCGGCGAGCGCGTCCTCCAGGAGCCCACGATCGACGGGGGCCAGCTCCTGGCGTCGCTCGTCCACGTACGTGCGGTACACCGGCAGGAGCACGATGGTCTCCGTGATGGCCCGAGCGAGGTCGTGAGGGCGAACCCGGCCCGGGCCGGTGGCGCCTGACATCCGCAGGAGCCGCTCGGCCAGCCGCCGCACGCCGGAGGAGAGCCCCGTCTCGAGCGACCGGCGCTTGGCCTCGATCGCCGCGATGCTGAACCCGACGTGGCGCCGGACGATCCGGCGGTAGTCGCGCTCGAGCTGCTCTGCGCCGTCCGGGTCGATATAGAGCGCCTCGGCCTGATTGAGGAAATCGTAGCCGGTCGTCCCGGCTACGGGCCACTCATCGCGCAGGTGCTCGCCCTGCGACAGGATCTTCTCGACGAAGACGGGCGGGGGTTCCCCTGCCAGCCGGCCGAACGCGTGCTCGGCCAGCCGCTGGAGATAACCCAGCGGGTCGAGCAGGCCGTCGGGGTGATCGATGCGCAGCCCGTCCACGTAGCCGGCGCGGATCCAGTCGAGCACCAGCGCGTGGCTCCGGGCGAAGACCTCCGGGTCCTCCATGTGGAGGGAGACGAGATCGTTCACGTCGAAGAAGCGGCGATAGTTGATCTCGCGCGCCGCCCGCCGCCAGTGGACCAGGCGATGCGCCTGCAGATCCAGCAGCCGCCGCATCCGAAGCACACCTTCCGACCCCTCGGCGAATCGGGCCGCAGCCCGCTCCACCCGGCGGCGCACCTCCGGCGCCTGCGTGCACAGACGGCGCAGCCGGCGGAGCCCTTCGCCGGCCAGGCGGCGGCGGCGGGCGAGCGTGCTCGCCTTCCGGGCAGTCCGCCGGGGCAGCCGGTGGAGCGCCACCATGATCTCGCGCAGCTCGCGGGTCGCCGGGTGATCGGGGCCGAGATCGGCGGCGCACTCGGCGAGCGCGCGCTCGAGGACCAACGGCCAGGTCGAGGGGTCGAGCGGGAACGTGTGCTCGAAGTAGCGCACCCGCAGCTCCTTCCCCGCAAAGACGACCGTGAGCTCCCCCCGCGCGAGCACGGTCGGGCGGTCCTCGCCCAGAATCGGGATCAGCACCCGGCTGTGCAGCTCCGGGCCGCCGACGCGCCACTCGATGTCGAACCAGCGGGCGTAGGGCGACGCCGGGCCGTGGGTCAGCACGTCCTCCCAGCGCCAGTTCTCCGGCGACGCAGCCATGTGGTTGGGCACGATGTCCAGCACGATGCCCATCGCGTGCTGGCGCAGGGTCGCCACGAGGCGCTCGAGGCTGTCCTCGTCGCCCAGCTCGGGGTTGAGCTGGCCCGGATCGACAACGTCGTAGCCGTGGGTGCTCCCGGCGCGGGCGCGGAGGATGGGTGAGGCGTGCAGGTGGGTGACGCCGAGACGGGCGAGGTACGGGACGAGGTCGCGCGCGCGCGACAGCGGGAAGCCGGCGTGGAGCTGGACCCGGTACGTCGCGAGGATCGGAGGCCCGGCGGCCGTCATCCCGATACCTCGAGCTGGAGCAGCGCGAGTGACCGGGGCGGCACATGCACCGTTCCGTCGGCGAGGCCCTCCTCCGCGTGGGTCGTGTGGAGAAGCACTCGCCACTCGCCCGGGCCGACCGCGACGGGCAGCGCAAAGGCGCGCGAACGGCCGCCGGCGTTGAGGGCGAGCAGCACCTGGACGGGACCATCGGAGAGGAGCATTCCGAGCGCGTGCGCCTGGGCATGGTGCCAGTCGTCGGCCGTCATCGGGTCGCCGTCGGGGCGGAGCCAGAGCAGCTCGGCCGGACGGTCTGCCGGCGCCGTAGCCGGATAGGTCCGCCGCGCGAACACGGGGAGCGACGCGCGCAGACGGAAGAGCTGCCGGGTGAATTCGAGCAGGTCCCGCCGCGCGGGCGTGAGCTGCCAATCGACCCACGTGGTCGGATTGTCCTGGCAGTATCCGTTGTTGTTGCCGTGCTGGGTGCGGCCCAGTTCGTCGCCGTGCGAGAGCATGGGCACGCCGAGCGAGCAGGCGAGGGTCGCGAGGAAGTTGCGCTGCATCCGCTCCCGCATCCGGGCGATGTGCCCGGCCTCGGTCGGGCCCTCGACGCCCCAGTTGCGGCTCAGGTTGTGATCGCTGCCGTCCCGGTTCTCTTCGCCGTTCGGCTCGTTGTGCTTGCGCTCGTAGCTCACGAGATCCAGCAGGGTGAAGCCGTCGTGGCAGGTGACGAAGTTGACGCTGGACTGGGGCGGCCGGCTGGCGAGCTCGAACAGGTCCGGACTTCCGGCGAGCCGGGCCGCCACTTCGGGGAGTTGCCCCGGGTCGCCCCGCCAGAACGCGCGGACGCTGTCCCGATACTTGCCATTCCATTCCGCCCAGCCGGGCGGGAGGCGGCCCAGCTGATAGCCGCCCGGCCCGAGATCCCACGGCTCGGCGACGAGCTTCACGCCGGCGAGCACCGGATCCTGGCGCACGATCTCGAAGAACCGGCCGCGGTCGCTGAACTCGTCGGGGTCGCGGCCGAGCACGGGGGCCAGGTCGAAGCGGAAACCGTCCACGTGCAGCTCCTCGACCCAGTGGCGCAGGCTGTCGAGCACCAGGCGGAGCGCTTCCGGACGGCGGATGTCGAGTGTGTTACCACATCCGGTGTAGTCGAGATAATGCCGGGGATTGGTGGGGTCGAGCCGATAGTAGGCGGTGTTGTCGAGCCCGCGGAAGCAGAGGGTCGGGCCGAGATGGTTGCCCTCCGCCGTATGGTTGTACACGACGTCGAGAATGACCTCGATCCCGGCGCGGTGGAATCGCTTCACCATCGTCTTGAACTCGGTGACCTGCTGGCCCAGCCGCCCGGTGGCGTAGCGGACGTCGGGCGCGAAGTAGCCGATCGGGTTGTAACCCCAGTAGTTCACCGTGCTGCGCTCGGTCAGCTGCCGCTCAGTGACGAAGTGGAACACCGGCAGCAGATCGACCGCCGTCACCCCCAGGCTCTGGAGATGGCGCAGGATGGCGTCACTGGCGAGCCCGAGGTAGGTCCCCCTGAGCGGGCCGGGCACCTCGGGGTGTCGCATCGTCATGCCCTTGACGTGACACTCGTACAGCACGCTGTCGGCCCACGGGGTTCGCGGCGGCCGGTCGTCGGCCCAGGTGAACGCGGGCTCGACCACCACGCACTTGGGCAGTCCGCCCGCGCTGTCGCGCGGGTCGGGGACGAGATCCTGCTCGGGGTGACCGATGACGTGGCCGGAGAGGGCGTCGCTCCAGCGGATGGTGCCGCTGATCGCGCGGGCGTACGGATCCAGAAGCAGTTTGGCGGGATTGAAGCGATGACCCTGCGCGGGCGCCCACGGGCCGTGGACACGATAGCCGTACAACTGCCCGGGTCGCAGATCGGGCAGATACGCGTGCCAGACGCTGCCGGTTCGCTCCTTGAGGGGCACCCGGAGCGCCTCGCGGGCATCGTCCGGGCCGTCGAACAGGCACAGCTCGACCGCGGTGGCGTGCTCGGAGCAGAGCGCAAAATTGGTCCCCTCGCCGTCCCAGTGTGCGCCCAGGACGGTCGGAGAGCCGGGCCGAACGGTGATCATGCGTACTCGGGAATGCGCTACTCGATCGTCTTGGAGAAACGCCGGACGCTCAACTCGACCAGCGCGAACGCGAAGCCGCCCACACCCCGCAACAAGATACCTCGCAGTATCCGCAGATAGTACGTGAGCGGCAAGAGGACCAGCTCCCAAGATCGCGCGACCGGCACGTTCAGGGCTTGGCCTCTGCCCCCGGCGGACCCGCGGGCGCCGGATTCCCGCTGCCGCCGTCCACCACGAAGCACCAGGTCCCGGAGTCCGCTTGCTCCCACACTGTGAGATACTTGCCGTAGAACACACGAGGAGGCGCGCCGGAGAGGGTGAAGACGTAGTCACCCACCGTCCACCCCAGATCGGCCCCCGGCCCGACGCTGCCCATCGCGGGTCCCCAGTCGAGGACTTCCCCTGGCGCGCTGGGTGTCTGGTCTTTCCGGATCGCGTCCCGCCCGACCACAAAGTCCTTCCCACCGCCGAGGCTCACGGCGTGGAGAGCCGCGTACTCGGCGAAGGCGGCGGCGGCGCCCCGGGCCACCGACGCGCCCGCGAACGCGGAGTCCACGCCCAGCAGGGCGCGGGTCTGGGCGGCGACATCCACCTGCCGGGGCGACGCGGAGCGGTCGTCCTGCTCCGGCAGCCCGGTGGGAGCCGCGGCCGCTGAGTCGCGCCCACCGCTTCGGTTCCAGGCTTCGACTCTCCAGCTCCCGTCCGGCTGCTTCCTCCAGAACGCGATGTACTTGCCGTAGCGGACGGGCGACCCGGAGCTCGAGAGCTCGGTCCAGCCGAAGGTGTAGCCGACAGCGCCGTCGGCCGAGACGCGCGCGCGGGCAGGTCGGAAGCTCAGCTTCGTGGTGGGCGGCAGGCGGCTGAGAAAGGCCTGGATGGCGGCCTTCCCCCGGATGTAGCCGACGTCGGGCTGGAGGTACACCGCATCGTCGGCGAGGAAGGCGACGAACCCGGTCGCCAGACCCTGGGTCGCCGTGGCCTGACCGTGGGCGGCGTCGGTGGCGAGGAGGCGTTGCCGCTCGGGAAGCCGGCTGCACGCAAGCGCCAGCAGCGACAGCAGCACCGCTCTTCCCATTGGTCCCTTCATTGCTCCCTCCGCGACGTGCTGAGCCAGGATGTCGTGGCGCAAGCATGCTCCGCGAGTGTCGGGAACGCAATGTTGGGGGCGTGAAGCGGGTGGCGGCAGGGATTTGGGCCGGAGAACCGGCCGGCCCGCGCTACTTGACGACGATGCGGGTTCTCGTATCGGCGTCCGCCTTAGGGAGGCGGATCGTCATCACGCCGTTGTCGAAGTTGGCCTCGACCGTCGCCGAGTCGACCGGGCCCGGAAGGCGCACAGTCCGTACGAACCGGCCCTGCTCCCGTTCTCGCCAGAAGTACTCCTCGCGCTGCTCCTCCTTCTCAAAGCTTCGCCGGCCGGAAACGGTCAGCACCTGGCCCTCGAGGTTCACCTCGAGATCCTCCTTCGGAATGCCCGGGGCCTCGACGCGCACGATGTAGTCCTTCTCGTCCTCCGAGAAATCCAGGCTGGGGGCCCACATCGTCTCGAACACCCTGGGGGGCTGGCCAGCGACGCTCCGACTGAAAAAGCGATCGAATAGATTCTCGAAGTCCTCGCGAATGATCGTCGTCGGGGCGGGTTTGGTGAGCTTCATGGCATCCTCCTCTGTCCAAAGGCATCCAGATCGAGACGCCGGGTCTGTCACTCGGCCCGGCGCTTCGGCGCCCAAGGTGGCGCGGACGTCAGAGAAGGGCTAGAACGTTCATGCTGGGCACGCGGCGCACGGAAACAGCGAGGGCGGGAGCATTGGCCCCCGCCCTCGCCTCACGCTTGCAGCGCCCGAGCCGGAATCACGGACAGACCGGGATGCCCTCTTGAGTGGCGGCCGCGGGCGTACCGGAGCCCGAGAAGGTCGAGCCGACGAACACCCCGCACGAGCCCGGCGAGTAGCCCGGGTTCGAAATCGTCGCCGCCCAGCCGCTGGCGTTCGACGCGCTGTTGATCACCAGCGCGTTGTTCTGGCTGACGGAGAAGTTCACCTGACCCGTGGCGATGGTCGTGCCGTAGGTCGTGGCGTACTTGGACGAGTCGGCGTAGAACGCCTCCTGCGCGGTCGCCAGGTTGCGCAGATCCGAGATCATGCTCGCCTTGACAGCCTTCTGCTTCGTGTTGGCGAACTTCGGAATCGCGATCGCGGCCAAGATGCCGATGATCACGACCACGATCAGAAGCTCGATCAGGGTGAAGCCCTTCCGGTTCGACATAGCTCCTCCGAATGACGTTG